>NC_009921.1:5121695-5443391 GCF_000018005.1 Parafrankia sp. EAN1pec
TGAGCGCAGGCGCGGCCGGTCAGCGGCAGCGTGCACTCGTCGAGGATCTTGTGGCTGCCGTCGCGGGCGACGTGCTCCATCATCACGATCACGTGCCGGGCGCCGTGCACGAGGTCCATCGCGCCGCCCATGCCCTTGACCATCTTGCCGGGGATCATCCAGTTCGCCAGGTCGCCGACCCGGGAGACCTGCATCGCCCCGAGCACCGCGACGTCGACATGACCGCCGCGGATCATCCCGAACGAGGTGGCCGAGTCGAAGAAGGCCGCCCCGGGCAGGACGGTGACGGTCTCCTTGCCGGCGTTGATCAGGTCGGGGTCGACGGCGGCGTCCGCCGGGTAGGGGCCGACGCCGAGGATGCCGTTCTCGCTGTGCAGGACCACGGTCACGCCGTCGGGCAGGTAGTTCGGAACCAGGGTCGGCAGGCCGATACCGAGGTTCACGTACTGTCCGCTCTCGAGCTCGCGGGCGACCCGGGCCGCGAGCTCGGTACGAGTCAGGGCCATCTCAGCTCACCGTCCGCTTCTCGATCCGCTTCTCCGTGTCGGGCGCGTGCACGACCCGCTGGACGAAGATCCCCGGGGTGTGCACCTGGGCCGGGTCGAGCTCGCCGGGCTCGACCAGTTCCTCGACTTCGGCGATGGTGACCCGCCCGGCCGTCGCGCACAGCGGGTTGAAGTTGGCGGCGCTCGCCCGGTAGACCAGGTTGCCGTGCCGGTCGCCCTTCCAGGCATGGACCAGGGCGAAGTCGCAGACTATGCCGCGCTCGAGGACGTAGGTCCGGTCGTCGAAGACCCGGGTCTCCTTGGGCGGCGAGGCGACCGCGATGCCGCCGGAGCCGTCGTACAGCCACGGCAGGCCGCCCTCGGCCACCTGGGTCCCGACGCCCGCGGGGGTGTAGAAGGCCGGGATGCCGGCGCCGCCGGCGCGCAGCCGCTCGGCCAGGGTGCCCTGCGGAACGAGCTCGACCTCGAGCTCACCGGAGAGGAACTGGCGCTCGAACTCCTTGTTCTCCCCGACGTAGGAGCCGGTGGTGCGCCGGATCCGCCCCGCCCGCAGCAGCAGGCCGAGGCCCCAGTCGTCCACGCCGCAGTTGTTGCTGACCGTCTCGAGGTCCTTGGGGCCGGCGGCGAGCAACGCGCGGATGAGGCCACTCGGGATGCCACAGAGCCCGAATCCGCCCACCGCCAGCGAGGCCCCGTCGGGGATGTCCGCCACGGCGAGCTCCGCGTTCGGAACCACCTTGTCCAACCTGTCCACCCCTCACTCCCGCACCGGCGACGGTCTCGTCCGTTCAGCAGGTAACAACAGGTCACAGCGTTCGATCAGTGCGACGGCCCCGCCCCCGACCGCCCTCGAGCCGGGCGGCCACCGGCCGCGCCGGTGGGGCTGGTGGTAGAAACCCGCGGTGTCGGATGCGCCACGACACCCGCGAGCGCGGTCAGGGAGACGGCATGCACGCCACCCGACACACGACGGTTCACGTGCACGCAACTGATCACGTTGGCCGACGGTTCACGTTAGCAGAGACTCACTGGGCCGGGGCCACGCTCACCCGAACGGGTCCGGAAGATCTTCCCGGCCGCCTCCGCGACGCCCCCGTACCCGGACTGGCACCTTCCGCCATCGGTCCGCCATCGGTCCGCCATCGGTCGGCCGTCGCGGCTGTTCGCGGTACGTACCAGACGGGACGGGCGCTGCCGCCCACTGGACTGCGTCCGGGCAGCAAAGGTACGTTAAGCCCCGGTCTCGCGCCGCGTGTGGCCGCGCGCGAACTCCCGGGACCACCCCAGCTTGAGACGATGCAGTTCGAGGCGACCCGCTCCCGGCGATCCCACCGAGGCGGCTCGGCTGCGTCCGACGCGTCCGAGGTGGCCTGGAGGCGACCGGAGCCCGTGGGATCGATGGCATTCCCACGGTCGGCGGTGCCTGGCGGGGCAGTGTGGTCGACCCGTCACCACGTCGGCCGACGGCGTCCCGGTCACGGGCCCGCCGGCCGGTCCGGGGCGCAGCCGCCCACCTCCACCTCCTCCTGAGCATGGTCTGCCCGTCCCGCGGGCCGGCCGGTCCCCGGCGCACGAAACCGATATCCGACAAGCAAGCGATATCCAGCACGCACACGACCAGGCACACGAAACCCGACGGGCCCGTCATGCGCGGGGCCCGTGACTCAGACGACGACGTCGGCGGGACACCCCGCCTCGGCCGGAGAGGGGCGACCGGATGCGACGCACGGTCTACGGTCCCGAGCACGACGCTTTTCGGGCAGCCGTCCGCACCTTCTTCGAAAAGGAGATCGGGGCGCACTACCGCGAGTGGGAGGAAGCCGGCCTACCGCCGCGCGACTTCTACAACAAGGCGGGGGACGTTGGAATCCTCGGTCTGGGGATCCCCGAGGAGTACGGCGGCGGCGGGGCGGACTTCCTGTTCAACGCCGTCGTCACCGAGGAGGCCGCCCGGGCCGGCTACGCGCTGGGCCCGCTGCGCATCCACGCGGACATCTCCGTCCCCTACTTCGTGGATCACGGCAACGAGGAGCAGAAGACGCGCTGGCTGCCGGGCCTGGCCAGCGGCGAGCTGGTCGCCGCGCTGGCGCTGACCGAGCCGGGCGCCGGATCGGACCTGGCCGGCTTCACCACCACCGCGCGCCTCGACGGCGACCACTACGTCGTCAACGGGTCCAAGACCTTCATCACCGGTGGCCTGAACGCTGATCTCTTCCTGACCGCGGTGAAGACGGACCCGACCCAGCGCCACGCGGGCCTGTCGCTGCTGGTGATCCCCGGTGACCTCCCGGGTGTCAGCCGCGGGGCCCCGCTGCACAAGATCGGGCTGCACATCCAGGAGGCCGTCGAGATCTTCTTCGACGACGTCCGCGTCCCGGTGGCGAACCTGCTGGGCGAGGAGGGCCAGGGTTTCACCTACCTGACCTCGCACCTTGTGCAGGAGCGGCTCTCGATCGCGATCAACGCCCAGGGCGCGGCCGCGTCGATCGTCGAGCAGACCGTCGCCTACGTCAACGGCCGCAAGGTGTTCGGCAAGACGCTCAACACCTTCCAGAACACCAAGTTCGTGCTGGCCGGGTGCGCGACCGAGGTCGAGGCGGGCCAGGCACTGCTGGACCAGGTGCTCCTCGCGCACGTGACGGGCGAGGCGACGCCGGCCGACGCCGCGATGGTCAAGCTCTACTGCACGGAGATGCAGGGCCGGGTGATCGACTCCTGCCTGCAGCTCTTCGGCGGCTACGGCTACATCAACGAGTACCCGGTGGCGCGGGCCTGGGCCGACGCCCGGGTCGGGCGGATCTACGGCGGTTCCAGCGAGATCATGAAGACGATCATCGCGAAGTCGCTCGGGCTGTGACGGTGCGCCCGCCGCGCCCCGCGCCCGCCCGCCGCACCCTGGAGGTGACCTGACGTGACCGTCCGTCACGACCACTGGATCGGCGGGAAGGCTGCGGCACCGGCCGGCGGGAGCTACCTGCCCACGCTCGACCCCTCGACCCGCGAGCCCGGTGACGAGATCGCCGCCGGCTCCCCCGTGGACGTCGACCGTGCCGTCACCGACGCAGCGGCGGCCCAGCCGCAGTGGGCGCGGCGGTCGGGGGCGGAGCGCGGCGAGCTGCTCCACCGGGTCGCCGACGTCATCGACGCGCACGCGGCTGAGCTGATGGAGCTGGAGCGGGTGGCCACCGGCAAGATCGCCACCCAGCTCCGGTTCGAGGTCGAGCAGTCCGCCGCCTACTTCCGGTACTACGCCGGGGTGGTGCGCGCGCACCACGGGCGCACGATCGACCTGGGCGGGGGCAGCCACACCTACACCCGGTTGGAGCCGTACGGGGTCGTCGCGGCGATCACCCCGTGGAACCTGCCACTGAACCAGGCGTGCCGGGCGCTGGCCCCGGCACTGGCCGCGGGCAACGCCGTGGTGGTCAAGCCGTCCGAGCTGACGTCGATCTCCACCATCCGCCTCGCGCGGCTGGCGAGCGAGGCCGGGCTCCCGGACGGCCTGTTCAACGTCGTGGCCGGAACCGGACCCGAAGTCGGGACCCCGCTGGCCGCCGACCCGCGGGTCGGGCGCGTCACCTTCACCGGCTCGGTCGCCACCGGGCGGCACCTGGCCCGGATCGCGGCCGACCGGCTCGTGCCGGCGACCCTCGAGCTCGGCGGCAAGTCTCCCCTGGTGGTCTTCGCGGACGCCGACCTGGACCGGGCGGCCGCCGCCGCGGTCTCGACCGTCGCGACCAACTCCGGGCAGGTGTGCTCGGCGACGACCCGGCTGCTCGTCGAGGCGTCCGTGCACGACGAGCTGGTCGCCCGGGTGGTCGCGGCGGTGGAACGGCTCGCCCCGGGCGTGGACTTCGGCCCGATCATCACCGAGGCGCAGTACCGGAAGGTGCTGGACTTCTTCGCACGGACGCTGGCGTCCGGGCTGCGGCCGGCCACCGGGGGCGCCGCCTACGCCGACGGCCCGGGCGCGAAGGGCCTGTACATCCGGCCCACCGTCTACGCCGGGGTGGCGCCGCACCTGCCGGTGGCCCGCGAGGAGGTCTTCGGCCCGGTCCTGGTGACACTGCCGTTCGAGGGCGAGGACGAGGCCCTCGCGCTCGCCAACGACAGCGAGTACGGCCTCGTCGGCAGCGTCTGGAGCGGGGACGTCGCACGCGGCCTGCGGCTGGCGGAGCGGATCGAGGCCGGCCAGGTTGCCGTGAACGGCGGCCCGCTCACGGTCGAGACGCCGTTCGGGGGCTACAAGGCCAGCGGTTACGGCCGGGAGAAGGGCATCGAGGCCCTGCACGAGTACGCCCGGGTGAAGACCGTCAGCCTGTCGCTCTACTGAGGATCGGGAGGACCCATGGAACAGACCGAGCAGCTACGCGCCGCCTACGCCATGCGCCGAGCCATGCTGGGCGACGCCTACGTCGACCGCGCGACCGGCGACACCGACGAGACCAGCCAGCAGTTCCAGGACCACATCACGTCGATGGCGTGGGGCGTCTGGACCAGGGAGGGCGTGCTGTCCACCCGGGACCGCAGCCTGCTGGTCATGGCGATGACCGCGGCGCTGGGCCGGATGGAGGAGTTCCGCCTGCACGCGAGCTCGTCGTCGCGCACCGGGGTCAGCGACGCGGAGATCGACGAGCTGCTGTTCCAGGTGGCGGCGTACTGCGGCGCGCCGGCCGCGATCTCGGCCCGGCGGGCGGTCAAGGCCGTGCGGGCGGAACGCGACGACGCATGACGGCCCCCAGTGTCGGCTTCGTCGGCCTCGGGAACATGGGCGGGGCGCTCGCGGCCAACGTCGCGCAGTTCGGCCTCGACCTTGTCGTCCACGACGCGGCGGGCCCCGAGCGCGCCCCGGAGGGAACCACCCATCTCGACGACCTGGCAGCCGTCGCCCGGCACGCCGAGGTGGTCGTGCTCAGCCTGCCCGACGGCGTGATCTCGGAGAAGGTGGCCCGCGGGCTCGCCGAGACGGCCGACCGCAGGGTCACCCACGTCGTCGACACCTCGACGATCGGGGTGAGCGCGGCCCAGCGCATCACCGACCTGCTGGCCGCCAGCGGCATCGGCTACGTGGACGCGCCGGTCTCCGGCGGTGTCACGGGCGCCCGTGCCCGCACCCTGACGGTGATGTACGCGGGCACGGACGACGCCTGCGCCCGGGTGGAGCCCGTGCTGGCCGCGCTGAGCGACCGTCGGCGCCGGGTCGGTGACCGGCCCGGCCTCGCCCAGGCCCTCAAGCTGGCCAACAACTTCCTGGCCGCCGTCGCGCTCGCCGCGACCAGCGAGGCGGTCGCGTTCGGCACCTCGGCCGGCCTCGACATGGGCACGATGCTCGATGTGCTGAACACGGCGAGCGGGCAGAACAACGCCACCGCCGAGAAGTTCCCCCGGCAGGTGCTCACCGAGCGCTACTCGGCCGGCTTCGCGAACTCGCTGATGGCGAAGGACCTGCGCCTCTATCTCCAGGAGGTGCGCGAGCTGGATGGGCCGACGTCGCTGGGCACGGTCACGTCGTCGGTGTGGGAGGAGTTCGCCGCGGCCGAGCCGGGCGTCGACTTCACCCGGATCTACCCGTTCGTCCAGGGCTCCTGAACCTGTTCGTCCAGGGCTTCTGAGCCGCCGCTCACCCTCGACCCAGCATCTGCCCCGCGCCCGTGTCGCGACCGCACCCCGCGGCCGCGGCGCGGGCGCGTTGCTGTCACGCCCGAAGGCCGCCGTTTGGGGCAGGATGTGGCATCCTCCTCTCCAAGTGAGGAAGCCGACTTCTCTGCTCCAGAGAACTGCCGGTCGGCGGGAGGCGCGCCCCTGCGTCCCGCCTTGGGCACCCGTTGTCACGATTGCGCTCGGTGACGTTGACGCGGAAGCCTCTCCATGGAAATCTAATTATCGACATGGAGAACGCAGTTCTCACAGGGACGAGGAGAGACCGGACGATCATGCGTGTCATCACCCCGTCGACGCCCCGACCCGGCCGGCCAGCCGGGCCGAGGGACGGGACGGTGCCGCGCGCGTCCGGTCCGGCCACCCGCGGACCTGCTGGAACGCCTCGACGGACGCCGAGTGACGGATCCGGCCGAGTAACGGTCCGGCTGAGTGACGGTCCGGTCGGCACCGTCGGCGACTGTTGCGCGCCTGCCATCGCGCGCAACATCATCGCCCGCACCACCATCGGCATGGCGCTCGAAAACGAGAGGTAGACCTGTGCCCCACTTCAGCAAGCCCCCGGCGGGGAGCTGGACCGAGAACTATCCCGAGCTCGGCACCGCGCCCGTCGACTACAACGACTCGATCGACCCCGAGTTCTACGAGCAGGAGCGCGAGGCGATCTTCAAGCGCTCCTGGCTGAACGTGGGCCGGGTCGAGCGCCTCCCCCGCACCGGCAGCTACTTCACCAAGGAGCTGCCCGCCGCCGGGACGTCCCTGATCATCGTCAAGGGCGGCGACGGCAAGGTGCGCGCGTTCCACAACGTGTGCCGGCACCGCGGCAACAAGCTGGTGTGGAACGACTTCCCGGGTGAGGAGACCGCCGGCAGCTGCCGGCAGTTCATCTGCAAGTACCACGCCTGGCGTTACGACCTCACCGGCGAGCTGACCTTCGTCCAGCAGGAGGGTGAGTTCTTCGACCTGGACAAGAAGCAGTTCGGCCTCAAGGAGGTCGCCTGTGAGGTCTGGGAAGGCTTCATCTTCATCAACCTGAACCCGCAGGAGACCCTCACCGAGTACCTCGGTGACATGGCCAAGGGCCTCGAGGGCTACCCGTACTCGGAGCTGACCGAGGTCTACTCCTACCGGGCCGAGGTCGGCGCCAACTGGAAGCTGTTCATCGACGCTTTCGCGGAGTTCTACCACGCGCCCGTCCTGCACCAGAAGCAGGCCGTCAAGGGCGAGTCCGAGAAGCTCATCGGCTACGGGTTCGAGGCGCTGCACTACCAGTTGTTCAGCCCGCACTCGATGGTGTCCTCCTGGGGCGGCATGGCCCCGCCGAAGGACCCGTCGATGGTCAAGCCGATCGAGCGCGTGCTGCGCAGCGGCCTTTTCGGCCCCTGGGACACCCCCGAGGTCGACGGCCTCGAGGTCGAGAAGCTCCCGACGGGGATCAACCCGGTGAAGCACAAGTCCTGGGGCACCGACTCGTTCGAGATCTTCCCCAACTTCACGCTGCTGTTCTGGAAGCCGGGCTGGTACCTGACGTACCACTACTGGCCGACCGCGGTGAACAAGCACACGTTCGAGGCGAGCCTCTACTTCGCCCCGCCGAAGAACGCCCGCGAGCGACTGGCCCAGGAGCTGGCGGCGGTGACGTTCAAGGAGTACGCGCTCCAGGACGCCAACACCCTCGAGGCCACCCAGACGATGATCGGTACCCGTACCGTCACCGAGTTCCCCCTGTGCGACCAGGAAATCCTGCTCCGGCACCTGCACAAGGTCGTCGGCGACCGAGTCAAGGAGTTCAGCGATGCCGCTGCCGTCTGAGTTCGCCGCCCTCGAGCCGTACCTGGCCTGGGACCTGGCCACCGAGCCCGAGCGCTACGCCCGCCGGCTCGCGTCCACGATGGACGAGATGCAGGAGTTCTACGACGTCGCCTTCCCGCTCCTCGAGGACGCGATCGCCTACTGCGACAAGTTCCCGATCGACGACCTGCCCGAGGACGCCCGCACCCTGATGCACCTGATGCAGTCCCTGGTCATGGTGTCCTTCCCGGTCGAGGTCTGGAAGCAGCCCCGCGTCCCCGACAGCGGCGCGGCCTACCTGGATGTGATCGTCGAGCCCGTCGTCTGACGTGCTCACGATCAGGGCTGCCGGGCTTGTCGACGTCGACCTCGGTGAGGTCGTCAGGCCCGGCATCCTCAAGATCGACGGAGACCGGATCGTCGGTGTCGGTGGCTCGCCGGAGGGCGAGATCATCGACCTCGGCGATCTGGTCCTCCTGCCCGGCCTCATGGACATGGAGGTCAACCTGCTGATGGGCGGCCGCGGCGAGCATGCCGTGACCTCTCCCGTCCGGGACGACCCCCCGCTGCGGATGATGCGCGCCGTCGGCAACGCCCGCCGGACGTTGCGGGCGGGGTTCACCACCGTCCGCAACCTCGGCCTGTTCTGCAAGACCGGCGGCTACCTGCTCGACGTCGCGCTGATGAAGGCGATCGACGCGGGCTGGGTCGACGGCCCGCGGATCGTGCCGGCCGGGCACGCGATCACCCCGACCGGCGGCCACCTCGACCCGACGATGTTCGGCGCGTTCGCGCCGCACGTCCTCGACCTGACGGTCGAGGAGGGCATCGCCAACGGCGTCGCCGAGGTCCGCAGGGCGGTGCGCTACCAGATCAAGCACGGCGCGCAGCTGATCAAGGTGTGCGCGTCGGGTGGGGTCATGTCGCACACCGGCCTGCCCGGGGCGCAGCACTACTCCGACGAGGAACTGCGCGCGATCGTCGACGAGGCGCACCGCCACGGCCTGCGGGTCGCCGCGCACACCCACGGCGCCCAGGCGGTGCGCTCGGCCGTCGAGGCGGGTATCGACTGCATCGAGCACGGTTTCCTCATCGACGACGAGGCGATCGAGCTCATGGTCAAGCACGGGACGTTCCTCGTGGCGACCCAGGCCCTGACCGAGGGCATGGACGTCTCCCACGCGCCGCCCGAGCTGAGGGAGAAGGCGGGCCAGATCTTCCCCCGGGCCCGCAACTCGATCCGGGAGGCGATGGCCGCCGGAGTTAAGATCGCCGTCGGTACCGACGCCCCGGCGATCCCGCACGGCAGGAACGCGATCGAGCTGGTGACCCTGGTCGAACGCGGCATGACCCCGCTCGGCGCGATCCGGGCGGCGACCACCACCGCGGCCGATCTGCTGGCCGTCACCGACCGGGGCCGACTCGCCGAGGGCCTGCTGGCCGACGTCATCGCCGTCGCCGGTGACCCCCTGCAGGACATCAGCACGCTGCAGAACGTGAAATTCGTGATGAAGGGCGGCAAGACCTTTGTCCACTGACGACGTCGTCGCGATCCAGCAGCTGCTGGCCAAGTACGCCGTGACCATCACCCAGGGTGACGTCGAGGGGCTGCTCTCGGTCTTCACCCCGGACGGCACCTACAGCGCCTTCGGTGACGTGTTCACCCTCGACCTGTTCCCGAAGATGGTCGCGGCCGCGCCGAAGGGCCTGTTCCTGACCGGGACGGCGCTGGTCGACATCGACGGCGACGAGGCGACCGGAACCCAGCCGCTGTGCTTCATCGAGCACTCGAAGCACGACATGCGGATCGGGTACTACTCGGACACCTACCGCCGCACGCCGGACGGCTGGCGGCTGCGCACGCGCAAGATGACCTTCATCCGGCGCAGCGGGGCGCACGACTCGGGGCGGCCGCACGCCTACGAACCGACCCCGTGAACATCGCGGAGTTCCGGTCGGACGTGCAGGCCTGGCTGGCCGAGAACGACCTGACCCCAGGACCCGACCACTCCCTCGACGGGCAGGTGGCCCAGCTCGCGCGGGTGCGCCGTGCCCTGTACGACGCGGGCTGGATGCGCCACGGCTGGCCCACCGAGGTCGGCGGCCTCGGTGGCCCTGCGGTGCTGCGCGCCGTACTCGGCGAGGAGGTCGCGTCCCGGGACCTCGCCGAGCCCGGCATCTACTCGATGATCGAGGTGCTGGCGCCGACCATGATTTCCTATGCGTCGCCGGCGCTGGCGGCCGAGATGGTGCCGCTGCTGCTCTCCGGCGCCGAGCAGTGGTGCCAGGGGTTCTCCGAGCCGGGGTCGGGCAGTGACCTGGCGTCGCTGTCCACCCGGGCGGAGCCCCGTGGGGACGACTGGGTGGTCAACGGGCAGAAGGTCTGGACGAGCCTGGCCCAGTACTCCCAGCGCTGCGTGCTGCTCACCCGCACCGCACCGGGCCACAGCGGGATCACGGCGTTCTTCGTCGACATGGACACCCCCGGCATCACCGTCCGCCCGCTGCGCACCATGCACGGCATCGACGAGTTCGCCGAGGTGTTCTTCGACGACGTCGTCGTCCCCGGCGACCGCATGCTCGGAAAGCCCGGCGACGGCTGGCAGCTCGCGATGGACCTTTTGCCCCACGAGCGCTCCACCTGCTTCTGGCACCGGATCGCGTTCCTCTACGAGCGGCTCGAGCGCCTGCTGGACGAGACCACCAGCAGAGACAGCAGGGACAGCACGGACGACGCGGATCTGGGTGCGGCCTACCTGGCGCTGCACACCATCCGCTGCCGCTCGCACGCCACCCAGCGCCGCCTCGGCGAGGGCGGGCGGATCGGGCCGGAGACGTCGATCGACAAGGTGCTGCTCGCCACCGCCGAGCAACGCCTGTACGACACCGCCCGCGACCTGCTCCCCGGCACCATCGAACTCACCGACACCCGCTGGCGCTCCGAGTACCTCTACTCCCGCGCCGCCACCATCTACGGCGGAACCGCCGAGATCCAGCGGAACATCATCGCCCGCCGACTCCTCGACCTCGGCAAGGAATAACCATGGACGCCGCCGAACGCGAACTCCTCACCGAGACCTTCCGCAAGGCCATGACCGGCACCACCGGCGCCGCCCTCGACACCGCCCTCACCGACCTCGGCTGGCCCGAACTCCTCACCGAGGAACCCGACACCGCCATCCCCGTCGTGTTCACCCTCCTCGGCGAAACCGGCGCACACGCCCCCATCCTCAACGACGTCCTCCTGCACGCCACCGGACAACCCCTCGGCGGCACCCTCCCCCTGCCCTACACCGGCGGCACCTGGCTCACCTGGGAACGCACCGACCTCAGCCAGCCCGGCAGCGTGATCGACCCCGCGCTCCCGCTACACACCACCAGCACCGGCGACCCGAACCTGCCCCTCGCCGCCGGACAACGAGCCCTGGGCTGGTGGCTCCTGGGCACCGGCCGCACCATGCTCGCCCTCACCCGCGAACACGCCCTCGCCCGCACCCAGTTCGGCCGGCCCATCGCCTCCTTCCAGGCCGTCCGCCACCGCCTCGCCGAAACCCTCGTCGCCCTCGACGGCGCCGAAGCCACCCTCCACACCGCCACCACCACCGCGGCAACCACGGGCACCGATGCGGGCGCAACCACGGGAACGGGCACCACCACCGGCGACATCACGCTCACCGCCCTGCTCGCCAAGGCCGCCGCCGGCAAAGCCGCCCTCGACGCCGCCCGCCACTGCCAACAGGTCCTCGCCGGCATCGGCTTCACCGCCGAACACGACTTCCACCACCACCTCCGCCGCACCCTCACCCTCGACGGCCTCCTCGGCAGCACCCGCGACCTCACCCGCCAGGCCGGCGCCCACATCCGCCAGAACAACCACGCCCCACGCCTGGTCAACCTCTGACAGGTCGGAAAAGCCGGGTGGATGCTCCGCGGAAGCCGGCACGGGGTTCCGGGGCCAGCCTGCTCGCCATTTACTCTCCTTCTCGCCCTTTTCGGACCGGATTCCCCCGGGATCGACCCCCAAAACGGCGAGGACGAGACGAAAGGGCGAGCAGGCTACCCGGAGCTTCGAGTGTTTTGCCCGAAAGATGGCGATCCGCACCCGTACTCTCGGGTGCGGGGCGAGCGTTACACCACCCGGTCGCGGCGCAGGGCGGCGATCTCCTCAGTCGGGTAGCCCAGCTCAGCGAGGAGGGCGTCGGTGTGCTCGCCGAGGGCGGGTACCGCGCCCATCGGGGGCGTCCACTCGGCGGCGATCGGCGGAGGCAGCAGGGCTCGGACGGAGCCGGTGGGAGTCGAGACATCCTGCCAACGGTCGCGTTCGCGCAGGTGCGGGTGGTCCAGGACGTCCTGGACGCCGTTGAGCCGGGCGTTGCCGAGCTCGGCGTTGTCCAGGATCTCCTGGGCCTCCACGAGGGTGACGCTCTTCGACCAGGCGATGATCACCTCGTCGAGGCGGGCGCGTTCACGCACCCGGTCGGCGTTGCCGGCGAAGGCCGGGTCGTCCGCCAGGTCGGGCCGGTCGAGGACGGTGCGGGCCAGCCGCTGCCATTCCCGGTCGTTGGTGGTGCCGAGGACGACGGTCTGGCCGTCCGCCGTCGGGTAGGCGCCGTAGGGCGCGACGGCGGGCGAGCCCACCCCGGCCGGCTGCTGTTCGACACCGGTGCCCATGGTGAAGTTGAGGGAGTAGCCCATCCACTCCGTGACGACGTCGAAGAGGCTGAGCGAGATCGCCGAGCCACGCCCGGTCTCCCGGCGGGCGTAGAGGGCCGCGAGAATCGAGCTCAGGGCGTACATGCCGGTGGCGAGGTCGATGATCGGGATGCCTGCCTTGGCCGGCCGGCCCGGCTCGCCGGTCACCGAGCACGACCCGCCCTCGGACTGCACCAGCAGGTCGTAGGCCCGCTTGTGGGACAGCGGCCCGCCCTCGCCGTAGCCGGAGATGTCGACCGCGACCATCCGCGGATGGCGGGCGACCACCTGCTCGGCGGCCAGGCCGCGCCGGGCCGCCGCCCCGGGGGCGAGGTTCTGGATGAGGACGTCGGCCCGGCCCAGCAGCCGCTCGAGCGCCTCGGCTCCCCGCGGGTCGGTGAGGTTGAGGGTCAGCGACTCCTTGCCGCGGTTGACCCACACGAAGTGGGCCGCCATCCCGTTGAGCGCGCCGTCGTAGTGGCGCGCGAAGTCCCCGCCGCGCGGGTTCTCAACCTTCACCACCCGGGCGCCCATGTCGGCGAGGTGCCGGGTGGCGATCGGTGCCGCAACGGCCTGCTCAAGACCGACGACGAGCAGCCCCTCCAGCGGGCGCGGCCCGCCGCCCGCGGTGCCGCCGAGGGTGCGTTCGTCCGTTGCGGTCATGCTGCCTCCCGGGCTGTGCCTGCGTCGGCGGGCGACGCGCGGCTAAAGGCGGCCGGCGGGGCCGTCACGCGCCCCCGCCCGCCGCCGTCGGCTGTGTCTCGGGCCTAGTCGGCCTTCTTGATCGCTGACTTCATCTGGTCCAGGTTGACCAGGACCGGCCATCCGCTGACGCTCAGCGCGTTGCCGTGCCCGGTCTGGTGGACGTCGAACACCGACTGGATCGCGGCGTAGAAGCCCTGCACGTCGAGGGTCTGGTTGACCGCGCGCTTGGCCTGCCGGAGCCCGAAGCTGGGCATCGTCGCGATGTGCTGGGCCAGCGCGCGGGTCTCGGTGTCGAGCTGGTCGCGGGGCACCACCTTGTTGACCATGCCGATCTTCTCGGCCTCGGAGGCCGTCACCGCGCGCCCGGTGAAGAGGATCTCCTTGGCCTTGCGCGGGCCGAGCTCCCAGGTGTGCCCGTGGTACTCGACACCGCCTATGCCCATGGCGACGACGGGGTCGGAGAACAGCGCGTCCTCGGCCGCGATGATCAGGTCGCACGGCCAGCACAGCAGCAGCCCGCCCGAGATGCAGCGCCCCTGCACCGCCGCGATCGACGGCTTGGGAACGTTGCGCCACCGCAGCGAGAACTCCAGGTAGCGCCGTGCCTCCAGCTCGTAGAGCATCTCCAGGGTGATTTTCTCGGGGAGCGGCTGACCGGACTTCAGGTCGTGCCCGGCGGAGAAGTGCTTCCCCTCCGCGCGCAGCACGATCACCGCCACGTCCTTGTCGGCCGCCGCCTTCGTCCACGCCGCGTCGAGCTCCTCGAGGAGCGGTCCGTTCTGCGCGTTCGCGACCTCGGGGCGGTTGAGCGTGATCGTCGCGATCCCGTCGGCGACGTCGTATAGGACTAACAAGGCTGGCTCCTCAGCTTCGCGGCAGACCGAGTACACGCTCGGCGACGATCGTGCGCTGGATCTCCGAGGTGCCACCGGCGATGGTCCCGGCGAAGGACCTCGCGTAGCGCTCGAACCACCCGGCGGAGAACGCCTCGAGATTGAGATGAGCGTAAGGCGCCGTCATCCCGGGATGCTCGAGTGCCGCCACCCCTGCTGACTCCATCGCCTGCTCCGAGGCCTTCTGCACCGCCTCCGACCCGAGCAGCTTCAGCACGGACAGCGCGGCGACGTCCTGCTCGCCGCGCGCGGCCCGCGCCAGCGCCGCCGAACCGAGCAGCCGCAGCGCCTGGGCGTCCATGACGAGCCGTGCGTACGCGTCGCGGTCGAGCGCGTCGACGGGACGGAAGTCGCGGGCGAGCTCCTCCAGCCGCAGCGCGAAGCTCAGCCACAGCAGGGTGCGCTCGTGGCCGAGCGAGCCGTTCGCGACGTGCCAGCCGTTGTTCAGCGCGCCGACGAGGTTCTCCGCCGGCACCCGGACGTCGTCGAAGAAGACCTCGTTGAAGTCGACGTCGTCGCGGTCGATCAGGGAGCCGAAGGGCCGGCGGGTGACGCCGGGGGTGTCGGTGGGGATCAGCAGCACGCTGATGCCCTTGTGCTTGGGCGCGTCCGGGTCGGTCCGGACGAAGGTGAGCAGCACGTCCGCGTCGTGGGCGCCAGACGTCCAGATCTTCTGCCCGTTCACCACGAAGTGGTCGCCGTCGAGCACCGCCCGGGTACGCAGCGAGGCCAGGTCGGAGCCGGCGCCGGGCTCGCTCATCCCGAGCGCCGCGGTGATCTCGACCCGCAGGATCGGCACCGCCCAGCGGCGCTTCTGCTCCTCGGAACCGAACGACAGCAGCGAGGCGGCGATGATGCCGAGCCCCTGCGGGTTGAAGCTGTGGTAGATGCGCCGGCGATCCAGCTCCTCGAGATGTACGTACTGCTCGAGGATGGAGGCGTTGCGCCCGCCGAACTCCGGCGGATTGCCCGGCAGCAGCCAGCCGGAGTCGAACAACAGCCGCTGCCAGCGGCGCGCCCACTCGGGGACGTGCGCGCTCGAGTAGGCGCGCTCGCCGGTCTCGGCCTCGCTGGGCAGGTGCGCGTCCAGGAACGCCACGAACTCGGCGCGGAACTTCTCGACGTCGGCATCAAACGTGAGCTGCACGGTACTCCTCGGCGATCAGCGCCCGGTGCTCGGCGGCGCCGCCGAGCAGCAGCTCGCCCGCGACTGCCCGCTTGAGCGCGAACTGCAGGTCGTTCTCCCAGGTGAAGCCCATGGCTCCGAAAAGCTGCAGGCCGTTGCGGAACACCACCGACTGGCACTCGCCGGCGGCGGCTTTGGCCATGGAGGCGGCGAGCCGGCGGCGCGGGTCGTCGGCCGCGATGGTCAGCGCCGCGAAGTAGGCCAGCGCGCGGGCGCGTTCCAGCGCGACGTGCATGTCCACCGCCTTGTGCTTGACGGCCTGGAACGACCCGATCGGCGCACCGAACTGCTCGCGGGTGCGGACGTGGTCGAGCGTCAGCTCCAGAACACGGCGGCAGGCCCCGACGATCGTGAGGGCCAGCCCGGTGAGCGCGAGGTCCCGGGCCGCCCGTGGGTCGGCGCCCGTGCGCGCGTCGTCGCCGACCCGGACGCCGGGCAGCGAGACCTCTGCGATGTGCAGCGTGGGGTCGAAGACGTCGACCCGGGTGGCCCGCACATCAGCCGCGGGGACGATGAAGACCCCCGCGTCGGTCACGACGGCCAGCCGGTCTGCGCGGTCACCGTCGAGGACGTACCGCGCGACGCCACTGAGGACCCAACCGTCGCGGTCACGCCGGGCGGACACGCCGTCCAGGACGGCGCTACCGGTCTGGCCCCCCTCGGCGACCCCCGGGGCGAGCGGGGCGAACCAGGTCATCGTCGCCAGGTAGGGGGTCGGGTCGGTCGCCCAGCCGAGCTCCTCGAGGACGATCGCCAGCTCCACGGCCTCGCTGGGCTCGGTCAGCTCGGTCCAGCCGAGGTTGGCGTAGACCCGCCACAGCGGGGCGGGGTCGGCGCCCTCGTCGGCGATCCCGCGGATCAGCGCCGACGGGCATTCCTTGACCAGGACCTCGTGGATCGTCTTCTGCCACAGCCGCTGGTCGGAGTCGAACTCAAAGAGCATCTTGCCCTCCCGGGCTCGCGGCGGTGCCGGCCGCGGCGGGGCGGGCGGGGGGCGCCACGGCCGGGCCTCCCGTGCCGCCACGCGGGTCAGCGAAGATCGTCACATCGGCTCCTTGAGAGCACACACTGCCCGACAACACCCCGGGGACGGCACACCTGCCGGCCCGGTGCGCGCGGAGGGACCGACGACCCCCGCCGGCCCTTCCAACATCCCAGAGTCGGTTTGCACGTGCCAGGTCACGTATGGACCACTCCTGTGGTCCTTCACGCCGAACAGGTGCGAGAATACCATTCTCATTGATCGATAGCTATGATCTCGACGGCACCGGAGTGGGTCCACCTGCTGTGTTAGCAGTATGTCTGCGCAGCAGTGCAGTACTTTCTGTACATGGCACAGAAGACGGAGCTGCCCGTGATCACGCCGACCGAAGAGCCGGCCTGGAAGCAGCGTGCCGTCGAGCGCTCGACCCGGGCGGCCAAGCTCCGGGCCGAGCAGCGTGTCGTCCAGTTCCTTGACGCAGCCCAGGCGATCATCGCCGAGAAGGGTTCGATCGACCTCACCGTGCAGGAGGTCGTCGACCGGTCACGCCAGTCGCTGCGCAGCTTCTACCAGCACTTCAGCGGCAAGCACGAGCTCCTGCTCGCCCTGTTCGAGGACGCCCTCAACGAGTCCGCCCGGCAGATCCGCGAGGCCTCCGCCACGGAGCCCGACCCGCTGGGCCAGCTCAGGATCACCGTCCGCCTGCTGTACGAGCAGAGCCACTCCGACCGGGCCCGCCAGCAGCGGCCCCTGTTCACCGACTTCGCCCCGCAGCTGCTGGTCTCGCACCCGGCCGAGGTCAAGGTCGCGCACGCGCCGCTGCTCGCCCTGATCACCGACATGATGACGAGGGCCGCCGCGGCCGGTCAGTTGCGCCCCGATCTCAAGCCACGCCGCGCCGCCGCTATGGTGATGCAGACCGTCATGTTCCTGGCCCAGTCCAACGGGGTGTCCGAGGACGAGAACGTACATCCGATCACCGTCGAGGAAGTGTGGGATTTCTGCCTCACCGGTTTCACCGGCGGCACCAGGACCACCTGATCCGATCGACCCAGACACGGCCCGGTGATACACACCGCCGGCCGCCGCCGAGAAGGTCTTTCTCCGGCGGCCGTCAGGCGGTCCCGGGCAGGCCACCACCGAGCAGCAGGTCGGCCGCCGCGTAGGGATCACGGCAGCCGTTGGCCACCTCGTCGGCGAGCCGGCCGAGATCCGGGTGCTCCCGTAGGCGGGTCTGCGCCAGCGAGAGGATCTGGGCGTGCGCGCGGGCCGTCCGGCGGGCGAGGGTGTCGGCGCGGTGATGGGCGTCGATCGCCTCGACCAGCGCGGCCAGGCCCTCCCCCTTTGACGCGACGAGGGTGAGGATCGGGGCGTCGACCTCAAGATGCAGGTCACGCACGGTCTGGTCGGCGCCGTCGCGGTCGGCCTTGTTGACGACCAGCAGGTCGGCGACCTCCAGCAGGCCCGCCTTGGCCGCCTGGACGGCGTCGCCGGCGCCCGGCGTCAGCACGACGATCGTCGGGTCGGCGACGGCGGCGATCTCGATCTCGGACTGGCCGACTCCGACCGTCTCCACCAGGACCAGGTCGTAGGCCAGGTTGGCGAGCACCCGCACGGCGGCCGGCACCGCGGCCGCGAGCCCGCCCAGGTGGCCACGGGCTGCCAGCGAGCGGATGAGGACGTCGGGGTCGTTCGTGTGCGAGGCCATCCGGATCCGGTCGCCGAGCAGCGCCCCGCCGCTGTAGGGCGAGGACGGGTCGACGGCGAGCACCGCGACCCGCAGGCCGCGCTCCCGGTAGGCGCCGACGAGCGCGCCGATCGTGGTCGACTTCCCCGCGCCGGGCGGGCCCGTCACGCCGATCACCCGGGCGGTGGCCGGCTCGAGGGCCGCCAGCACCTCGGCACGGCCGGCGCCCTCGACCTGACTCAGCAACCGGCCGACGGCACGCAGTGAACCAGCGCGCGCGGCGGCCATAGTCTCCAGAATGTTCACCGGGGTCCGATACGCCGGCCGGCTGGGGACGTGCCACGGCCGGTAACGCCGGCGGCCTCGACGGAACCGACGTGCGCACCAGAACCGACGGCCCGCGAGATCCGGGGCCGAACACCGACCGGAGCGGCCGTGCTCTTGATCGTGATCGCATTCATGAGAATGTTAGTCTTCCAGATCGAAAGTGCGGCTAGCAAGAGAGGGAAACCTTAATGCAGATCAGCGGAAACTCCGCCCTCGTCGTCGGTGGTACCGGCGGCCTCGGTGAGGCCACCGTCCGCCGTCTCCACGCCGCGGGCGCGAAGGTCGTCGTGGCCGACGTCGCGGACGAGAAGGGCAAGGCGCTGGAGTCCGAGCTGGGCATCCGCTACGTCCACGTGGACGCCACCTCCGAGGAGGACATCCTCGCCGCGATCGCCGAGGCCAAGACGCTGGGCCCGCTGCGGATCTCGGTCGACACCCACGGTGGCCCGGCCGGCGGCGGCCGGCTCGTCGGCAAGGACGGCTCGCCGCACAGCCTGGACGCCTTCACGACGACCGTCACGTACTACCTGACCGCGGTGTTCAACGTGACCCGGCTGGTGGCGGCCGCCATCGCCCAGGAGGAGCCGCTCGAGGGCGGCGCCCGGGGCGTCATCGTCAACACCGCGTCGATCGCCGGCTTCGAGGGCCAGATCGGCCAGATCGCCTACGCCGCCGCCAAGGGCGGCGTCATCTCCATGACGCTGGTCGCCGCGCGTGACCTGTCGCCGCTGGGCATCCGGGTGAACGCGATCGCTCCGGGCACCATCCTCACCCCGGCCTACGGCAAGGCCGGCGAGAAGCTGGAGGCCTACTGGGGCCCGCAGGTCCCCTTCCCGAAGCGGATGGGCCAGTCGCCCGAGTACGCCTCGCTCGCCGAGCAGCTCATCACCAACGACTACCTCAACGGCGAGGTCATCCGCCTCGACGGCGCGCTGCGCTTCCCGCCGAAGTAGTCCCCGCACCGCCTCGGCGGTGGCGCGGGGAGTGGCTCCCCGCGCCACCGCCGACCGGCGGTGGCGCCCGTTCCGGGTCAGCCCTCCAGGCCGATGATGCGGGTCGCGATGATGTTCTTCTGGATCTGCGACGTACCGCCCATGACGCTCTGCGAGCGGCTGTAGAGGTAGGTGCCCAGCAGCTCGGCGTCGCGAGTGCCGCCCGCGTCCAGCGAGGCGTGCCCCACCGACTGCTCGACCCAGGTCATCAACAGCTTGTCCAGCGAGCCGTCCGGGCCGTGGCTGAGCCCGTCGAGCTGCTCGGACAGCCGCCGGCGCACGTGCAGGCGCAGCATCTCGGTCTGCACGGCGGCCCACCGCAGCGACTCCGACGGCTCCCCGTCCAGGCGGGCCGCCAGGTTGCGCACGGTCTTTCCGTACCGCGCGGTGAAGCCCAGCGTCGAGGGCTCCCGCTCGTGGCTGACGACCGTCATGGCCAGCTTCCAGCCCTCGCCGGGCGCGCCGACTATCTGGTCGGCCGGCACCGTCGCGCCGTCGAACAGGACCTGGCCGAACTCCTTGGTCACCCCGCTGATCATCGGCAGCGGGCGCTGCTCGATGCCCGGCTGGTGCATGTTCACGATGAATCCGGAGATGCCCTTGTGCCGTGGGGCGTCCGGGTCGGTGCGGGCGAGCACGAGGCACCAGTCGGCGTCATCGGAGTAGCTCGTCCAGATCTTGTGGCCGTTGAGGACGTAGTGGTCGCCCTCCAGGGTGGCCGTCGTGGTCAGGGAGGCCAGGTCGGAGCCGGCGCCGGGCTCGCTGAAGCCCTGGCACCAGCGCTCAGCGCCGTTGATCATGCCCGGCAGGAATCGCTGCCGCAGCTCCTCGCTGCCGTGCCGGCCCAGGCCGATGACCAGGTAGCCCAGGCTCGGCCGCGCCGGCGCGCCGGCGCGGGCCAGCTCCTCGTCGACGATCACGTCGTAGACGGGCGGCAGCTCCTGGCCGCCGTACGCCTTCGGCCAGGAGGTCCCGAAGAACCCGCCCGCGTACAGGGCCTGGTGCCACTGCGCCGCCTTGGCCCAGTACTCGTCACCCGACGTCGGGAACTTCTTCGCGTTCTCGGCGAGCCAGTCCTGCAGCCGCGTGCGGAAGGCGGCCTCCTCCGGCGAGTCACGAAAGTCCAAGGTCGATCTCCTCCAGAGAGACGGGGAACAGCGCGCCGGACGTCAGCGCGCGGCGCAGGAAGACGTGGGCGAGGCACTCCCAGGTGTTGCCGATGCCGCCGTGCACCTGGATCGACGTCTCGCAGATGGTCCGCGCGGCGCGCTCGGTGTAGACCTTCGCGAACCGGCCGGCCCGCAGCGCCTCCGCCGGGTCCAGCTCGTCGACCGCCCAGGCGGCGTAGCGCAGGATGCTGACCGAGCCCTCGATCAGCGCGAGGCTCTCGGCCAGCAGGTGGGCCACGGCCTGGAACGAGCCGATCGTCTTGCCGTACTGGCTGCGTACCTTCGCGTAGTCGCAGGCGAGGGCGTGCGCGCCGCGGGCGGCGCCCAGGATGTCGGCGGTGGTGACGGCCAGCGCCAGCGCCTGCCAGCGCTGCGCGGCCTCCGCCGTGAGCTCCCCGACCGTCGTGACGGGGTCGGCGACGGCGGCGTTCGTCCGGGTGAGGTCGATCCCGAACACCGGCTCGCCGACGCCGGTCGTCTCGACCCGGGTGTCCCGCAGCCGCAGGGCGGCGCGCAGGCCGCGGGCGTCCACCGCCTCGTCGCCGACGGCGAGCGCCACCGGCTCGGCCGCCACGCCGGACCTGGCCTGCAGGTCGTCGGCGAGCACGGGCCCGAGGAAGGGGACGTCGACCAGGCCGCGGGCGAACTCCTCCACGACGAGGGCGACCTCGACTCCGGAGGCGCCGTCGGAGCGCAGCGAGCGCCACCCGGTGGCGGCGACCGCCTTCTCCAGCCGCGCCGCGCGGTCGGCGTCGTCGAGATCGATGACCGATCCCGGGCCGAGGTCGTCGGCCAGCCGGGCGGCCGCCTCGCGCAGCTCCCGCTGCTCAGTCGTCAGACGTACGTCCATAGCGCTCCTTGAGGACTCGCCGCAGTACCTTGCCCGAGGGCAGGCGGGGGATTTCTTCCACGAGCTCGATCCGGCGGGGCCGCTTGTAGGAGGCGAGCCGTTCGCCCACCCACGCGACGAGCTCCGCCGGGTCGACCTGGGTACTCGTCACGACGGCCGCGACGAGCACCTCGCCGTCGGCCGTGTCGGGGAGGCCGAACACGGCGCAGTCGGCGACCGCGGGGTGCGCGTGCAGCACACCCTCGACCTCGGCGGGCGCGACCTGGAAGCCGCGCACCTTGACCATCTCCTTGACCCGGTCGGTGAGCCGGAGCCACCCGTCCGCGTCGAGGTTGCCGACGTCGCCGGTGCGGTACCAGCCGTCGTCGAACGCGTCCGCCGTCGCCTCGGCGGGCAGGTAGCCGGCCATCAGCGACTCGGCGCGGGCCTGGATCTCGCCGGTCTCGCCGGGGCCGACCGGCGCTCCGCTCTCCAGCGACACCACCCGCAGCCGCACGCCCGGCACGGCGCGGCCGACGCTGTCGAGCCGGGCGCCCGCGAGCGGGTTGCAGGCGATGACCGGCAGCTCACTGGCCCCGTAGGCGGGCACCCAGCCGACGCCCGTGCGCCTGGTGACGGTCTCGGCGACGCTGGCCGTCACCGGTGTCGCGCCCCACATGATGTACCGCAGCGACGACAGGTCGAAGGACTCCAGCGTGGGGTGGGCGGCGATGGCCAGCGCGATCGGCGCGACGGCCATCTCGACGGTGATCCGGTCGGTCTCGATCGAGCGCAGCATCAGCTCGAGGTCGAACCGGCGGTGCAGCCGCATCCAGGCGCCGGTCTCCAGCGCGGTGACGATGTTGAGCAGGCCGAGGATGTGCGAGGGCGGGGTGGTGATCTGGACGCGGTCCGCGGCGGTGAGGCCGAGTGCGTCGCGCCAGTGCCCGACGGCCGCGCCGAACGAGGCCCGCGTGTGCCGGGCGGCCTTCGGCAGGCCGGTCGTGCCGGAGCTGAAGACCAGTAGCGCGTCGGCGTGCGGGTCCGGTGTCGGGAACGGCCCCTCCCCCGCGCCGATCGGCTCGTCGAGGTGCCACATCGGCAGCAGCTCGGCCAGCGCGTCCTGGTCACCGATGGCATGCGCGGGCTCGGTGACGGCCAGCGCGTGTTCGATCTCGGCCCGCCGCCAGGACGGGCTCAGCAGTACGATGGCCGCACCCAGTCGCCAGACAGCCCGGACGGCCAGTACGAACTCCGGCCGGTTCGAGGCCATCAGCGCGACGCGTTCCCCCGCCCGGACCCCATGTTTCGCCAACGCCGTGGCCAGCCCGTCCGTCAGCGCGTCGAGTCGCTCGAGGCTGTACCGCTGTTCCTCGAAGACGAGCGCGGGGCGGTCACTCACTGCCGCTCCTTTCGGACGGTCACGTCAACGCGGAGGCAGGCACGGGACGGCGTCGCGAACCTCCCCGGTTCGCATGCGGAAATTATATTCTCATGTCAGCAGAATCTTCATACCAGAAGGAGGCCGTCGATGCCGAGAGCCCCTCTGTTCCAGAGGGCGACCGTCACCCGGACCGTTCACGAGACCGCTGACGCGCGTACCTTCGTGCTCGCTCCGCGCGAGGGATCGTTCACGTACCGGGCCGGCCAGTTCGTCACGTTCCGGGTGCAGATCGACGGCGAGGAGCTCCTGCGCTCGTATTCGATGTCCAGCGCCCCGGAAACCGACTCCGAGCTCATGACCACCGTAAAGCGGGTGCCGGGCGGCCGGGTGTCGAACTGGCTGATCGACAACGTCAGCGCGGGCGACGAGGTCGAGGTCACCGAGCCCAAGGGCATCTTCTGCCTGCAGGAGAGCGACGTCCCCCTGCTGGGTTTCTGCGGCGGCAGCGGAATCACCCCGATCATCTCGCTCGCCAAGAGCGCACTGTCGGGCACGGACCGCACTGTCCGGCTGCTGTGCGCCGACCGCGACCAGCCCTCAATGATCTTCGAGCGGGCGCTGGCGGAACTCGTCGAGAAGTACCCGGACCGCCTTTCCGTCGTGCGGCACCTCGACGCCGACCGCGGATTCCTCGACGACGCCGCCATCAAGGCGTTCGTCGGTGCCGACGGCAACGCCGACTGCTACATCTGCGGCCCCGAGCCGTTCATGGATCTCGTCGAGAGGGCGTTTCCCGGGCCCGGGCGGGTCTTCGTCGAACGCTTCGGCACCCCGGCCAGCAGTGAGCCCGCCGGCGAGGAGGTCGAGGGAACCGTCACCATCATCCTGGGCCGGAAGAAGATCTCCGTAACCAGGCGCGAGGGCGAGACCTTCCTCGAAAGCGCGCGGCGCGGCGGCCTGGCCCCGCCGTTCTCCTGTGAGTCCGGAACCTGCGCCACCTGCATCGCGAAGCTGGTGGAGGGCACCGCGACGATGCGGGTCAACGACGCCCTCACCCAGGACGAGATCGACGACGGCTACGTTCTGACCTGTCAGGGAGTGCCCGACTCTTCCTCGGCCGTCGTCCGCTACGAGTGATCGGGCCGGCCGCCGTGCTCGCCCAGGCGAGGCGGCGGCCCGTAGACGGGCTCGTAGCCCGCTACGCGGATCGGGCTGCCGACGAGCCGGAAGTCGCCGGCGGTCACCACGACCTCGGGGGTGGCCGCCAGCGCCTCGGGCAGCGTGCGCACCTTCGCCGCCGGCACACCCAGCCGCCGCAGGCGGTCCTCCCAGTTCGCGGCGGTGTCCGCGGCGAGGGCCGCGGTGACCACCGCGAGGACCTCCTCGCGGCGCGCCGCGCGCTCGGCCATCGTCGCGAAGCCGCTCACCCCCGCCTCGGTGGCGAACGAGCGCCAGAAGCCGTCGTGGGTGACGAACAGGGCGAGGTATCCGTCCGCGGTCGGGAAGAGCTGGGCGGGGACGTAGTAGGAGTGCGCGCCGAAAGGCAGCCGGCGCGGCTCGACCCCGTCGTTGAGGTAGGCCGCCGCGCGGTAGTTGAGCTGGGAGAGCATCACGTCGCGCAGCGAGACCTCGAGCTGGCCGCCGCGGCCGGAGACGATCTGGGCCAGCAGCGCGACCGCGGCGGTGAGGCCGGCGGAGTTGTCCGCCGAGGAGTAGCCGGGCAGGGTCGGCGGGCCGTCCGGGTCGCCGGTGAGCGCGGCGATGCCCGTGGCGGCCTGGATCACGTAGTCGAACGCCGGGTCGTCACCCGCCGACAGGCCGAAGCCGGTCAGCGCGACACAGACGAGCTTCTCGTTGTACTTGCGCAGGTCCTCGTAGGTCAGGCCGAACCGGCGGATCGCCGACGGCTTGAGGTTGACCAGCAGCGCGTGCGCGTCGGCGGCGAGCTCACCGAGCCGGGCCCGGCCGTCCTCGCTGGTCAGGTCGAGACGGATGCTGCGCTTGCCGCGGTTGATGCTGGCGAAGTAGGCGTCGCTCACCTGCCGGGAGAGGTCACCGCCCGGTGGTTCGAGCTTGGTGACCTCCGCGCCGAGGTCGGCGAGCACCATCGTCGCGTACGGGCCGGCGAGGATGTGGCCGACCTCGAGGATGCGGATGCCGTCGAGCGGTCCGGCGCTCATCTCACTTCCGCCGCGAGGGCGGCGATCACTTCCCGGGTGCGGCGCTTGGAGGCGACCAGCTCGTCCCGGTTGTCGCCGATGGGCAGCAGCCGCACCGACAGGTCGGTGACGCCCGCGTCGGCGAACTGCCGGAACCGGGCCAGGATCGCCGCCTCGTCGCCGGCCGCGCACAGGTCGCCGACGCTCGTGGCGTCGCCCTGGTCGAGCAGCCGCTGGTAGTTCGGGGAGACCTCGGCCTCGCCGAGGATGCGGTTCGCCCGCTCCCGGGCCTTGTCGACATCGGCCGGCGCGCACAGGCAGACCGGGATGCCCGCCACGATCCGCGGCGCCGGGCGGCCCGCCTCCTGGGCGGCCTTGGTGATCCGCGGCGCCACGTGGTCGGCGACCGCGCGCTCGTCGGCCAGCCACAGCACCGTCCCGTCGGCGTGCTCGCCGGCGATGCGCAGCATCACCGGGCCGAGCGCGGCGATGAACACGGGCAGCGGGGCGATCGGGCCGATCTCGAGCGGGTTGTGCACCCGGAAGGTGTCGTTCTCGACGTCCACCGGGCCGGGCCCGTGCAGTGCGACGTTGAGGACCTCGAGGTAGTCGCGGGTGAACGCCGCCGGCTTGTCGTAGGGCAGGCCGAGCATGTCCCGCACGATCCAGTGGTGCGACGGCCCGACGCCCAGCGCCAGCCGCCCGTTGGTCGCCGCCTGCGCTGACAGCGTCTGGCGCGCCAGCGCCACCGGGTGCTGGGCCTGCAGCGGGACGACTGCCGTGCCCAGCTCGATCCGCTCCGTGCGCGCGCCCATCAGCGAGACGGCGATCAGGGCGTCGAAGTCCGAGGGCACCTGGGGGATCCAGGCGGTGTCCATCCCCGCGCTCTCGGCCCACAACACGTCGTCGATCATCCGCCCGACCTTGCGCGCGGAGTCACCCCGCTCCGGTCCGATCATCACGCCGACCCGCACTGGACCCCTCCAGGTCTCGAATGTTTCCGATGTCTCGCTGCGCCGTACCCCGGATCAGGGCGCGGTGGGTGTCGAGGTCAGCGCGCGGACCTCGGTGACCAGCTGCTCGAGCGGGGTGCCGGTCGGGAACACCCCGGCGGCGCCCACCTCGAGCAGTCTGGGGACGTCCGCCGGCGGGATGGTGCCGCCGACGACGACGGCGATGTCGCCGGCGTCCGCCGCCCGCAGCGCCTCGATGGTGCGCGTGGTCAGCGCGATGTGCGCGCCGGAGAGGATGCTCAGCCCGACGACCGCGACGTCCTCCTGCAGCGCGATGGTCACGATGTCCTCGACGCGCTGCCGGATGCCGGTGAACACGACCTCGAAGCCGGCGTCGCGCAACGCCCGCGCGACGATCTTGGCCCCGCGGTCGTGCCCGTCCAGGCCGGGCTTGGCGACCAGTACCCGCGCCGGCATCAGAACACCACCGGCTGCTGGAACTCGCCCCAGACGTTCTTGAGGGTGGCGACCATCTCGCCCACCGTGCAGTAGGCGTTGGCGCAGTCGATCAGGTTGTGCATCAGGTTCCCGTTCCCCTCCGCGGCGCGGGCCAGCGCGTCGAGGCTGGCCCGGACGGCCGCGGCGTCGCGCTCGCCCTTGACCTTCGCCAGCCGCTTCAGCTGCCGCTCGCGGCCTTCGGCGTCCAGTTCGTAGGTGGCGAGGTCGGGCGCCGGCTCGTCGGAGACGAACCGGTTCACGCCGACGATCGGCACCTTTCCGCTCTCGATGTCCTGGTGCAGCTGGTACGCCTCGTCGGCGATCATGCCCTGGAGGTAGCCGTCCTCGATCGCGCGGACCATGCCGCCGTGCTGCTCGAGGTCGTCCATGATCTCGATGATGCGGGCCTCGGTGGCGTCGGTGAGCGCCTCGACGAAGTACGAGCCGCCCAGCGGGTCGGCGGTGCGGGTCACCCCCGTCTCGTAGGCGAGGATCTGCTGGGTGCGCAGCGCGAGCGTCGCCGACTCCTCGCTGGGCAGCGCGAACGGCTCGTCCCAGGCCGCGGTGAACATCGACTGCACGCCGCCGAGCACCGAGGCCATCGCCTCGTAGGCGACCCGGACGATGTTGTTCTGCGCCTGCGGCGCGTACAGCGACGCCCCGCCGGCCACGCAGCCGAAGCGGAACATCGACGCCTTGTCGGCGGTGGCGCCGTAGCGCTCCCGGACGATGGTCGCCCACCGCCGCCGGCCCGCCCGGTACTTGGCGATCTCCTCGAAGAAGTCGCCGTGGGTGTAGAAGAAGAACGACACCTGCGGCGCGAACTTCTCGATCGACAGCCGACCGCGCTCGATCACCGTGTCGCAGTAGGTGACGCCGTCGGCGAGGGTGAACGCCATCTCCTGTACCGCGTTCGCGCCGGCGTCCCGGAAGTGCGCGCCGGCCACGGAGATCGCGTTGAAGCGCGGCACCTCCTCGGCGCAGAACTCGATGGTGTCGGCGATCAGGCGCAGCGACGGCTCCGGCGGCCAGATCCACGTCCCGCGGGAGGCGTACTCCTTGAGGATGTCGTTCTGGATCGTCCCGGTCAGCTTGGCCCGGGGCACCCCGGAGCGCTCCGCGGCCGCCACGTAGAAGGCCAGCAGGATCGCGGCGGTGCCGTTGATCGTGAAGCTGGTGCTGATCTTGTCCAGCGGGATGCCCTCGAAGAGCACCTCGGCGTCGGCGAGCGTGTCGACGGCGACGCCGACCCGGCCGACCTCCTCGGTCACCTCCGGGTCGTCGGAGTCGTACCCGCACTGGGTGGGCAGGTCGAGGGCCACCGACAGGCCCGTGCCGCCCTGCTCGAGCAGGTAGCGGTAGCGGTTGTTGGACTCCTCGGCGGTGCCGAAGCCGGAGTACTGGCGGAACGTCCACGTGCGCCCGCGGTACCCGGAGGCGTAGTTGCCGCGGGTGAACGGAAACTTGCCCGGCGCGGGCGGTTCGGTGCCGCGGTCCGCCGGCCCGTACACCGGCTCCACCGGCAGGCCGGAGTTGGTCTGGACAGAATCGCTCATCGTCGCTTCGACACTTTCTGGAGACGGAACGTCGACACCGGGGCCGGGCCCGGGACCGCGGCGCTCAGCGGGTGCCGGCCGCGCGCCGGCTGCCGGCGGCGCGCGCGAGCCACGGGCATCTGGGTCACCTGATCACCTGGTCACCTGGTCACCGCAGGTTGTCCTTCATCACCTTTCCCGAGGCGTTCAGCGGGAGGCTCT
Source organism: Parafrankia sp. EAN1pec (assembly GCF_000018005.1). GTDB lineage: Bacteria > Actinomycetota > Actinomycetes > Frankiales > Frankiaceae > Parafrankia > Parafrankia soli. Next base: position 5,149,864 of record NC_009921.1, read on the forward strand.
CGAGAAACTCCACCGTCCTCGGCACCTTGAACCCCGCCATCCTGCCCTTGCTCCAGGTGATCAGCTCATCCGCGGTGACCGGGGCGCGCCGGACGACGAAGGCCTTGCCGACCTCGCCCATCCGCTCGTCCGGGACGCCGATGACGGCCGCCTGCGCGACCGCGGGGTGCTCGAGCAGGAACCCCTCGATCTCGGCCGGGTAGGCGTTGAAGCCCCCGACGATGAACATGTCCTTCTTGCGGCCGACGATCCGCAGGTGCCCCCGCTCGTCGAGCGTGCCGAGGTCACCGGTGTGCAGCCAGCCGTCGGGGTCGATCGCCTCGGCGGTGGCGACCGGGTCGTCGAGGTAGCCCTGCATCACCGTGTACCCGCGGACGAGCACCTCGCCGTCGTCGGCGACGGCCACCTCGACACCGTCGCAGGCGGTGCCGACCGTGGTCGCGATGTCCACGAACGAGTCGCCCGGCCTCGACGCGGTCGCCGTCCCCGCCTCGGTGAGGCCGTAGCCGGTCATGATCGACCGGAACGGCAGCTCGTCACGCATCCGCCGGATCAGCTCGACAGGGATGTCGGCCGACCCGGTGACGGCGCACCGCAGCGAGGCCAGCGCGGTCTTGTCCGGCACCGCCAGCAGCGAGTGGTAGAGCGTCGGCGGGCCGGGCAGCATCGTGATCTTCTCGCGCTCGACCAGCTCGATCAGCTTGTCGATCTCGAAGACCGCCATCGGCACGATCGTCGCGCCGCGGATGAGCGCCGCGACGAGGCCCGCCTTGTACCCGAAGTTGTGGAAGAACGGGTTCACGCAGAGGTAGCGGTCGCCCTCGCGCAGGTCGGCGAGCTCGCACCACTCCTCGTACAGCCGCAGCGTCTGCCGGTGGTTCATCATGACGCCCTTGGGACGCCCGGTCGTGCCCGAGGTGAACAGGATGTCGGCGGTCTCGTCGCCGTCCTGGCCCACCGGCCCGTCGAGCGGCGCGCCGCTCGACAGGAAGCCCGACTTGATGTCAACGGCGGGGACACAGGTGGTGCCGGCGTAGACCTGCCCGAGGAAACCCTCCTGGACCAGGACCATCTTGGCCCCGCTCCGGCGGAGGATGTCGTCGGCCTCCTCCGCCTTGTACCGGGTGTTCACCGGCACCAGAACCCCGCCGGCGGTCAGCAGCCCGAAGGCCGCGATGATCCACTCGGCGGAGTTCGGCGCCCAGATCGCGACCCGGTCACCCTTGCCCACCCCCGCCGCCGCGAACGAGCCCGCGGCGGCACGGATGCGGTCGACCAGCTCGGTGTAGGTGAGGCGCAGCGCACCGTCGACGACCGCCTCGGCGTCGTCGAAGCGGTCGGCCGCGCTCAGCACCATCTCCGGGATGGTTTCCCATTTCATCCCGAGATCAGCCTGGCCAGGTTTCCGCCCATGATCAGGGCCTTCTCCTCGTCGGTGAGGTTCTTGAGCTCGTCGACGAAGCTGGCCGGGTCACCGAGGCCCTCGGGGTGCGGGAAGTCCGAGCCGAACAGCACCCGCTCGACGCCGAGCAGCTCGGCGAGGTCGGCCATGTTCTCTTCCCAGAACGGGCTGATGTGCACGTTGCGCCGCAGCACCGACACCGGCTCCTCGGCGAACTGCTGCGGGTACTTCTTGTAGACGTCCTTCAGGGTCTTGATCAGCGGGCCGACCCAGGAGGCGCCGTTCTCGACTACGGCGATCTTCAGGCTCGGGAACCGGGACAGCGCGCCGTGGCAGATCAGCGCGGCCACCGAGTCCTCGATCGGCCGCCACTGGCCGATCATCCGGAACACGTCCGGCTGGAACGGCAGGAACTCGCGCTTGTTGCTCTCCCAGTCGTCGGTGTAACGGCTGTAGCCGCTGTCCGAGGAGTGCAGCGTGACCAGCAGGTCGTGCTCGACGACCTTCTCCCAGAACGGGTCGAACTCCGGCAGGCCGAACGACCGCGAGCCGCTGAACCCGGGGACCGGCGCCGGACGGATCAGGATCGCCCGCGCACCGCGCTCGACGACCCACTCCAGCTCCTCGATCGCCTTCTCCACGATCGGCAGCGTGATCACCGGGGTGGTGAAGATCCGGTTCTCGTAGTTGAACTGCCACGTCTCGTACAGCCACTCGTTGAGCGCGTGGATGACGATGTGGGTCAGCTCCGGGTCGTCGCTCATCCGCTCCTCGAGCAGACTCGCGAGCGTCGGGAACATCAGCGTCCGCTCGATGCCCTGCTCGTCCATGAGCTCGAGGCGGGACTTCGGCTCGCGGAAGGCCGGGATCGAGCGCATCGGCTTACCGATGATCTCCCGGTAGGACTTGCCCTCCGGGTTTCCGATGCGGAAGTAGTCCTCCTGCGCACCGGGCCGGGCGACGACCTCGAAGGTCGGATTGGGGATGTACTCGCTGATGTGACCCCGGACGGCGATCTTGGTCCGGCCGTCCACCTCGACGTACCGGATCGCGCCCTTGAACTCCTCGGGCAGGTACTTGGTGAACGCGTCCTGGGTCTCGTACAGGTGGTTGTCCGCGTCGAAGATCGGGTACGGCGGCACTCGCGTAGACATTGAGATCCTCCCTTACTGATAAGGAGAACCCTATTCTCTTCCCTGCCCAGCCGCAATGTGTCCCGACGGGTCCCCCTGCCGGCCCCCCTGCGGGACGGCGCGCAGCTCCCGGCGGAGCACGGCCTTCTGGATTTTACCGCTGGGCGTCCGGGGGAAGTCCTCGATCGCGCGAAGCTCCTCGGGCCACTTCTGCCGGGCCAGACCGGCCCGCGCGAAGTGCGCCTGCACCTCCTCCAGGGTGGGCAGCTCGCTCCCGGGCTGCAGCCGCAGGATCGCGGCGGCGTGCTCGCCGAGCCTGGCGTCGGGGGCCGCGACCACCGCGACCTCGGCGACCTCGGGCATGGTGAGCAGCACCTCCTCGACCTCGAGCGCGCTGATGTTCTCCCCGCCGCGGATGATGAAGTCCGCCTTGCGGTCGACGATCGTAAGGTAGCCGTCGGCGTCGAGGACACCGACATCGCCCGTGCGGTACCAGCCGTCGGCGTCGAAGACCTGCTCGGTCAGGGCCTCGTCGAGGTAGCCGAGGCAGAGGTCCGGGCCGCGGCTGAGGATCTCGCCGTCGGCGTCGAGGCGGATCTCCACCCCGGGCAGCGGGTCCCCGTCGGTGAACAGCCGCTTCTCCGCCGGCGCGGTGTGGCGCGAGCCGGTGATCGACGGATGCTCGGTGCTGCCGTAGGACCGGAAGACGGTGATGCCGAGCTCGTCCAGCCGGGTGGTGACCGCCGCCGGCACGGACGACCCGCCCAGCCCGGCGTACTTCATCGCCGGCAGGTGCTGCTCGGGCGAAAAGCTCGGGTGGTCCAGCAGGCTCGTCACGAAGTAGGTGGCGCCGCCGCCGACAGTCAGCCCGTCGCTCACCATCAGTTCCAGGGCCCGGGCCGGGTCCCAGACGTCGGCCAGGTTGATCGGCCGGCCGTCCAGGACGGGGATCAGGAACGCGTTCAGCATGCCGATGAAGTGCCCCACCGGCGCGGCGGTGAGCTGGCGGCCGCGGTCCGGCGGGTAGAGGCCGGCGAGCTGGCGCGTCTCGAAGCCGAGGGTCTGATGGGTGTGGATGACCCCCTTGGGGTCACGGGTGGTTCCCGAGGTGAACGCGATCACCGCCTGGGCGGCCGGATCGGTGGCGATCACGCCGGGCAGCGGAGCGTCGGCGAGCAGCTCGTCGAAGTCGCGGCCGACCACGCCGACGACGGGGACGTCCCGGCTCAGGTCGGGCTGGTACTCCATCCGCCCGAAGCCCTCGGCGGTGACGAAGACCTTGGGTGAGGTCCGCTCCAGGATGTGGCCGAGCTCTTTGCGCCCGTAGAAGTGCACGACGGGGACCACAACCGCCCCGAGGAAGGACGACGCCCAGAAGACGGCGGCCGCCTCCATCCAGTTCGGCAGCTGGAAGACGACGACGTCACCGGGGCCGACACCGCGGGCGCGCAGGCCGGCGGCGAGCCGGCGGGCGACCTGCTCGACATCACGGAACGTCCCGGACCACGGCCGGACCGCCGAGTGCACGCGGAACTCGGCGCCGGGGGTCGCGTCGAGGCCGGCGGCGAGCAGGTCGCCCAGCGTCTCGGGTGTCCACCACCCCTCGTTCTCGTACCGTTTGACCAGCTCAGGTGGGATCGTGCGCATGACGCGAGCTCCGATCTCTGGCGATACCTAGACTCTCTCAGGCAGAGAAGACAAGTTCCACCTCTCCCGACGGCCAGCGGCGCCGGCGCCTGGCCGGCCGGGTGCCGGTCAGGCGCCGGCGAGCGCCCCCGGACGGTGGCGGGACGGGCCGCGGGCGCCGCCGAAAGACCCTGCCCGCAGACCGGGAATGGTACTCTCCATTATAAAGAATCTAATTCTCGGATGTTCCTTAGCCGTAGTCGTTCCTCAGCCGTGGAGTCGCGCCCGTGATTGATCTCGAGTTGGATGACGGGCTGGCCGTCATCACCATCGACCGGCCGGAGGCACGCAACGCCATCTCGCTGGCGACCATGGGCGAGCTGGAGAAGGCGCTGGACGCTGCCGCGGGCGCGGGCGCACTCGTCATCCGGGGCGCCGGCGACCGGGCGTTCGTCTCCGGCGGCGACCTCAAGGAGCTCGCCGCACTGCGGACCGAGGACGAGGCCACCGGCATGGCGATGCGGATGCGCCAGATCTGCGACCGGATCGCGGACTTCCCCGCCCCGGTCGTGGCCGCGCTCAACGGGCACGCGCTGGGCGGCGGCGCCGAGGTTGCGGTGGCCGCGGACATCCGCGTCGCCGCCGACGACATCAAGATCGGCTTCACCCAGTCGACTCTGGCGATCATGCCCGCGTGGGGCGGCGCCGAGCGCCTGGCGGACCTGGTCGGGCGGGGCCGTGCGCTACTGCTCGCCGGCACCGGCGTCACCCTCAGCGCGGCCGAGGCCGAGCGGCTCGGCCTGCTCGACCGGGTCCTGCCCCGCGCCGAGTTCGACGCGGGCTGGCGCGCGCTGGCGAGGTCGCTCGCCACTCCCCCGGCCCGGGCGATCAAGTACGTCATGAGCGGCGGGGTCGGCGCCGAGGACGCGGCCCGCACCTTCGCCCAGCTGTGGGTGGCGGACGAGCACTGGGCGGCCGTCGAGCGGGCGACGAAGCGCCCCCGCTGACACGCGGCCGCGGCCGGCCGGCTTCGGCTGTCACCGACCGACCGACCGACCGGCCGGCCGGCCCTGGCGGGCGGCCAGGCCTGCCGACCTCGGCGCTGGCCCTCGCGGGCGGCCGGACTGCCGGCCGCCCGCGACGTGTGTCGGGCTCAGGTGACCGCGCCGGCACCCTTGAGCTCGATGATGCGGTCCCAGTCCAGGCCCAGTTCCATGAGGATCTCCTCGGTCTGGGCGGCGAACTCGGGGGCGGGTCCGAGCTCGGGGGCGGACACGTCGAACTGAACCGGGCTGGAGACGAGCTCGATCTCCCCGGCCGGGAGCAGGTACTCGTTCGCCCGGATCTGGGCGTCGCCGCCCACCTGCAACGAGTCCTGCACCGGGGCCCACGGCCCGGAGAGCGTGGCCAGCCGCTCGGTCCACTCCGCCAGGGTGCGGGCGGCGAACGCCTCCCTGAGCAGCTTCACCGCCTCCTCGGCGTTGGCCGCGATCAGCTCGGCGGTGGCGAACCGCGGGTCGTCGGCCAGCTCCGGCCGGTCGATGTGACGGCAGACGTCCGGCCAGTACCGGCCGGCCTGCAGCATGACGAGCGAGAGGAACCGGCCGTCGGAGGTCCGGTACAGCGCCGACAGCGGGTTGGGCGAGGCGAGCGAGCCGGGCTCGGGGGCCACCAGCGGCTCGTCGAGCATGAGCGACAGGGCGATCGACTGCCCCATCGCCCACAGCCCGCTGCCCAGCAGCGAGACGTCCACGACGGACGGCTCGCCGGTGCGCTCCCGGCTGAACAGGGCCGCCGCGATCCCACCGGCGAGGTTCGTGCCCGAGATCGTGTCGCCGTAGGCCGGCCCCGGCGGCGGCGTCATGCCGTCGCGGCTGCGGGGGGTGATGCTGGCCGCGCAGGAGGCACGCGCCCAGAAGGCGGTCATGTCGAAACCGCCCTTCTCCGACTCGACGCCGCGCGGGCCCAGCGCGCTGCCACGCGCATAGATGATCTTCGGGTTGATCGCGCGGACGTCGTCGACGTCGATGCCGAGACTGCGGCGCGAGCGCGGCAGGAAGCTGGTCAGGAACACGTCCGCGCGCCGGATCAGCTCCTCGAGGACCGCCTTGCCCTCCGGCTTCGACATGTCGAGGCCGAGGCTGCGCTTGCCGCGGTTCGCGTGCTCGATGTTCGGGTTCGGCCCGTCGCCGACCTTGAGGTTGCCGGTCTGCTTCAGCCCACGCTGCGGGTCGCCGGTCACGGCGTGCTCGACCTTGATGACCTCGGCGCCCCAGTCGGCGAGCACCCCGCCCGCGGACGGCACGAAGCCGTACATCGCCACCTCGAGAACCCGGACCCCCTCGAGCGGCCTCATGCGGCCGCCCGCGCGATCGTCTCGTGCTCCACGTGCTCCACGTGCGCCTCCAGCTCCACGGCACCGGCTCCCGGGCATCGCCGTCGGAACCGGCGCGCGGGCACCCGCGTGCCCCGCGCGGCCGCGCCGACCGGCCGACATCGCCGGCAGGACCGACATCGCCGGTAGGGCCGACGTCGCCGGCCGGGGTGAGGCACGGACCGCCGCCACCTGCCGACGCCCGGAAAGGATGACTGAAAGTTACATTCTCGGGACAAGCGAATCAACCGGACCGTCAGTGAGAGCACAGTCGTCAGCCCGGCACCGGCGAAGGCGGCCGGCGACTCCCGGTGATCGTTGCGTGGCAGTGTCCCACCGCCCCGGTGAGGCGCCGTCGCACCTGCCCACGGCGTTCTCCTCACTCGGCCATACGGTCGATCGACTGGCGAGAATATAGTTTCGCTAGAAGAAAAGGAGATTCTCATGGCCAAGACAAGGGCACTCACCCCACACCTGGGAGTCGCCGTCGACGGCGTCGGCGACATCCTGGACGACACCCTGATCAGCCGCTGCGTCGAGGCGCTGAAGTGGCGCGGGGTGCTGCTCGTCCGCGGCGCGCACCTCGACGACGAGGCGCAGCTCGCCTTCAGCCACAAGCTGGGCGATGTCATCTCGCTCGCCGGCAGGGAGATCTTCACGATCTCGCTGGACCCGGCCAAGACCCCGGCCGCCGAGTACCTCAAGGGCACGTTCCACTGGCACATCGACGGGACCAACGACGATGTGCCGAGCAAGGCGACCACCCTGACCGCGCGGCACGTCGCGATGGTCGGCGGCGGGACACAGTTCGCCAGCACCTACGCGGCCTACGAGAGCCTTCCCGAGCTGGAGCGCAAGCGCATCGACGGACTGCGCGTCGTGCACAGCTTCGAGGCGGCGCAGCGGCTGGTGAAGCCGGACCCCACCCCCGAGGAACTGGCCGCCTGGCGTGCCCTTCCCCCGCACGAGACGTCCCTGGTCTGGCGGCGCCGCGACGGCCGCCGCTCGCTGGTGATCGGCGCGACCACCGACCACATCGTCGGCATGGAGGCCGAGGAGAGCCGGGCGCTGCTCGACGAGCTGCTCGACTGGTCCACCCAGGAGCGCTTCAGCTACACCCATGACTGGGAGGTCGGCGACCTGGTCGTCTGGGACAATACCGGGGTACTGCACCGCGCCATGCCCTACGACCCGACCTCCGAGCGGACCATGCAGCGCACGACGATCGTGGGCGACGAGGCGTTCGCGTGAGGACGGCGGTGGTGACCGGCGGTGGTTCGGGCATCGGCCTGGCCGTCGCGGACCGTCTGCGGGCCGATGGGTACAACGTCGCCGTGCTCGACCTGAAGCCCCCGGAGTCCGACCCGACCGGCCCGACGGACGTGACCGACCGGGCCCAGATCGACGCGGCGCTGACCGCCGTCCGGGAGCGGTTCGGGCCGGTGACCGTCCTGGTCAACGCGGCCGGGATCGACGGCTTCCGGCAGTTCGCCAACATCGACTTCGAGACCTGGAAGCGGGTCATCGACGTCAACCTCAACGGCGTCTACCACTGCATCCAGGCGGTTCTACCCGACATGGTCGGCGCAGGCTGGGGGCGCATCGTCAACATCTCGTCGTCCAGCGCGCACTCGGGCCAGCCGCTGATGGCGCACTACGTGGCGGCCAAGTCCGCCGTCAACGGGCTGACCAAGGCCCTGGCGCTGGAGCTGGGCCCGGCCGGCATCACCGTCAACGCGGTGCCGCCCGGATTCGTCGACACCCCCATGCTGCGCGGGGCCGAGGCGCGCGGGCTGCTGGGCGGCACGATCGAGGACCACATCCAGCGCACGCCGGTGCGCCGGGTCGGGCGGGCGGAGGACATCGCGGCGGCCTGCGCCTTCCTGATCTCCGAGGAGGCCGGGTACATCACCGGCCAGATCCTCGGCGTCAACGGCGGGCGCAACACCTGAGGCGGCCCACCGGGCGGTGACGTGACCCGGCGTCGAGCGGGTCGCGGTGCGCGACGGCCGGGCCGCCACGCCACGCCACGCGCCCGCCCGCCCACGGCGAGGCCGCCCACGCGGCGTCCGCGCCGTGCGGTTATCCGAGCGCGGTGGCGAAGATCTGCGGGAGGTCGACCGTGGTGCGGATGCCCGGCGCGGCCGCGCAGACGGCGGGCACGGCGTTGACGGCACGGTTGGCGGTGTACGCGGGCGCGACCGCCGCCATGCGCTCCATCGGGATCGGGAAGCGCAGGTCGATGTCGAGGGGAGCGTCACCCTCGACGGCGACGTGCCAGCCGGTGGCGCGGATGTCCCAGTCCTGCTCGATGTCGGCGGTGCAGTACCAGGTAGCCCGGAAGCTCATGACCTCGCGGCCGCCGCGCAGGCCCGACACCGTCAGCCGCTGGGCGACCACCGTGCCCGCCTCCAGCGTGCCGGCGGCGATGTGCACCGGCTTGGCCGAGGTCCCCACATCTCCGGAGGCCTCCAGCCCGTCGAGCGGCATCCCGAGCGCGTCGGCGACGAGGTTCAGCGAGGGGCCGAAGCTGGTCTTGCCGTGGGAGAGGCGGCCCTCGTCGAACTCGCCCGGTGCCTGACCGAAGCCCATCACGTCGAACAGCAGCCCCGGCGAGTCCCGCCGGGAAAGGTCGGCGAACTCCTGGATGGCCAGCCGGTCGAGCCGGCGCTGGATGGAGGACAGCACCAGGGGAAGCGCCTCCGAGATGAACCCGGGGCTGCTGCCGGTGCTGTGGATGGAGCTGCCGCCCTGCTCGCAGGCCGCCTCGACCTGCTTGCGCACCTCGGGGTCGATGTCCTCCGGCCGGTGGAACTCGCCGCGGGTCGTGACGATGTTCGCGCCCGAGGCGAGGATCCGGCTGACCTCGTCGACGTCGAAGTACCTGGGCATGTAGAGGACGCAGTCGGCGCCGAGCGCGAGGACCTCGTCGGCGTCGGCGGTCGCGGCCACGCCGGTCGCGCCGACGCCGGCGAGGTCACCGGCGTCGCGGCCCGCCTTCTCCGCCGAGTGCACGAAGACACCGGCCAGCTCGAGGCCAGGGTGCTCGATGACGGCACGTAACGCGTACGTGCCGATGTTGCCGGTCGCCCACTGCACGACCCTGTGCTTCCCCATGGTTGTCATCCCCTCTTGGACGCCGGGACGCGCGCGGCACCGGCATGACGGCGGCGTTGACGGCGGCATCGTGTGACAGCAACGTCGATGTGACAGCGGAGTCGGTATGGCAGACAATTTGGTACAAGCACCGGCCATCGCGCACCAGCCGACGAAGAGTAGCGCCGGCAGGACTCGTGCCGACAGGGTCGGCGCGAAGCCGACGAGCAGGGGTGCGGGAGAACAACCAGGCCAGGGCGACCGCGCCGCCGGTCGACCGCGACGCGAAGTACGGCCTGTGCTCTGCACCACAGCGTAGGCTCGGTCTGACGCGACCGTCAATATTGTCGCGACTACGGCCGGATTGTCCTGGCCCGAAATCGTCGTGGGTCGAACTGTCGCGGCTGCCGCCACGGACACCTCGGCGGCCGCCATCCCGAACACTCGTACAGGAGGATTCGTGCTGCTCAACGGAAGGTCGGTTCTGGTCACCGGCGGCGCGTCGGGCCTGGGCCTGGGTACCGCGCGGGTCCTGCTGGAGCGCGGCGCGGCGGTCACCGTCGTGGACCTGCCGTCGTCGCCGGGCAAGGACGTCGCCGCCGAGCTCGGCGTGCGCTTCGTCGCCGCGGACATCACCGACGCCGAGCAGTTCGAGGCGGCGCTGGACGAGGCCGCGTCCGACGGCCCGCTGCGTGCCGTCGTGCACTGCGCCGGCCGGGGCGGCGACCGCAACCGCATCCTCGACAAGCAGGGCAACGCCGGCCCGCTCGACAGCTACGCCGACGTCATCCGGGTCAACCTGGTGGGCACGTACAACGTCGTGCGGCTGGCCGCGCAGCGGATGGCGAAGAACGAGGAGCTGCTCGACGGCGACCGCGGCGCGATCGTGCTGACCGCCTCCGTCGCGGCCTTCGAAGGCCAGATCGGGCAGACCGCCTACGCCAGCGCGAAGGCCGGGGTGCGCGGGATGACGATCGTCGCGGCCCGGGACCTGGCGAGCTGGGCGATCCGGGTGAACACCATCGCCCCCGGCGTGTTCGAGACCCCGATGCTGGGCCGGCTGCGCGACGACATCCGTGACGGCCTGGCCGCGGGGGTGCCGCACCCGAAGCGGCTGGGCACTCCGGCCGACTTCGGCCGCCTGGCCACCGACCTGCTCGAGAACTCCTACCTCAACGGCGAGGTCATCCGGCTCGACGGCGCACTACGGATGGCGCCCCGCTGACACCGCGTCGGTGCCGGCGGCGACGCTGACACCGCGTCACCGGTCGCGTCGGCGCGGTGCCGGCATCGCGCCGACGCGACCGGCACCTCCACCGGCCGACAAGCCGATCACCAGCTACCGAGAGAGCTCCTGGCCTCTGCGACGGCGACATGAGAGTGTCGTCACAGGCGTTGCAGGGTGTTTGTGCGGCTCCGTCCGAGCGTGTCGGCGGGCCGCGGCCGGCGGCGTCCGGCGGCAGCCCGTCCCGGGGGCACCCGACACGGGCGCCGGGCTGTCCCTGGACCGACTCGAGTAGAAGCTGGTATCGACGTCAATGTTAAATACTTGTCGGCCGGCAGGAACGCCGACCGCTTCCTGGGCGGGAGGGGTTTCATGACCGCGGTGATGCAGGGTGTACGGATTCTCGAGGTCGCTGAGCACACGTTCGTACCCGCTGCGTCCGCGTTGCTGTCGGACTGGGGCGCCGACGTCATCAAGATCGAGCACGTCGAGCGTGGGGACGCGATGCGCGCGCTGGCGTCCTCGGGTGTCGCGGTCGTCCCGAAGGACGTCCACGTGCTGTTGGAGCACTCCAACCGTGGCAAGCGCAGCCTCGGCCTCGACCTGACCTCCCAGGCCGGCCGCGACATCCTCTACAAGCTCGCCGGCACCTGCGATGTGTTCCTGACGAACAAGCTGCCCAGCGTGCGTACCAAGCTGCATGTTGATGTCGAGGACATCCGCGCCCACAACCCGAACATCATCTACGTCCGCGGGACCGGGCAGGGCGAACGCGGGCCGGACGCTGACCGTGGCTCCTACGACTCGCTGGCCTTCTGGGCCCGCGCCGGCGTCGCGGTCGGCAGCATGCGCCCGGAGTACAGCCATGTCCCGGTCCCGCCCGCGCCCGGTTTCGGTGACTCGATCGGCGCGATGACGATCGCCGGCGGGATCATGGGCGCGTTGTTCCACCGCGAGCGCACCGGTGAGGCCACCGAGGTCGACGTCTCCCTGATGGCCACCGGGATGTGGGCGATGGGTCAGGCCCTCGCCCTGTCGCTGCTGCTCGACATCCCGTGGACCCCGCCGCCGCTGGACGCGCCGCGTTCCAACCCGCTGACCGGGAACTACCAGACCAAGGACGGCCGCTGGCTGTCGTTCACCTGCCTGCAGGCCGGGAAGTACTGGGCGCCGATGTGCGAGGCCATCGGGCGTCCCGAGCTCGGCGCCGACCCGCGTTTCGTCGACCACGCCGCGCTGATGGCGAACAGCCGGGAGGCCATCGCGATCCTCGAGGCCGCCTTCGCCGAGCACCCGCTGGCCGAGTGGCGTGAGCGGTTGGCGACCTTCATCGGCCAGTGGACGGTCGTGCAGGACACCCTGGAGGCCGCCGCGGACCCGCAGGCCGTCGCCAACGGGTACGTCCAGGACTGCGCCACCGCCGCCGGCATCCCGTTCCGGATGGCCGCCGCCCCGGTGCAGTACGGCGGGAAGCCCGCGCCGGCGGGCCGGGCGCCGCTGTTCAACGAGCACGGCGACGAGATCCTCACCGAGCTCGGACTCGACACCGACGCCGTCCTCGACCTCAAGATCCGCGGCGTCGTCGCATGACCCCCACCTCAACGAAGAGCCAGGAGACATTGAGATGACGCTGTTCGACGCGTTCCGATTCGACGGGAAGCGGGTCCTCGTGGTCGGCGGCGCGACCGGCATGGGTGCCGCCGCCGCCGAGCTCGCCCAGGCAGCGGGCGCCGAGGTCATCGTCGCCGACTACGCCGAGGTCACCCTCCCCGGTGCGAAGTCGATCCACGTGAACCTCGCCGACGCCGCCTCCATCGACACAGCCGTCGACCAGCTCGGCGGACCCGTCCACGCCCTGCTCTCCGCCGCCGGCGTCGCCGACGGCACCCCGGGCATCGAGCGGATCAACTTCATCGGCCACCGCTACCTCATCGACCGCCTGCTGGCCGGCGGGCTGCTGCCCCGCGGCTCCGCGATCGGCTTCATCTCCTCCGCGGCCGGCCTCGGCTGGGAGGCCAACCTCCCGCTACTCAAGGAATACCTGGCCATCACCGACTTCGACGAAGCCACCAAGTGGGCCGTCGAGCACGGCAAGGCCGACTACATGTGGAGCAAGCAGGCCGTCTGCGCCTACGTCGCCACCCAGGCGATGCCCCTGCTCAAGCAGGGCATCCGCATCAACGCGATCTGCCCCGGCCCCACCGACACCCCCCTCGCCCAGACGAACAAGGAGACCTGGCTCGGCTTCGGCGCCGACTACCGGGCCGAGCTGGGCATCGAGGCCGCGACCTCGCTGGAGCAGGCCTACCCGCTGCTGTTCCTCTGCAGCGACGCCGCCTCCGCCATCAACGGCATCACCATCGTCACCGACTCGGGGTACTTCTCCGCCGGCCTCACCGAGGTCTTCCCCCCGGCCACACCCATCGTCCGGTTCCTCTCCGGCCGCTAGGCCCGACGCATGACCGTGCCGGGTGCCGGGTGCCGGCACCCGGCACGGTCGCTGACCGCCCCCGGCGGGACGGTGGTAACACGGGGGCTCCTTCCCGGAACAGGGTGGAATGACAACCACGAACAGTGACGAGCGGCTGCCGGACGCGCACATCATCAACGAGCTCGGATTCCGGACGACCCGCGTGGGCGACGAGCTCCACGGGTCCGCGGCGGTCGTTCCCGAGATGTTCGTGCCCGGTACGACCAGCATCCGCACGTCGATCCTCGCCACCTGGGCGGACATCGTCGCGGGATACATGGTGCTGGACTTCCTCCAGCCGCGCGTCCCGGTCACCCTCGACCTCGACATCCACGTCCACGAACCGCTGCGGGAGCTCGAGCGGGTCGACGCCGCCGGGCGCCTGGTGAAGAAGGGCCAGTCGGTCGCGGTCATCGAGATCGAGCTGACCGGCGCCGACGGCCGCGGCATCGCCGCCGGCGTAGCCTCGTTCATGGCGGCCCCCGACCCGGCGATGCTGATGGACCCGGAGATGCTGCGGCGCCGGGAGCTGCCCGTGCAGCGCGGGCGGCTGCGGGTCCCCTTCGCCGAGCGCGCGCGGTGCGAGATCCGCGAGCCGGGCGTCGCCGTGCTGGCGCACGGGCACGATGGGCTGAACGCGTCCCGCAGCCTCAACGGCGGGCTGATCGCCCTGGCGGCCGAGGAGGCCGCGCTGTCCCTCGCCGCGGGCCCCACCAACCTTTCGGTTCTGGCGTTGCGCTACCTGCGGCCGGTGCGAACCGGCCCCGCCGTTGCGACGGCGACCGTGGGATCCGGTGGCCTCGGCAAGGTCGAGGTCCGGGACTCCGGAGACGGCGACCGGCTCGCTGTCTACGCCGTGACCAGGACATTCCCGGCCGCGGCCGGCCGCGGCACACAGACGGCCCCGGCCCGCTGACGGCCGTGGCACAGAGAGGACGACCAGCAGCGATGCGCCCACTCCCCGAGCTCACCCCCGCCACCGAGTGGTTCTGGACCTCCGGCGCCGACGGCACCCTGCGGGTGCAGGGCTGTTCCGACTGCGGCCAGCTCGTTCACCCGCCGGTGCCGATCTGCCCGAAGTGCCGCAGCCGCAACTGGGCGCCGACGGCGGTGTCCGGCCGGGCCACGGTCGTCGGGTTCACGGTGAACGCGCAGCAGTGGTCACCGGCGATGAAGCCGCCCTACGTGATCGCCAACGTGGCCCTGGTGGAGGACGCCGGCGTCCGGCTGACCACGAACATCATCGGCTGCGAGCCGAAGGACGTGCACATCGGCCAGGAGGTCGACGTCCGCTTCGAGCAGCACGAGGACGTCTGGCTGGCGCTGTTCGAGCCGACCGGCACAACCGACCCGACCGACCGCGTCGGTGAGCCGAACCTGCCCACCCCCCGCGCGCCGCTGAGCTCGGACCGCTTCGAGCACCGCGCGGTCCTCTCCGGCATCGGGCGCTCGGCGATCGGGCGCCGGCTGATGGTCGACCCGCTGTCGCTGACCATCGACGCCTGCCTCAAGGCAGTCGAGGACGCCGGCCTGCGGCTGGAGGACATCGACGGGCTCTCCACCTACCCGGGGGCCGGCGCGGCGGGAATGAGCGAGGGCGGGGTGAGCGCCGTCGAGGAGGCGCTGCGCATCCACCCGACCTGGACGAACGGCGGCGGCGACCTGCCCGGCCCGGGTGGCTCGGTCATCACCGCGATGATGGCGGTCGCCTCGGGCCTGTGCCGGCACGTCCTGTGCTTCCGGACGGTGTGGGAGTCCACCTACCGGGCGCTCGGCCTGGGCCAGGCACCCGCGCGGGTCTCCAACCCTTCTTCGCTGTGGCGCGCGCCGTTCGGGGCGCTGTCGGCGGCGAACTGGATCGCCATGAACGCCAACCAGTACTTCCACCGTTACGGCGCCGACCGGGAGATGCTCGCCGCGATCGCCCTCAACGGCCGGGCCGGCGCGGCGCGCAACCCGGCGGCCATCTACCGGGAGCCGCTGACCCTCGACGACTACATGTCGGCGCGGCCCATCACGACGCCGTTCGGGCTCTACGACTGCGACGTCCCGTGCGACGCGTCGATCGCGGTCATCGTCTCCGACGCCTCGGTGGCCGGCGACCTGCCGAAGCCGGCCATCCGCGTCGAGGCGGTCGGGACGCAGATCCTCGAGCGGGTCTCCTGGGACCAGGGCATCATCACGCACGAGCCGCAGGTGCTGGGCCAGTCCTCGCATCTGTGGACCAGAACGGACATGCGCCCCTCGGATGTCGACCTGGCCCTGGTCTACGACGGCTTCACCTTCAACGCGATCTCCTGGATCGAGGCGCTGGGATTCTGCGGCATCGGCGAGGCCAAGGACTGGCTGGACCAGGGCCGGCGGATCGCGATCGACGGCGAGCTACCCATCAACCCGCACGGCGGCCAGCTCTCCGAGGGCCGCACCCACGGGTACGGGTTCTTCTACGAGGCGATCACCCAGCTTCGCCACGAGGCCGGCGAGCGGCAGGTCGCCGACGCGCGGACGGCCGTGGTCACCTCCGGCGGCGGCACGCCGTCCGGCGTACTGCTCCTCCAGCGCGACGGCGTGTGAGCCGCGCCGGAACCCATCAGCGCAGCGCAGAGACGTAGCGACGCAGCACCGGGACAGAGCGGCGCCAAGAAGCACATTGCGGACGGATCAAAGCCGTACCAGTTATGACATAGTCACGGTCATGACGGAACTAAGCTGGGATCCGTTCGACAAGGTGATCCACCTTGCGCCGTACGACGTGTGGCGACGGATGCGCGACGAGGCGCCGGTGTACCGCAACGACAGGCTCGACTTCTTCGCGCTGTCGCGGCACGCCGACGTCGAGGCCGCCCACCGGGATCCGGCGACCTACAGCTCGGCGCACGGCACCGTCCTGGAGATCATGTCGCCGGAGCCGATGCAGACCGGGCTCATCATCTTCATCGACCCGCCGACGCACACCGAGCTGCGCACCCTGGTCTCCCGGGCGTTCACCCCCCGGCGGATCTCGGCGCTCGAGGACTCCATCCGGGCGCTGTGCGCCGAGATGCTCGACCCGCAGGTGGGCGGGAGCGGGTTCGACTACGTGCAGGACTTCGCGGCCCAGCTCCCGTCCAAGGTCATCTCCGAGCTGATCGGGGTCGACCCGGCGGACCGCGAGGACGTCCGCCAGCTCATCGACCAGACCTTCCACCTCGAGGAAGGCGCCGGGATGATCAACGACATCTCGTTCGGCGCCCAGATCAAGCTGCACACCTACTGGAGCGAGCAGATCGAGCTCCGCCGCCGCCAGCCCCGCGACGACATGATGACCGCGCTGGTCGAGGCGGAGGTCAAGAGCGAGACCGGCTCCCGGCGTCTCACCACCCAGGAGGCCGCCGACTTCACGAACCTGCTCGTCAGCGCCGGCACCGAGACGGTCGCCCGGCTGCTCGGCTGGGCGGGGTTCGTCCTGGCCGCGCACCCCGACCAGCGCGCCGAGATCACCGCCGACCCGTCACTGATCGGCAACACGATCGAGGAGCTGCTGCGCTACGAGGCGCCGTCCCCGGTGCAGGGCCGGGTGCTGACCAGGGAGGTGGAGCTGCACGGCACGGTCCTCCCCGCCAAGTCGAAGGTCCTGCTGCTCACCGGCTCGGCCGGCCGGGACGAACGGAAGTACCCCGACGCCGACCGGTTCGACATCCACCGCCGGTTCGACAGCCATGTCTCCTTCGGCCACGGCGTGCACTTCTGCCTCGGCGCATCCCTCGCCCGGCTCGAGGGACGGGTCGCGCTGCAGGAGACCCTGCACCGTTTCCCCGAATGGGACGTCGACCACGACCGCGCGGTCCGCCTGCACACCAGCACCGTCCGCGGCTACGAAAAGCTCCCGATCACCCTCGGCTAGTGCCGTATCCACGAAGGTCTGCCCGCTGTGAGGGCGCGCCGGGTCGCGTCCCACGCGGGCTAGGCCACCCAATCGATATTATTGCGCAGGGCGAAATTCCAGTTCTTCCCAGGGCCCAATTTCCGTTACTCTGGCGCGAAGCATGCCGTAGTCATTAGTGCCGGCGTACTGGCCGCCGAGCTCCACCGAGACGTACCGGTTAGCCGGCGGGGAAAAATATTCACATACGGCGCTCCGGGCGAACAGGATGGGGCGGCGCTCGCAGGCCGGCTGTCGATCATTGCGGTCGCCATGGCCAGTATCACTGTCATGACGGCCGCCAGCATCATAGGGCAACCAGAGCCGCGGCACGTTAGCCACGGGGTACCACTGACGTAGGTCGAGAGCCCGGAGACGAGGAAGACGACGCAGCCGGACACGTCGGCGACCTCGCCGGCCCGGCCCATCCGATCACGCCCAGGCCAACGGGGGATCAGGACGGGGCGCCACAGGGCCGGGTGCGGGCCGGGTACGGGGGGATTTATGCATCAGGTCCACGGCCGATCATGGTGTTCCACGGAACACCGGAGCGCCGGTGCCAACCGGCGCCGCACGTCGGCTGCTCTGACGCGGCCCACCCGACCACACGTACAGTGACGCGCGCGAGGCCTTCTCTTGATTCAGCCGCCTCGTCGCTGCTGTTCGTGGACCCAAGAAGTTCGGACGGCGATGTCGAGAACCCGTGGCTGGCTCCGTCCCCGTGGTGAAGGCGGCCAAGATGGGTCGCACCAGCACCGAGGAGAAGCACGATGGCCAAGTACCTGCTGCTCAAGCACTACCGCGGCGCCCCGGCCGCGGTCAACGACGTGCCCATGGACCAGTGGACGCCGGAGGAGATCTCGGCCCACATCCAGTACATGAACGACTTCGCGGCCCGGCTCGAGGGGACCGGCGAGTTCGTCGACGGTCAGGCGCTCGCCCCCGAGGGGATGTGGGTCCGGTACGACGGCGAGGGCCGCCCGCCGGTCACCGACGGTCCGTTCGCCGAGACCAAGGACCTCATCGCCGGCTGGATGGTGATCGACGTCGACAGCCAGGAGCGGGCCGTCGAGCTGGCCGGGGAGCTGTCGGCCGCTCCCGGGGCGGGCGGGAAGCCGATCCACGAGTGGCTCGAGGTGCGCCCGTTCCTGACCGCGCCGCCCACCATCACGGATTGACCTCCGAGGTGGGCCGTCACGGAGTGACCTCCGGGATGGACGAGCTCCTGCTCCGGAGCCTCACACCGAGCGTGCTCGGGATCCTCGTCCGCCGCGGAGCCGACTTCGCGGCGGCCGAGGACGCCGTGCAGGACGCGCTGGTCGAGGCGGTCCGTGTCTGGCCGGCCGACCCGCCGCGGGACCCGAAGGGCTGGCTGGTCACCGTGGCCTGGCGCCGGTTCCTCGACGCGACCCGGGCGGACACCTCCCGCCGCCGGCGGGAGGACCTCGCCGACGAGGAACCGGCGCCCGGGCCCGCGCCCGCGGTCGACGACACGCTCCAGCTCTACTTCCTGTGCGCCCACCCGTCGCTGACACCGTCGTCCGCGGTCGCGCTCACGCTGCGCGCCGTCGGCGGGCTGACCACCCGCCAGATCGCCCAGGCCTACCTGGTGCCCGAGGCGACCATGGCGCAGCGCATCAGCCGGGCCAAGCGCACCGTCACCGGCGTGCGGTTCGACCAGCCCGGCGACGTCGCCACCGTGCTGCGCGTCCTCTACCTGGTCTTCAACGAGGGCTACTCCGGTGACGTCGACCTCGCCGCCGAGGCCATCCGGCTCACCCGGCAGCTCGCGGCCGCGATTGACCACCCCGAGGTGGCGGGGCTGCTCGCCCTCATGCTGCTCCACCACGCCCGGCGCGCCGCCCGGACCGCGCCCGACGGCAGCCTCATCCCCCTCGCCGAGCAGGACCGCCGCCGGTGGGACACCACGTCGATCGCCGAGGGCGTCGCAATCCTGCAGGCGGCCCTCGCCCGCGACCAGCTGGGCGAGTTCCAGGCCCAGGCCGCCATCGCGGCACTCCACGCCGACGCACCCACCACCGAGGAGACAGACTGGGTGCAGATCGTCGAGTGGTACGACGAGCTCACGCGCCTGACCGACAGCCCGGTCATCCGCCTCAACCGCGCGGTGGCCGTCGGCCAGGCCGACGGACCGCGCGCCGGCCTGGCGGCGCTCGCGGCGCTGGACGACTCACTACCCCGCCACGCGGCCGTGGCGGCCTACCTCCACGAACGCGACGGCAACCTGGCGACCGCGGCACGGCTGTACGCCGAAGCAGCCCACAAGGCACCCAATCTCGCCGAACGCGACCACCTGACCCGCCAGGCCGCCCGACTCAACACCCACCGGTGCCACTGACTGACCCCCAGACCCCCAGACCGTCCGCGCGGCCGCGGGGTTCAGGAAGTTCAGGAAGAGGTGCAGCTCCTAGCCGGCTTCCCCTGCGGCCGACGGGTCGGCGCCGGTCGCTCCCAGGTTCGCCAGGACGTGCGACGGTGCGTGGTTCGAGAAACCGGTGCCCGGCCAGTTCAGCCATCCCGACGAGGCGTAGGTGCCGCCGTCGGGGTGCAGGGTCGAGCCGGTGACGTAGGTCGAGAGACCGGAAGCGAGGAAGACCACGCAGCCGGACACGTCGGCGACCTCGCCGGCCCGGCCCATCGGGATGCCGACGCGGATCCCGACCTCGGTCGAGTACGCGCCGTCGCCGCCTGTCATCTTGGTCATGTTGGGAGTCGGGGTGTAGTCGGGGGCGACGTTGTTGACCCGGATCCGGTCGGGGGCGAGCTCCACGGCCAGGGTCCGGCCGAACTGCTCCACCGCGGCCTTGGCCGCCGAGTAGACCGCGAACCCGGGGGCGGCCCGGTGCGCCTCGATGGTGGTCAGGTTGATGATGCTGCCGCCGCGCCCACCCGCCTGCATCCGGGGCGCGGCCAGCGAGCAGGCGTGCAGCACGTGCATGAGGTTCATGCGCAGCAGTGCGTTCCAGCCGTTCGGGCTGGTCTCCACGAAGGGTGCGCGGAAGGTGCCGCCGACGACGTTGACCAGGGTGTCGACCCGTCCCCAGCGTTCGTCGACGGCGGCGAACAGCGCCGCGAGCACGTCGGGGTCGCGGGCGTCGCCGTGGTGCACGATCGCCTCGGCGCCCTGCTCATCCAGCGCGGCCTGCAGCGCGTCGATCGCGTCCTTGTCGATGTCGACCACCGCGAGGCGCACGCCGTTGGCCGCCAGGTCGGTGGTCACGGCCCCGCCGATGCCCCCCGCTCCCCCGGTGACCACGGCGACGCTGCCCGCCAGCCCGCCTCTGTCCTCGAACCAACCCATGAACCCGCGCCTCCACTCCACGTCACGACCGGCACGACGTCACGACCGGTCCCGCCACCCGACTGGCACAACCGCGCCCGCGACCTGAACTCGGCACGGCGACCGACGTTCAGATCCGGGCGCGCGTCACGAGAGGTGGGCCGCGCCGAAGGCCTCGATGAACTCGATGGTCTCGGCGGCGGACCGGGTGTGGGACGAGACCACCGCCCAGGTCACGCCCGCCTTCTCGATCTCGGCCAGGGCTTCGCCGTGACGATCCTCGCTGACGTTCTCCGCCGAGATGGCGGTCGAGTAGGAGTACATCACGTCGATCAGGTCGGTCCGGCCGTTCGCGGCGGCGGTGTCCCGCACCTCGCGGATCATGCCGGCGAGCTCGGCGATCGAGCCGATCGAGGCCGTGCGGGCCGTGTTGACCAGCTGCGGGCCGCCGGACATCGGCATCCAGCCCTGCGCGCGGGCCGCCACCCTGCGCCGGCTCAGCTTCGAGTTGCCGCCGATCCAGATCGGGATCGGGTCCTGGACAGGCCGCGGGCGGGCGATCACGTTGCGGGCGTCGAAGTGCAGGCCCTTGTAGCTGAACGGCTCACCGCTCCAGTGCAGCGGCAGCGCGTCGAGGATCTCGTCGAACAGCGTGTTGCGCTCGTCGATGTCGACGCCGAGCGCGTAGAACTCGGACTTCTGGTAGCCGGTGCCGATCCCGAGGGTGAAGCGGCCGCCGGAGAGCTTGTCGACGGTCGCCGCGGCCTTGGCCAGCAGGAACGGGTTGCGGTACGGCGCGACCGACAGGTAGGTGAGCAGCCGCAGCCGGGTGGTCGCGGCCGCGACGTAGCCCAGCGCGACGAACGGGTCGAGGCTCTGGTGCCCGCCGTTGTTGAGCCAGCGGGCGCCGGGGACCGGGTGCTCGGTCAGCGAGAAGCCGTCGAAGCCGGCGCGCTCGGCGGCCGCCGCCACTTCGTGTAACGGACCGGGATCGAGCATGTCACCCTCGGTGCCCGAGGTCTCCGGATAGTGAAAGATGAAGCGCATCGTCGTCACCTCGTCGTACGTCCGCCGCGGGCCTGTCCGTGGAATCTGTCTACCAGAAAATTGACACTAAAGTCAGAAATCCTGGCCGGCTCCGGACGCACCGGGAACGGCCACACCCGGCCACGGATCCGGTCGCGAGCCGGTGCCGGCCACGGCCTCGCCCCGGTGACGGAACGCGAGGTTAGGGCTGGTAGCGGTAGCCCATCCCCGGCTCGGTGGTCAGGTGGCGCGGGCGGGTGGGGTCCGGCTCGAGCTTGCGGCGCAGCCGGTTGATGTAGAGGCGCAGCGACGACGTGTCGGCGGCGTAGGCCGGCCCCCAGACCTGGCTGACCAGCGCGCGGCTGCTGACGAGCTTGCCCGGGTTGCGGACGAGCGCCTCCAGCAGCCGCCACTCCGTGGGGGTCAGGTGGACGGCCGCCCCGCCCTCGGCCTGGGCTGTCACCGCCTTCGCCGCGAAGTCCACGCGGTAGTCGCCGACGTCCGCGGCGGGCCCGGTCTCGGCGGCCGGGGCCCGGCGGGCGACGGCGCGCATCCGGGCCAGCAGTTCCTCGACGGAGAACGGCTTGGTGATGTAGTCGTCGGCCCCGGCGTCCAGCGAAGCGATCTTCTCCTGCCCGGCCGTCCGCCCGGACAGGACAATGATCGGGACGCCGGTCCACCCGCGCAGGCCGTGGATGACCTCGATGCCGTCCATGTCCGGCAGGCCCAGGTCGAGCAGCACGATGTCGGGCGGGTGGGCGGCGGCCTCCGTCAGCGCGTGCCCGCCGTCGACCGCGGTGCGGACCTCGTAGCCGCGGGCGCGCAGGGTGATCCGCATCGCGCGCAGCAGCTGCGGCTCGTCGTCGACGAACAGCACCCGGCCCCCGGCCCGTGGCGCGGATTCCTCGCTCATGCCCCCGCTCCCGTCGCGTGCCATGCCCGTCCAAGCATGGCAGTGCGCCGCGCGGCGCGGGACGCGGTCGGTCATCCGACAGCGGGGCCTGCCGGTCGCCGGACCGGGGGCGACCTAGCATCCGAGATCAACTACGGAGAGTAACCATTTCGATTCTCGGGAGGCGCCCATGACGACCACCACGAGAGCGCGGGTGCGAGCCGAGGCGCTCGCCGCGCTCACCGCCGCCGGCGCGATCGGCGCCGCGGTGGCACTGGCCCCGCCGGCCGCGGCGGCCATCCCCGGGTCCACCTACCACGGTGGCGGACTGGAACTGATCGCCCTGGACCTGCCGGCGGGGGCCACCACCGGGTACGCCCTCGACGTGAACGACGATGGCGTGGTCATCGGGCAGGCATGGGACAACGCGTTCAACCAGCGCGGGGTCGTGTGGCGCGACGGCGTCCCCACCACGATCCCGGGCGCGATGCCGTGGCAGGTGAACGACAGCGGCCAGGTCGTCGGCTCGCTGTACTCGGACACCGGGCAGAACCGGGGGTTCGTCTGGGAGAACGGGACGCTGACGACGCTGGAACCGACCGCTCCCGGGCCGGACCGCTACAGAGCTATGCCGGCTCGATCAGCGCCGACGGCACCGTGGTCGGCCTGAGCGGCACGAACACTCCGCTGGCGGACTACGGCCCGGCCGAGGGCGCCACCAAGCAGGCGCCAGCCGGCGAGGCGGGATCCAAGGAGGCCGGCGACGTCTTCACGGACTACCAGCCCCAGATCCGCGCGACGGTCTGGCGGAACGGGACCGCGGTCGACCTGGGCACGCTCGGCGGCTCGTGGAGCAGCGCCGACCTGATCAACGACCACGGTCAGGTCGCGGGGAGCAGCACGACCGCGGACAGGCACAGCCACGCGTTCCTCTGGGAGAACGGGCGGATGCGCGACCTGGGCACGGCCGCCGGGCTCACCGAGAGCTCGGCTGTCGCGATCAACGAGCGCGGCCAGGTGCTGGTCGAGAGCCACAAGCAGATCTCGTACCCGTTCGAGGGGGAGCCCACGAGCACCGTCGGAATCTTCCCGGCGCACACCGCCTCGACCGCATACGTCTGGACCGCTGGCCAGCAGCAGGCGGTGACCGGGCTCGGCGGCGACACCTTCTCCCCCGTCGACCTCGCCGACGACGGCACCGTCATCGGCTCGGCCATGACGCCGGACGGCGTGGACCGGCCCTGACTGTGGTCCGGGGGCGTGCCCCACGACCTCAGCGGCCCGGCGCCCCTGCAGCCCGGCCAGGTGTCCGGGATCAACCGGTCGGGCCTGGTGGTCGGCCACGCGGGGTCCTTCACCAAGCAGGTCCCGGTGATCTGGCGGCGCACCTGACGCCGGCGGGCTAACCGCGGGAGCGGTGCGCGGCGGACCCGGAACCCGCGCCCGCCAGGGCCCGGCCGGCCGGGCCTGCGGGCGTGGGGGTGCCGGCCGGCGCCGGCCGGCCGGCGGGCCGGGCCGGTTCGCCGCGCCGGCGGGCCAGGTACCAGCGCACCGACGAGTCGACCTCACGGCGCAGCCGCCGGACGGCCCCGACCTGCATCGCCCGGTGTGCCTGGTACCGCCATGGCGGCTGGTCGCCCTGCCGGGTGGCCATCGCGTAGGCGAAGGCCACCGGGTCGGGGTCGCCGCCGGTGGCCGGCCTGGCCCGGTCGAGCTGGCCGTCGATCCGCTCGAACCAGGCCATGCTCGTCCGGGCCCGGGCCTGCAGCGGGGCCAGCGCGGCCCGGCCGGCCCGGTCGAACTCGGCCAGCGCCACCGGGACCTCGCCGTGCTCGTAGAGCATCTGGGCGAGCATGACGCCATCCATCATGGCCAGGGCCGTGCCGGAGCCGAGCGTGAAGTGGGTGGTGTGGGCGGCGTCGCCCAGCAGCACCATGTTGTCCCAGTACCAGCTACGGTTGCTGACCTGGCCGAACCGCTGCCAGCGGGCGGGCCGGCGCAGCTGGTCGATCAGGCCCTCGCCGGCCAGCGGGCCAGCGAAGATCTTCCCGAGCAGGCGTAGTCCCTCGCCGTCGTCCGTGCCGAGGCCGAGCGCGTCCCAGGTCCGCGGCGCGCACTCGACGATGCAGGTGCTCACCTCCGCCCCGGACGGGTAGGCGTGGAACCACACCCAGCCGGCCGGGGTCGGCTCGAACGCGAACGTGAAGCGCTCGAAGCGCCGGGGCGTGCCCAGCCAGATGTAGCGGTTGCCACCGGTGTCGACCCGGGTGCCGAACCGGTCCGCGAACATGCTGCGCACCTGGCTGTTCGCGCCGTCGGCGGCGATCACAAGGTCGGCGTCGGCGTGCGCGCCGAGGCCGCCGAGGCACCCCAGGTCCGCCAGGTCGGTGAGGTCGGCGACCTCGCGGTCGTGCTCGACCCGCACGCCGAGCTCCTCGGCGCGCCGGGTGAGGATGTCGAGCAGGGCCGCGCGCTGCACGCTGAAGCCGTAGCCGGCGAAGTGCGCCGCCCGTTCGCTGCCCAGGCTGATGTCCTGCTCCTGCCAGAGCGTGGACGCGCCGCGGATCTCCCGCGCGCTGTCGGGATCGTTGCGGAACAGGACGTCGAGCAGGTTGTCCCAGTAGACGACACCCCAGCCGTAGGTGGCGCCGGGCGGGTCGCGGTCGATGATGGTGATCTCGTGGCCGGCGTCCCGGCGCTTGGCGGAGATGGCGAAGTAGAGCCCGGCCGGGCCCCCGCCTACACAGACGATCCTCACGAGACCCCCCTGGTCGCGAAATCCTCGTCGGCACCGTTCGGGACCGGTGCCCGTAAATGGGGCGAGGCCGCGCAGCGCGGGCCCTTGCTCGCCGACCTGCACGACCTCACTTCGCCACATCGCCACATCGGCGGGTGGCGATGGCGGCGGGCTGGCCCGCCGCTGGATCACCGGTCCTGGGAGTGCGCGGTCAGGCTGGTCTCACCAGCCCCAGCCACCCCAGCCCCGGCCACCCCAGCCCCAGCCCCAGCCGCCCCAGCCGCCGCTCCAGCCCCAGCCGCCCCAGCCCCAGCCGCCACCACCGCCGACGAAGATCACGAAACCGTGACGGGTGACGTCCCGGAACGAGCCTCGAGCCTGGATGGCAGGCGCCTCGTAGGTAGCCTTCATGACCTGTTCCTCCGTCCGAGTTCACGTTTGGACAGTCCGAGCGCACCTCCGCGGCTCGTGACGATGACGGGCCGGCCGACCCAGCGGGACGGCGGGCGCGCCCGTCCGATTCCATCGTGCTCGGGATGGGTTCAGCGATGGTTCACTCTCGGTTCGTCACCGTCGCCACGGTCGGCGCCCGGCCGGGTCGCCCGGGCACCGGCGGCGGGTCAGCCCTCGAGGTAGGCGAGGACGGCGAGCACCCGCCGGTTGTCGTCCTCGGACGGCATCAGCCCCAGCTTGGTGAAGATGCTGTTGGTGTGCTTGCCGACGGCCTTCTCGGTGATCACCATCGCGGCACCGATCGCCGCGTTGGACCGGCCCTGCGCCATGTGCGAGAGGACCTCACGCTCGCGCGGGCTGAGGCGGTCCAGCGGCAGGCGACGGCGGCGGCTGTCGAGCAGGCGGGCGACCACCGTGGGGTCGAGGGCCGTCCCGCCGGCGGCGACCCGCCGGACGGCGTCGACGAACTGGCCCACGTCGGAGACCCGGTCCTTCAGGAGGTAGCCGATGCCGCCCCGGCCGTCGGCGAGCAGCTCACGGGCGTAGAGCTGCTCGACGTACTGCGAGAGCACGAGCACCGGCAGCCCGGGGATGCGCTCCCGCGCCTCGAGCGCGGCGCGCAGGCCCTCGTCGGTGTGGCTCGGCGGCAGTCGGACGTCGACGACGGCGACGTCCGGACGCAGCGTGACGAGCTCGCGCACCAGCTGCGGGGCGTTGTCGACCGCGGCGACGATCTCGAAGCCGTGCGCCTCGAGCAGCCGGATGAGCCCGTCCCGCAGCAGGGCGAGATCCTCGGCGAGCACGACCCGCAGCGGCCGCGCGGGGTCGGCGGGTTCCTCCGGCACGGACGGCACCTCCTCAGTTTCGCTCGGTCCTCAGGTCCTCAGGTCCTTTGGGCGCTCAGGCCCTCAGGCCTCCGCGCCCGGCAGGACCGGGCACGGCAGGGTGATCGTGATCCTCGTCGGTCCCCCGGACGGGCTGTGTACCGACATCCGGCCGTCGAACGCCTCGAGCCGGCGCACCACCCCGCGCAGGCCCTGGCCGAACGCGGGATCCGCCCCGCCGAGCCCGTCGTCCGTGACGACCACGCTCAGCATCCTGCCGTCGTGCGCGAACCGCACCGTGCCGTGCGCGGCCCGGCTGTGCTTGACGACGTTGGCCAGGCATTCCGCGGTCGCGAAGTAGACGGCCGACTCGACCGCCGCCGGCAGCCCGGACGGGACGTCGCCGTCGACGCGGACCGGCAGGGACAGGTCGAGCGCGAGCGCGCGGATGCCCCCGGCGAGCCCCCGGTCGGCGAGCACCGAGGGGTGGATGCTGTGCATGACGGCCCGCAGGTCGTCGAGCGCGCCGACCGCGGACAGCCGGGCGTCGCTGAGCAGCTTCGCCGCCGCCGCCGGGTCGCTGTGCAGCAGGGCCTCGGCCATGCCGAGGTTCATCGCCAGCGAGACGATCCGCGCCTGGGCGCCGTCGTGCAGGTCCCGCTCGATCCGCTTGAGCTCGGCGGCCTGCCCGTCGAGCGCGCCGCGGCGGGTGCGGGTGAGCGCGTCGACCCGCTCGGTGAGCTCACGCTCCCGCTCGGCGGGCATCAGCGCGACGATCCAGGTGTGGATGGCGAGCCCGATCGTGAGCGCGAGAATCGTCCAGACCGGCCAGAAGTAGCCGCCGCCGGACAGCGCCCACACCACCACGTCGACCGGGATGGCCAGGGCAGCCACCGCCCGGGTGGCGGCGAGCCACCGGCGCCGCCCCGGCGGTATCCGCCGGACCCACCCGACGAGGATCGCGGCCCAGAACACGGTGCCGATGCCGAACCACACCCAGCGCGGCCAGAAGTAACCACCGCCGACGGCCGCCCAGATCAGCAGCACGACGGCCCCGGCCGCCAGCCCGATCACGACCGGTGGCGCCACCGGTCCCGGCACCCTGGCCGAGGCCATGGTCGAGACCTTCCCGGAACTCATGTGCTCCAGCCTCGCCGAACCGGACGGCGACCACGAGAGGCCTGGGCATCCCTTTCGCCCGGGGACTGGCCCCCCGGCGAAGGCCGCGGACGGCGAACCGGGCCGGTGGGGCGGCGGCAGGCCGGATTATCGAACCGATGCCATCGGAAGGAACGCACCGATCGCCTCGGACCGCTCATCGTGATCGGACCGCTCGTCGTGAGGAGCACACCGTGAGGAGCACACCATGAGGAACTCCATCACCGTCGCCCGGCTGGTCCGTCATGTCGAGGCACGTCGGCTGCGCGGGCAGGACGATGCGGGGCGGCGGCGGCCGCGGGTGGTGGTCGTGGGCAGCGGGTACGCCGGGCTCGGCGTACTGCGCCATCTGGAGGCCCGGCTGCCGGCCGGCGCCGCCGAGCTCGTGCTCGTCTCCCCCACGGACCATCTGCTGTACACCTCGCTGCTGCCCCAGGTCGCCGCCGGCGACATCGAACCGCGGCACCTGGCGGTGTCCGTCCGCGGTGCGCTGCGGCGGACGGTGCCGCATCTGGGCCATGCCACCGCGGTCGACGCCACGCGCCGTGAGATCACGGTCGTCGGCATGACCGGCGAACCGTCCACGCTCGCCTGGGACAGGCTGGTGCTCGCGCCCGGCGCGCTCACCCGGACGTTCGACATCCCAGGGCTGGCCGAGCACGGGCTCGGAATGAAGAACCTGGCCGAGGCGGTCTACCTGCGCGACCACGTCCTGCGCCAGCTCGAGTACGCCGACGCCAGCGACTCGGACGCCGAGCGGCGGGCGCGGTGCACGTTCGTCGTGGTCGGCGCCGGATACACCGGAACCGAGCTCGCCGCGCAGATGCGGCGGTTCACCGTCGAGGCGCTGGGGCAGTTCCCGCGGCTCGACGCCGCGCAGATCCGGTGGCTGCTGCTCGACCTCGCGCCCAGGGTGCTGCCCGAGCTCGACGAGCGGCTCGGCGCCGGCGCGGCGAAGGTCCTGCGCGAGCGCGGTGTGGAGGTGCGGCTGGAGACGTCCGTGACCGAGGTGCGCGCGGACGCGGTGACGCTCACCGACGGCGCCGTGATCCCGTCCCACACGCTGGTCTGGTGCGCGGGTGTGACGCCGAATCCGCTGATGAGCCGGCTCGGGGCGGAGACGGTCAAAGGGCGGCTGGTCGTCGACGAGAACTTTCAGGTCCCCGGCCTGGACGGCGTGTTCGCGCTCGGTGACGCGGCGGCCGTCCCGGACGTGACAAAGGGCGGCGCTCCCGCCGGGCAGACCGCGCAGCACGCGGTACGGCAGGGCGGGGCGGCGGGGCGGAATGTCGCGGCGTCCCTCGGCTACGGCCGGATGCGCCCGTACCGCCACCGCGACCTGGGCTTCGTCGTCGACCTGGGCGGGGCGGACGCGGTCGCGAACCCGCTGGGCCTGCCGCTGTCCGGGCCGCTGGCGGCGGCGGTGACCCGCGGGTACCACCTGCTGGCGCTCGGCGCCGCGGCCAACCGCGCCTATGTGGGCGCGGACTGGCTGCTCGGCGCCGTGGCCCGGCCGCGGGTCGTGCAGCTCGGGTTCCTCCCCCCGCCGAACGCCACGATCGCGCAGGTCGAGCAGACGGAGCTGTACGGCGCGCCCTGAGCTCTCAGGGCGCGCGCCCCGGGCTCAGGGCTGTCGGTTATCCCCGTATTTGTGGGTACTCCCCGCTTCGCGGGGAACATCGCCGCTGTGAACATCAGCCGCGCGCAGGCGGCCCGGCTCCCGTTGGCCGCCGCGATCCTGGTGCTGATCCTGGTTGGTAGTGGCTTCCTGACAGACGAGGGCCCGGCGGGGATCCGCGACGAGGACACCTCCGCGGTGAGGTGGCTGGCGGGCCACCGCACACCCTGGCTGGTGCGCGCGACCGAAGCCGCCACCTGGCTCGCCGACACCTGGACCGTGATCGCGGCGACCGCCGTGGATGACCGGGAACGGCGGTCTGCCGGCCTGCGCCCGGTCGGCGCCGAACCGCGTCCGGCACACCCAATGTGACCGCGCCGGGATGCCGGCCGGGTCGGCGGGCCGGGCCCACACTGATCCGGGCCCCGCCGGGCCACGAATGGAGGGGGACGGGTGAGGGACGCCGACGCCGACGCCCACGCAACCGGCCCCGGCCCCGGCCGGGCCGATTCCGCGCGACGCGACGCCCACGGAACGGTCGCGCCGGTGGTGCCCCGCATCGACCTGTGTGGCGTCGGCAAGCACTACGGTGGCGGCGAGGCCGGGGTGACCGCGCTCGAGGACGTCGACCTGCGGGTCGAGGGCAGCGCGTTCGTGGTCGTCCTCGGGCCGTCCGGGTGCGGCAAGACGACCCTGCTGAACCTGGTGGGGGCGCTGGACATCCCGACCGCGGGGACCGTCCGACTCGGCGGGGCCGATCTCACCCGGTCCTCGCAGCGGGAGCGGCGGGAGATCCGGCGGCACACGGTCAGTTTCGTGTTCCAGTCGTTCAACCTGTTCCCGGCGCTCACCGCCCGGGAGAACGTGCGGTTCGGGGCCGACGTCGCGGGCCGGCCGCGGGCCCGGGAGGTCACCGAGGAGGTCCTCGACGGCGTCGGGCTGGCGCCCCGCGGCGACCACTTCCCCCACCAGCTCTCCGGCGGGGAGCAGCAGCGGGTGGCGATCGCCCGCGCGCTCGCCACCGGCAACCCGATCCTGCTCGCGGACGAGCCGACCGGCGAGCTCGACTTCCACACCGGGGTCCAGATCCTCGTCCTGCTGGAGGCGCAGACGGCCGCCGGCCGCACCGTCGTGGTCGTCACCCACAACCGGGAGATCGCCCGCATCGCGGACCGCGTGGTCGAGCTGTCCAGCGGACGGATCGTCGCCGACGGCCCGCCGCCCGGCGGCCGTGTGCCCGTCGGTGACCTGCGATGGTGAGCGGCCGATGGTGAACGGCGGCGGACGGCGCGGCGCGGTGCTCGGGGAGACACCCGGCGGTGACGGCCATGCCGCGACACCCGGCAACGGGAACAGCGGCCGTGGCGCGGCGCCCGGCAGCGGCCGGCGCGGCGCGGCATCCGGGGACGACGGCGGGCCGGGCCGGGGCGGGGCGGGGTCGGCGGGGCTGTGGCTGCGGTGGTCGTGGCGCGACCTGCGGGCGCGGCTGCTGCTGGTGGTGGCGCTCGCCGCCGTCATCGGCGAGGGAACCGGCCTGTACGCCGGCCTGACCAGCACGTCGCGGTGGCGCTACGAGTCCTACGACGCCAGCTTCGCCGGGCTGAACGTGCACGACCTGCGGATCAGCGTGGACGCGGGCGCCACGGTGCCGCGGGGGCGGCTGCGCGACGTCGTCGCGGCCCTGCCCGACCCGGCCGCCGTGGATGCGAGCGCCGAGCGCCTGATGTTCCCCACCGAGATCGAGGCGAGCCGACCAGGGCACAAGGAGGTGCTCGTCCGCGGCGAGGTCGTCGGCGTCGACCTGACCGCGCGCCCGCTCGTGGACGGGATCTCGGTCGCCGCCGGCCGCGCGCTCACCACGGCCGACCGGGGACGGCCCGTCGGCGTCCTGGACCACGGGTTCGCCCAGGCCAACCACCTGCCGGCGACGGGCACGGTACGGATCAGCGGGGACCGCGAGATCGGATACGTCGGCGAGGGGCAGTCCCCGGAGTACTTCGTGCTGCCCGGCGAGCAGCCCGGACTGATCACCCAGGCCGGCTTCGGCGTGCTCTACACCTCGCTGGAGACCGCGCAGAACCTCGCCGGCAAACCGGGAGCGGTCAACGACCTGGTCCTCACCGCGCGGCCCGGGACCGACGTCGCGGTCCTCCAGCGGCAGCTCACCGCGGCCGTCACCGAGCGGCTCCCCGGGGTGAGCACCACGATCACCAACCGTGACGACATCGCGTCCCGGCAGATCATGTACGACTCGATCGAGAGCAACCAGGCGCTGTGGAACGCGCTCGCGCTGCTCGTCCTGGTCGGTGCCATGTTCGCCGCGTTCAACCTGGTGGGACGGGTGGTGGACGCGCAGCGACGGGAGATCGGCATCGGCATGGCGCTCGGGGTGCGGTCCCGGATGCTGGCGTTGCGCCCGTTGCTGCTGGGGCTGCAGATCGGGATCCTCGGGGTCCTCGCGGGGCTGGTCACGGGGATGATCATCACTGCCGCGATGGGCGCGATGCTGCGCGACGTGTGGCCGCTACCGGACTGGCGCACCGGCTTCCAGGTCGGGGTGTTCGCCCGCGCCGCGGCGGTCGGCCTGCTGCTGCCGCTGGTCGCGGCGGTCCACCCGGTGTGGCGGGCGGTGCGGGTCGAGCCGGTGCAGGCGATCCACGCGTCGGCCATCTCCGGCTCCACCCGCGCCCGTGCCCGCGCCCGCCCGCGGCGGCGTCGGCGCGGGTTCCCGCTGCCCGGGGGGAGCCTGGCCCGAATGCCGGCGCGCAACCTGGCGCGCGCCCCGCGGCGGATGCTGCTCACCGCCCTGGGAATCGCCGCGGCGATCACGGCACAGGTCGTGTTCACCGGCCAGCTCGACACCTTCACCCGGACGACCGACGCCGCCGAGACCGAGCTGACGTCCACCAGCCCCGACCGGCTGCGGGTGACCCTGCCGTCGGTGCAGCCCGTCACCTCGCCCACCGTCACCGCGGTCACCGGCTCACCGGCGGTCCGCGGCTCCGACGCCACGCTCGCCCTGCCCACCAGGCTGCTGGGCCCGCCCGGTTCGGCACCGCACGAACCGATCGACACCCTGACCTACATCCTGGACGTCGACAACCACATCTGGTCACCCTCGATCACCGAGGGCAGCGCGACAGGCGGCCTGCTGCTCGCCGCCAAGGCCGCCCACGACCTGGGCGTGGGCGTCGGCGGGACGGTCCTGCTGCGCCATCCGCGCCGGGCCGGCGACGGCTACCAGACGGTCGACACCCCGCTGCGCGTCGCCGGCATCCACAGCTTCCCGGTCCGCTCGGTGGCCTTCCTCGACGCCGCCGACGCCGGCTCGTTCGGCCTCGCCGGCCTGACGAACGTGCTGACCGTCCTGCCCGCGCCCGGCTACGACCAGCTCGACGCGATGCGCACGCTCGCGGCCGTCCCCGGGGTCGGCTCCGTCGTCCCGGCGACGGGGAGCATCGAGGAGATCCGTGCGCTGCTACGCACGTTCGTCGGCATCCTGCGGATCGCCGAGATCGCGGTGCTCCTGCTCGCCCTGCTGATCGCCTACAACGCGATGAGCATCGCGATGGACGAGCGCCGCCGGGAGCAGGCGACGATGCTCGCCTTCGGGCTGGCCCCGCGCCGGGTGCTGGCGCTCGCCGTCGCCGAGAGCGCGCTGATCGGCCTGCTCGGGACGGTGATCGGCCTGGTAGCCGGCTACTGGACGCTGCGCTGGACCGTCGAGGTCCTGCTCGCCGACACCCTGCCCGACCTGGGCATCCGGGCCGTGCTGTCGGTTCCCACCCTGCTGACCACGCTGCTGCTGGGGGTCTTCGCGGTCGCCGTCGCCCCGCTGCTGTCCGCCCGGCGGGTACGCCGGATGGACGTCCCGTCCACCCTGCGGGTGATCGAGTAGGACGCCATTCGGCCCCCACTCCCCGGACAGCGCCCCGCGGCCCGCCGCGGAATGATCAGCGGCGTCGTCGCTGTGCTCCTGGCGGCAGCCGCCGCGGCGCTCCTGCTGCACGGGGGTCGCCGCGGCGCCGCCGACCGGCGCCGGTGGCAGGTGGTGTGTCCGCTCGTCGGGGTCGGCGTGATCCTCGGCTTCGGGTACCACGTCGCGACCGCCGGAGTGATCGGCGCCAACATCGGGTTCGGACTCGTCGTCCTCTTCGGCGTGCCTCTGGTGGTCGTGCTGCTGGTGCTCGCGGCGGCCCGGGGATGGGCGCTGCACGCCGGGGCCGGGCGCCGCGCCCCCTGAAGCGCCGGCCCGCGTCCTCGAACCCGATCAGGCGGGAAGCGTTCGACAAGGCCCACTGAACACCAGTCCGGGATGACCGTTGGGCTGTACCACGGGGGTGCCGCACCGATGCTCGACAGGGAGATGGGTCCAGATCAGGCAACCCCGGCGAGCACCAGGCGCACGACCATGTCGGCGTCGTCCGCCGTCGGCGGTGCCTGCCTGCTGAGGACGCGATAAAGCAGGGAACCGATCAGCACGCCGGCGATCGTCGGGACCGGCACCTGCGACCCGAGCTGACCCGCCGCGCGGGCACTCTCCAGGCGGTCGCACAGGAGCTGCTCGTGGGGTCCGGTGAAGCGCTCGTAGAGGACATCGGCGACGGCGCGGTCCTCGGCCGTGGCCGCCGTGAGGGCGAGGATGAGGCTCGTGCCCACACCGGAGGCCAGATGCGCGGTCCAGGCCCGCAGCCAGGCGCGCAGATCGGCCTCGATGTCTCCCGTGTCGGGCAAGGGGACGAACGGTGGCACGAGCCCGCCCTCGAGCACCGCATCGGCGACGACGGCGCCCTTCGACCCCCACCAGCGATAGATCGTCTGCTTTCCGACGCCGGCCTGGGCGGCGACGGCGTCGATCGTCAACCGTTCGTAACCGCGTTCGAGCAGCAGGCCGCGGGCCGCGTCGAGGATCGCCCGCCGCGAGCTCTCACTGCGCCGGCGCCCGCCCGTCATCCACGTGAGTCTAGGAGCGCGACCCGGCCGGGACCGCGGGCGTATCATCCCTAATCCGAGACCGGTCGTCTCGGAATTGGACGTGGGGAGCTTGAGGCATGCCGAACGAGGTACTGGTGGTCATCGGCACGGGCGGCATGGGTGTCGCCGTAACCCGCCGGGTCGGCACGGGCAAGACGGTACTGCTGGCCGACTACAACGAGACGGCGCTGAACGCCGTCACCGAGAACCTCCGCGACGAGGGCCAGCAGGTGACAGCCCAGGTCGTGGACGTGTCGTCCCGGGAGTCCGTGTACGCGCTCGCACGGGCCGCCGCGGCCCTCGGCCCGGTGCGGCACGTGGTCCACACCGCGGGGCTGTCCCCCACGCAGGCGCCGGTCGACGCGATCCTGAAGGTCGACCTGCTCGGTACCGCGCTGGTGCTCGACGCGTTCGCCGAGGTCGTCACCGTGGGCGGCGCCGGCGTGGTCATCTCGAGCATGTCCGGCTACCTCGCTCCCCCGCCGGCCCGCGAGATCGAGGCTCAGCTGGCCAACACCGCCACCGAGGAGCTGCTGAACCTGCCGTTCACGGCGGTGGACGCGTTCCCGAGCGCGGGTTATGCCTACTCCTTCGCCAAGCGGGCCAACCAGCTGCGGGTGCGTTCGGCCAGCAACGCGTGGGGCGCACGAGGCGCCCGGGTCAACTCGATCAGTCCTGGCGTCATCTCGACGAAGATGGGACAGCAGGAGCTCGCGAGCGAGTCCGGCGCTGGTATGCGCGCCATGGTGGCGGCGTCCGGCACCGGCCGGCTCGGCTCGGCGGACGACATCGCCGCCGCCGTTGACTTCCTCCTGTCGGACAACGCTTCGTTCATCACCGGAATCGACCTGCTCGTCGACGGAGGCGCGGTCGCCGCCGTCTCGACGGGCCGGGTCGACCTGTTCGCCGCGAGGAGCTGAGAGGTCACCCATCCCGGTCACCACGCTCGACCCGAACGCCACGCGCATCGTCGTCGGCCTGTCGAGGGGGGCGGCGACTTACGAGTTCCCCGCGATGGAGATGGGGGTGAAGCGGGCGATGGTGTGGTGCCAGCCCACCCGATTGCCGTCCTGGCAGGATAGCGGCATGGAATGTGTGCTTGGAATCGGTGGGTACTTCATGCGGGCTGCCGACCCGGCGGCCCTGAGCACGTGGTATCGCGATTGCCTGGGCCTGGACGCCGATGAGAACGGCCTGTGGCGTCAGGGAGCCGGGCTGACGGTGTTCGCGACGTTCGAGTCCGAGACCGACTACTTCGGGTCCCGCGCCCAGCAAACCATGCTCAACTTCCGGGTCCGCGACCTGGATGCGATGCTCGCGCAACTGCGCGCCAAGGGAGCGGATGTGGCCACAGAAATGCAGGAAATGGAGGGTGTCGGTCGGTTCGGCTGGGTCACCGATCCTGCGGGCAATCGGGTCGAGCTGTGGCAGCCCGCCTGACTACAAGGGTCGCGGGGGCGTGGACGCGACGCCGGACCTCGAAACCGCGGTTTACGGGTCGAGGCTGACGCCCGCACCCAGCTGACGCCCTGTCAGAGTTGATCAGGTAAGCGCGATCAGTGCGCCGACGGCGAAGGCGGCTGCCGCCAGCCACGCCAGGGTGGGGAACGCGCGAGCCCAGCGCGGTGGCGCTGCCGTCTTGACCGGGGCCGGGACGGCGGCGGGTCCGGGTCCCACCGGGCGTGGCCGCGCGGGTGCCAGCGGGCCGCCGACGGCCAACCGGGTCGCCATGTCGCCGACGTCGAGACCCGGTCCGGGCTGGGCTGGTGGTCCGGCCGCCCGTTGCGGGACGAGCACCAGTTCCGGGCCGTCGGCCGCGCCGAGCCGCAATCGGACCTCATCGAACTGGATGCGCACGGTCGCGGTCCGCCGCCCGTCGCACCATATGCCGTTGGCGCTGAGGTCACGCACCGTCCACCCGTCCCCGCTGGGTTCGAGCTCGACGTGTCGCCGCGACACCCGGCTGTCGGCGACGACGACGTCCGCGTCCCGCCCACGCCCGACGACGGCCAGTCGTTCGCCGGGCAGTATCACCTGGGCGGACGTCGCCTGGGCGGAGGGCGTCTGGACACGCAGCGGTACCGGGCTCATCGGTTCCCCATTTCTTCGGTCGGCAGGTCGGGCCGGTCGGGCCGGTCAGGGCCGGTTGTTCGAGGTCAGGCGGTGAACACGGTGTCGTCCTGGACGACGACAGCCACCGGCGTCAGCGGGGCCTTCGCGGGACCGGCCGTCGGTGCCCCGGTGGCCGCGTCGAACTTGCTTCCGTGGCACGGGCAGTTGATCGTGCCGCCCGCCACCGAGCCGACGGTGCAACCCTGGTGGGTGCAGACCGCCGAGAACGCGAGCACCTCGTCGGCGGCACTGCGCGTGAGCACGACGCCGATGTCGTCAAGAACCAGGCCACCGCCGGCCGGCACCTCGGCGAGGCCGGCAAGGCGCTGCCCGCCCCCCGCCCCGGCACCGCCACCGCCATTCGCGGCCGCCGTCGCCGGTTTCGGCTCGGCCGCGTCGCTGCCGCTCGCGACGACGTAGCCAGCGACGCCGGCAACCACAGCCACCAGGCCGGGTACGGCCCGGCGCGACAGCATCCCCGCCGGGGCCGCCGGGTGTGCCGCTTCTGACATGGTGCCCTCCGTGTTCGGTTGTCCGACGACCTACCTGAACGCCGAACGATGATCGAGATGACTCGGCTGATCGAGATGGCTCGGCTAGACGTGCGGGATGCCCGAGCGCGTGAAGAACCACAGGGACGCCGTCAGCCACAGCACGACGAGGGCGGTGAGCACGGCGGAGCCGAGCACCGGCAGTGCCCATCCGGGCAGCCCTTTCGTTCGCAGGCCGATCATCTTCGCCGCGTAGGCGCCGTAGAACGTGCATCCGGCGAGGCTGTGCAGGAACACCCGCGAGTCCGCCGTGGCGAAACCGAGTGACCAGATGCAGTGAAACGCCACCGGCAACGTGAAGATGAACGCCGTGCTACCGCTCCACCGGTGCAGGATCGCCGCCCACGCCGGAGCCGACCCGGCACCGGGCAGTCGGCCCCACATCCACAGTGCCGTGGTCAGTTGCACCACGAGCAGCAGCGCGGCGGCCGTGGTGAACCAGGCTTTCATCGGCAGCGGGCCGGAGAAACCGAGCGTGTACAACGGCCGGCCGGCCGGATCGTGCGTCTTTGCGTACACCCCGAGTGAGACGGCTACCGCGGCGCCGACGAGCAACACGCCGGCGATCCCGATACCGCCCGTCGCCGGTCGAGCCCGTTCACTGGCCGTCGTCATGATCAGCCTCCATTGACGCCCTGATTCACACGGTCCTGGTTCCCACGGTGCCGTGGGAACCAGGACAAACCTGTCGTGCCGGGGCAGCGCGAAAACATCGGGGGAACCCCTGGCACGGACAAGGCACACCGGTCGTCCGATCAGGGGATCGGCACTTCGGCGACGTGCACCACCTCGGTCCGCGACGTCAGGTACGCCGGCAGGTAGCCGAGTGCGGCGCTGGCGTCCGCGGCCTCTACCGTCCAGAAGATCGTGTGCCGGGCGTCGGCGGCCTGGCCGTTCCTGCCACAGGAGGCGAGCGCCCGGCCGTGGCGCAACGGGCTGTCGAACCCGCGCCAGGCCGCGAACACGAACCGGCATTCGGCCGGCTCGTGTCGGTGACACAGGATGTAGGTCGGCATGAACAACAGCGTGGCGCCGGCGGCGCGACCGGGTACATCAGGGAACCTCCTAGGTCCCGACCATCTCGGGCCTGTCGCACCGACGACCCGGGTACTGGATCGCTGGCCGGCAGGGACGACAATCGCCCGATGGGGGAACGGGGTTCGCTGGTCGGGCGCGACCGGGAAATGGCCGCGGTGGGCGCCGCGTTGGACCGGCTCGCCTCGGCGCGGCGCCGGCCAGGTTTCGACTGGATGGAGATCCGTGGCGAGCCCGGCATCGGCAAGAGCCGCCTGATCGGCGAACTCACCGAGCTTGCCGACGCCCGTGGCCATCTCGTACTGCGGGGCCACGGCGCCGAGCTCGAACAGGACATTCCGTTCAACGCCCTCGTCGATGCGCTCGACGACTACCTCGGCGCGGTGGATCCGGCGCGGTTGCGCCAGCTCGGCGCTGACCGGCTCGACGAGCTGGCCGCCGTGTTTCCGGCGTTGCGCTCGCTCGGGACCGTGCCGACCGGCAACACCTCCGAGATGCAGCGCTGGCAGACCTACCGGGCGGCGCGAGCGCTACTCGAGCTGCTCGCTGCCAACCGGCCGCTGGTACTGGCCCTGGACGACCTGCACTGGGCCGACACCGCGTCGGCCGAGCTCGTCGCTCACCTGCTCCGCCGGCCGCCGAAGGCGCGGGTGCTGCTGGTCGTCGCGGTGCGGCCCCGCCAGGTGCCGAAGGCCCTGGCCGCGGCGTTGTCGGCCGCGGCGGCGTCCGCCGTTGTCGCGACCACCGACGGCCAAGCCGGGGCGAACTCACACGCGACCGTGGGCGTTCGACTGGAGCTTGCCCCGCTGTCGCCCGAGGACAGCGACTCGCTGCTCAGTCCGGTGACCCGTGACCCGGCGCTCCGGCGTCGCTGGTATCGGGAGAGCGGCGGTAACCCGTTCTACCTCGAACAGCTTGCCCGCACCCCCACCCGCCCGCTGTCCGCAGCTGCCGGGCCGTCGTCCGTACCGCCGGCGTTGGCGGCCTCGACCGGCCTCGACGGACCGGACGACGTGCCGCCGGCGGTGACGGCGGCGGTCGGCGCCGAGATCGCACAGCTGCCCGAGGTCGTACGGCGGTTCGCGCAGGGCGCTGCTGTCGCCGGCGAGGTGTTCGAGCCGGACCTGGCCGCCGAGGCCGCCGCGCTCCCCGAAACCGACGCCTTCGAAGCACTCGACGCGCTGGTCGCGGCGGACGTGGTGCGACCGACCGAGATGCCGCGCCGGTTCACGTTCCGGCATCCGATCGTGCGCCACGCCATCTACATGTCCGCCGGGCCGGGCTGGCGGATCGCCGCTCACGCACGAGCGGCTGATGCGCTCGCCGCCCGGGGCGCCGCGGCCACCGCCCGAGCCCACCACGTCGAGCGTGCCGCCCGTCCCGGCGACGAGGCCGCGATCACGCTGCTGACCAAAGCGGCCGCGGCCAGCCGGCTACGCGCGCCGGCAGCCGCCGCGCACTGGTACGCCGCCGCGCTCAGACTGCTACCGGGCGGTGAGTCGAGCCCCGGCCAGAGTACCGACGTTGGCGTCGACGTGGACGCGGACGGCGGGTTGCGGCGACTGGAGCTGCTGTCCCGGCTGGCTGCCGCACTCGACGCGAGTTACCAGCCGCAGCAGGCCCGCATGGTACTCGACGAGATCATGGGTCTGATTCCGCGGGAATTCGGTGCCGAGCGGGCTCATCTCGTCGCGCTGCGCTCGGCGGTCGACCATGTGCTGGGCCGGCACGGCGAGGCGCGTGCCCTGGTGTTGGACGCCGTGGCGAGCGCCGAACCGGGCACCCGAGAGAGCTGTCTGCT
The DNA here is from genome assembly GCF_000018005.1 of Parafrankia sp. EAN1pec. Classification (GTDB taxonomy): domain Bacteria; phylum Actinomycetota; class Actinomycetes; order Frankiales; family Frankiaceae; genus Parafrankia; species Parafrankia soli. Next base: position 5,189,573 of record NC_009921.1, read on the forward strand.
GCGGCTTCAGCTTGCCATCGACCATTTCTACACCGGTGAATACGATGGGATGCGCCGCTGGCAGCAGGAAGCGCACGCGCTCGCTGGCACGCTCGACGACGCCCCGCTACTGGCCGCCTCGGCCGGACTGCTGGCGGGTGCCGAATACATGGTCGGTGACGTCCCGGCCGCGATCGCCGAGGCCGCCGGCGCGGCACGCCGCTACGACCTGCTCTCGGACGACCAGGTCACCCCGCACCTCGACAAGCTCGCGTGGCTGGGCTGGACCGAGGCGTTCCTCGAACGGTTCACCGACGCGCTACGCCACCTCGACCGGGTCGACGCGCTGGCGCTGCGCAACGGCCGGGGCAGCATCGGCACACTGACGGCAGTCGCACGGTCGCTGGTCCTGACATCGCGGGGACGGTTGCCGGAGGCCGCGGCGGCGGCCGAAGCCGCGGTGGAGGCGTGCCTGCTCACCCCGCACCTGCCCTTCCTGTCCTGGGCGCTGGCGGCGCGGTGTGCCGCGGCGACGCTGGCGGGAGACCTCCCCGAGGCACTGCGGTCGGGTGCGCAGGGAGCACGGGCGGCCAACCCGGAGACTGACGCCGTCTCGGTGATGGCCGGTTCCTATTTCGCGGAGGCGCTGGTCGAGGCCGGTGAGCCCGACCGCGCCGTCGATGAACTCCTGGGTGCGGCCGGCGGCGCCGAGCTGCCGCGCATCGAAGCTCCCATTCGGCCGTACTGGTACGAGGTGCTCACGCGGGCCGAACTGGCTCGCGGGATGCCGGAGGCGGCCGCCGGCTGGGCGGTGCTCGCCGAGCGGACGGCCACCGACGCCGGCGGTGGGCTCGCGGGACGGAAGGCCTCGGCGATGCGAGCGAGAGCAGCCGTCGAGTTCGCCAGGGGACAGCCGTCGGCCGCCGCCGCGTCGGCGCTGGCCTCAGCCGCCGAGGCCGAGCGGGCCGGCCTGCCGATCGAGCTCGGCCGGTCGCTGATCGTGGCTGGGCGGGCGCTGGCCGCCGACGGGCAGAACGCGCGGGCGGTCAGCGAGCTGCGCCGGGCCGAGGCCCGACTCGACGCGTGCGGTGCCAACCGTCCCCGGGACGAGGCGGCCCGGCTGCTGCGCCAGCTCGGCGAGCGGGTGTCTCGGGGCGGTCGACCGTCGACGCGGACCCAAGCCCGGGCCGCTCAGACCCTGGCTCATCACCAGACCCAGACGGTCGTCCTCAGCGTGGCAGCCGGCACGCTCAGCACCCGAGAACGTCAGATCGCCGAGCTGGTCGCCGCCGGCCAGACGAACCGCCAGATCGCCGCCGCGCTGTTCGTCAGCGAGAAGACCGTCGAGAGCCATCTGACGAAGGTGCTCGCCAAGCTCGGCGTCCCCACCCGAGCCGGTGTCGGTTCCGCGCTCCGTTCCTGACTGGCCCATTCACGGACCACTGCGTGGCGCTGGCCGGCACTAGGGGTTTCCCTGATGTTCGGGTGCCTCCCCGGAACCCGAAAGTGACCTTCGTGCCACACGGCACGTCGGGTCACCAGGGAGGGGACGCCGTGTGCGTTTCGCAGGGCTCGTCGAGGCTGGCCGGGTACATGGCCGACCTGCTCGACTGCAACCGGCTTGTCGCCGGCGGCGACCGGCGGGCCGAGACCTACCTTCGCCGCGGCATCGCGTTCTGGATGGTGCGTGACCACCACCGGGCCATCGCCGACCTGAGCGCCGCGATCGAGGCGGATCCCCGACTGCCCGACGACCGGCTGGCCTACGCGCACTACCGCCGGTCGGTATGCCGGCACCAGGTGTTCGACCTGGCCGGCGCCGAGGCCGACGCGTCGGCGGCGATGGCGCTCGACCCCGTCTCGTACGTCTACACGGCACGGGCCATCGCCCGCTACTTCGACGGCGACCCGCACGGCACGCTGGCCGACGCCGAGTCGGCCCTGCTGCGCGACCCGAACGACTGGGAGGCCCGCGCGTTCCGGGCCCGGGCCCGGTTGGAGCTCGGTCTGCTGGCCGAGGCGGTCGAGGACTTCGGCTGGGTCATCGCCGACGGCCGGTGCGAGAAGTACGCCTCCGAGCTGCACCTGCAGCGTGCCGAGGCGTTGCTCGAACTGGGCCGGCCCGAGGCGGCGGCGGCCGACTGCACGACCGCGATCGACGTCAGCGCGCACGAGCAGTCGCACTGGCCGTTCATCGTGCGGTCCCGCGCGCTGAGCGCCCACGGTCCCTACCTGCTGCGGGCCCGCGCCTGGCTGGCAACGGGCGACCTGCCGACGGCGCTGGCCGACTGCTTCCACGCCGCGACGATCGTGCCCGAGGACCCGGCTGTCTACGAACTGCGGGCGCAGGTCTACCAGGCCGCCGGCCTGTTGGACGAGGCGATCCACGACCTGGCGCGCGCCGCCCACCTCCATGCCGCCTACCGGGACTCGGATCTGCTGCCGGCGGCCGCATGATGATCGCCGATCTGCCCTTCCTCGGTGTCGGGCTGAACTACGAACCGCCGATGCACGACCAGTACCTCGCCCACCACGACGAGATCGACTACCTCGAACTGCCGACCGACGCGTTCCTGCTGCGGATGCAGTGGGACGACGAGGACGGCCGGACGGCCTGGCGGGACCGGGCGGTCGAGATCGCCGGCGCCTTCCCCGTCGTGGCGCACGGCATCCGGATGGGGCTGGCCGACGCCGCGCCGTACCGGACGTCCTACCTCGACCGGCTCGAGCCGTTCCTGGACCTGATCGACCCGGTGTGGTTCAGCGACCACCTCGACCAGGGGTCGGTGCCGGACGGAGCGCGGCGCACCGAGCTGATGCACGGCATTCCGATCGCCTTCACGGCAGAACAGGCGCAGGCTGTCCGCCGCAACATGCAGACCGTCACCGACCGGGTCCGGCGGCCGCTGCTCGTCGAGAACACCTGGTACGACTACATGATCAAGATCCCGGGTGCGATGGACGAACCCGAGTTCGTCCGGCAGGTGCTCGACGGCACCGGCCACGGCCTGCTGCTCGACCTCACCAACACCTGGATCAACGCCCAGAACTACGGCTTCGACGTCGATGCGTGGCTGGCCGCCGCACCACTGGACCGGGTCGTCGAACTGCATGTCGCCGGCGGCGAGCTGCGCACCCGAGGCCCGAAAGCGGGCACCTGGCACGACAGCCACAGCCGTCCCGTTCCCGAGCAGGTGTGGGCGCTGGTTGCGGATGTCGCCGCCGCCGCACCGGTTCGCGCGATCACCCTCGAATGGTCCAACGACGTGCCGCCGATGCCCGAGCTGCTGGACCAGCTCAGCCGGGCCCGGCAGCTTCTGCACGCCTCGCCCTTTTACCAGAACAAACGTGTCGCCGCCCCGGAAGGAATATCTCATGTCACTCCAGGCAATGCAGTTCGTCATCGGTAAGGCGGCCACAGACCAGGCTTTCCGGCAGCGGCTGAAGGCCGATCCACTGGAAATGGTCGTGCACATCTCCGCGCGTTATTCCTACGAGTTCACGCCGGAGGAGGTGCAGGCGCTCGCGGCGATGGACTGGGACGGCCTTGACGGCGTCGCGCAGGACCTGGACGAGCGGATCTCGCGCGTCCGGCTGGGCCGGAGCAGTTCACTGACGAACCCGACCTGCTCCTGCACGCCCGAGTCGGGCAGCAACCCGGACAAGTGAGCCGGCCGAGTCGGCCGTTCCTGCTCCACTTCGCCGAAACCGAAGTAGCACCGGCGCCGGCGCCGTCGCCGGCTCGGGCGGCGGTGGACGTGCGGGACCTGGTCGCCAGGCTGATGCCGGCGCTGGCTGGCCGGATAGCGGCGGAACCGGAGCCGGTCGTGTTGCTGCTGGCCTATTCGCGCAACCCGGACACGGTGCTGCTCGAGCGTGCCCTGCTCGCCCGGGGTGTGCCGTGCCGGCTGCTCGGGGCGGACGACTTTCCCACCGACGTCACGGTGACCTGGCGCGGCGACGGGAAGCGGACAGGCGGCGACGTGTTCGGCCTCGACTCGACGCAGGTCCGGAGCGTGTGGTTCGGGCTCGCCGGGCCGACCGGTGTACCAGCCCGGCGCCTGCCACCGTTCGAAACGGGCGAATGGGCCGACGCGCTCGCCGGCTGGTGGCGGAGCTGCCCGGCGCCGTTCATCAACGACCCGGACGCCGGCAGCCGGGCCGGCAACAAGATCACATCATTGGAGCACGCCGCGGAGGAGAGCCTGACGGTGCCGGACACACTGGTCACCAACGACCCGGACCAGGCCTTGGCGTTCTGCCACGCCTACGGCAGCGCCGGGGTGATAGCCAAGTCGCTGAACAGCCACTACGTCGAGCTGGACGGGCGGCGCCACAGCCTGTTCACCCGCGTCCTGAGCGCCGCCGACCTCGCCCTGCTGCCGGCGACGCTGGCCGCCGCGCCCTGCGTGTTCCAGCCGCTGCTCGACAGTCGGCTCGAACTGCGGGTGACGGTCGTCGGCGAGCAGGTCTTCGCCGCCTCGACCGCTGCCGCCGACCTCGCGGCGGCGGGGCTGGCGGGCAGCGGTGACGTGCGGCGGGTGCGGCGCGCCGTGCCGATGACGGCGCACTGTCTCGACGACGACGTTGCTCACCGCTGCGTGCGGCTGGTCGCCGGCCTCGGCCTGCGCTACGCGGCGCTCGACCTGGTCGTGACACCGGACGGCGACCACGTGTTCCTGGACCTCAACCCGCGAGGCGGCTGGTGGTTCGCCGAGCAGCGGGCCGGCCTGCCGATCAGTCACGCGGTTGCGGGGTTGCTGTCATGACGGTCAGCACGCAGCCCCAGCAGCGGCAGGCCGCGCCGGCACCCGCGGCCACGGAGACAGCGACAGTCACGGTCTGGGACCGGCTTGCCGACGCCGCCAACCCGGCCCGCTACCGGCCGAAGCGGCAGGACGGGCTGATCTGGCGCGAGTTGCGATCCGCGCGGGGCGAGGAGTACGTCATCGTCCAGAACCCCGACGCCGCGACGTACCGCAAGATCACGATGGCCGAGTTCTACCTGTTCGAGCTGATGGACGGCAGCCGCAGCGTCCAGGACCTGGTCGTCGCCTACATGATGAAGTACCACCGGTTCGCCCTGCCGCTGGTCCTTCGCCTCGTGCGCAACCTGAAGGTCGGGCAGATGCTGACCGACCCGCCCCGGTTCGTGTTCGGGCCGTTGGGCGAACAGCTGCGCCGCCGGCCAGTGAGCTCCTTCGCCACCGGGTTCGCGAAGTCCTTCGTCCGGCGCGAGTTTCCGCTGCACGGGCTCGACGGCCTGGTCGGCCGCGCCTACGACCGGGGCGTGTGGGTGCTTTTCACCCGGCCGGCAAAGATCGTCATGTTCGCGGTGGCGATGCTCGGCGTACCGCTGCTGGCCTGGTCGCTGTCGTCGTCGGCGTCGGGGCTGGCCGACCAGTCCCTCGTCGTCACAGTTCCGACAATGTACGGCTGCCTGCTGGTCGTCGCCGTGCTGCACGAACTGGCGCACGCCTTCGCGGCCAAGTCCTACGGCCGGGTGGTTCGGCGCGGCGGACTATCGATCTTCTACGGCTCGCCTGGGATGTTCGTCGACACCCAGGACATGTGGATGGAGCCGCGCGGGCCGCGGATGGTCTCGGCCTGGGCCGGGCCGTTCTCCGGGTTCGTGCTCGCCGGGCTCTCCGGCATCGTCCTGGTGGCCACGCCGGACGCGCCGTGGGCGGCAGTGGTGGCGATCTTCGGCACCGCTGCCCTGGCCGTGAACCTGGCCCAGCTCACGCCGCTCATCCAGCTCGACGGCTACTACATGCTGATGGACTGGCTGGAACTGCCGAACCTGCGAGCCAGGGCGCTGGGGTTCATCCGGGGGGAGCTCCCCGGCAAGGTCCGTCGCCGGGAGCGGTTCGACCGCACCGAACGCGTTTTGACGATCTTCGGACTGGCCGCCGCGGCGTACACCGGCTACGTGCTCGTCCTGGCAGCCGGGTTCGCCTGGGTCCGGGCGAAGACGATGGTGAGCGACGCGGTCGCCGTGCCGAGCCTTGGCCGGGTCCTTGCCGCCACGGTGGTTCTGCTCCTGACCCTTCCGCTGCTGTACGTGCTCGGGCAGCGGCTGTGGCGGGGTGGCTCGTCGCTGGTGGTGGCGAGCCGGCGGCTGCGCCGGCTGGCCGCGGAGCGCCGCTACCGGGAGCGGGTCGCGGTACTCGCGAACGTACCGCCGGTCGCCGAACTGGGAAAGGCGTACGTCCAGTGGATGGCGCGGCGGACCACCGAGAAGGTGTTCCGGGCCGGCACCACGGTGGTCGCTGCGGACGAGGTCGCCGAGGTCTTCTGCCTGGTGCTGTCCGGCGAGGCCGAGGTCGTCGAATCGGGCGCGAATGCCGGGACGGGGCCGGGCGCGGGAAGTGCGCTGCGCACGCTCGGCCCGGGCGACTACTTCCCGCCGCCCGGATTGCCAAGGTCGCCCTTGACCGTGCGGGCGCTCACCGACGTGCACGTGTTGCGGCTGGCCGGTGCCGATTTCTCCGACCGCCTCGCTCCGCTGCTGGCCCGACGGGCCGAGAACGACACACGGGCCGACGAACGGGCGGAACTCGAGGGCTTCGCACTGTTCGACGGCCTCCGCACCCGCGACAAGGACACGCTGCTGGCCCACCTGCGGGCACGGAGCTGTGTGGACGGCGAGGTCGTCGTCGCCGAAGGCGACCCCGGTTCGGCCTTCTACCTGGTTCGTAGCGGGGCCGTCGCGCTGGCACAGACCTGCGTCGACGGGCCGCCGCGAACCCTGGGCGCCGGGGAATTCTTCGGCGAGAGCGCACTGCTGCACGACGAGCCCCACGCCGCGACGGCCACGTCGGTCGGCGAGACCAGGCTGTGGGAGCTGGACCGGACGACGTTCGACGACGTGGTGTGCCGCTATTTCGGGCTGTCCGACGCCGTACGCGAATCCGCCGAAGCGGGCGAAGCGACGCGTGCCGCTGAGGCGCTGGCGGGCACGGTGGCCGGCCGCTGGCTTGAGATCGAGGTCGGCGACCCGGCACCCGGGTTCACCCTCGACACCGCCAGCGGGCCGTCGCCGGTGTCGTTGTCGGACTACCGGGGCCAGGTGGTGCTGCTCTGGTTCTCCCGCGGCTACAACTGCCCGTTCTGCCGGGAGTACATGGCCCGGTTGGCGCCGGCGGTCGGCGATTTCGAGCGGGCCGGCGTGCAGATCCTGCAGCTGGCGCCCAACCTCGTCGATTCCGCCCGCGAGTTCTGGCGCGGCAAGGACCTGCCGTTCCCGTTCCTGTGCGACCCGGAGAAATCCGCCTACCGGCTGTGCGGCCTGCAGGACATCGGCGCCGGCGAAGCGCAACGCAACTCGGTGCGGGGCTTCACGCGGGCGTTCACCACCGGCCAGGGCCGTACGACGATGCACGCGCTCTGGCTTGACGTGGTGAACCCGTCGATCGGCGAACGGCTCGGCCACCACACGATGACGGCGATGCAGCAGGGCGTCTTCCTGGTCGGTCCGGATGGCGTGCTGCGCCGCAAATACGTCTTCGGCCCACTCGACGAACCGCCGTCGAACACCGAACTCCTCGAAGCGGCCGCCGAACTGGGATCGATCGAGCTGGCGACAACACAACTGGAGGCGGGCTCGTGAACTGTTGGGTGTGCAATCTTCCTGGGCACGCGGTCTGCCGATTCTGCGGCCGATGCGTCTGCAAGGACCACGCGAAAACGATGCCGTTCCTGCTCGAGGCCTTCGCCACCAGCCGTGGGCTGGAAGGGTTGGCGGTCGACGAGGCGATCTCGTGCGGCGTCTGCCGGCCGGCGCCTGAGCCGATCAAACTCGACTTTCTGGACCCCGGAGCGCCCGCGCCGCTGTCACACGAGCCGACCCGATGACAGACATCGCGTCAGAACCTCGTACTGAGGCCGACCACGACTCCGCCGCGGTCGCCACAGCGGCCGATTTCCCGATTCCCCGGCCGCTGCTCACCATGACCAGTATCGAGTTCGTCGTGCTGTTCTTCACCGGCACCGGCCTGGCGTTTCAGTACAAGCTCACGGCGAGGTTGTGGCCGTGGGACGACCTCACACTGTTCAACAGCCGGTTCCTCGGCGCCATCTACCTGACGTCGCTCGTCGCCGTGGCCTGCCTGCTCGCCACCAGGCGCTGGTCGCCGGCTCGGGTCGTCGCCCCGATGATCGGCGTCTTCACGTTGTGCGTGATCGTCGTGTCGACTACCTACCCGTCGAGGTTCGCCTTCTCGGACCGGCCGCTGCCGGTGATCGGCTGGTTCGTCCTCTACGTCGCGCTGCCCGTCTGCGCTTTCTGGTACACGTGGCGGCTACGGGGGCGCGCCCGGGCGGCCGGCGTCGCGACTCCGGTGGCGTGGCGCTACTGGCTTCGGCTGTTCGCCGTCCTGATGACCGGGCAGGCCGTCGGTCTGTTGGCCGCACCCGAGCAGGTCACCGAGTTCTGGCCGTGGACTGTCGACGCGTTCCACGGCCAGCTCTACGCGGCGACGTTCCTGGCCGGCGGCGTGGGCGCGTGGCTCGTCTCGGTCCGGGCGACACGCGCCGAACTTCTCACCGTGGGGTTGACGCAGGCGTCGTTCGGCCTGTTCGCGATCGGCGGCGCCGCACTGGTCAACCTCGACACCGGTGTCGTCGAGTGGTCCGACCCCGGCACCACCGCCTGGCTCGCGATGATGTTGTTCTGCGCCGCGAGCGGCTCCGCCGTCATAGCCCGTTCACTGAGACAGACGGTCAGCTCCAACACGGAATCCTGCTGACCGTCAGGTCAGGTACAGGTCCGTAGGCGCTGACGGTTTCAGCCAGGACGGTCTCGAGGGGGGTCGGGGCGAGGCGGAACGTCTGCTCGGTGAGGGTGGAGTCGAGCAGGTCGGGCTGTTCCAGGGAGTACATCATCTCGATGACTTCCCGCATGATCGGGTTCACGGCTCCGGTCGCGGCGAGCTGATCGGTGGACATCGCCGTCAGGATGGGTGCGGGCGCCCCGGCGGCGGTCGCGAGCCGCGTGGTCAGCTCCCGCACGGACAGTGCCGCGGTGGAGGGCACGTGCCACGCCCGTCCCCACGCAAGGTCGTCGCCGGAGAGGGCTACGGCGGCCAGGGTTCGGGCGGCGTCCCCGACGTAGGACCAGGTTTTCGGGGCGTCCAGGTCGCCGGGGAAGGCTGCCGGCTCGCCGCGCAGGACGAGGGGCGCCACCGTGAAGTTGTACAGCGAACCGGCCCCGGCGCCCAGAAACGCCGAGGCCCGGACCTCGGTCACGCGGGCTCGACCCGCGCGGTGCGCCTCGAGGGCATCGCTCCACATCCGGGCCCGTACCTGACCTTTGGCGGATACCGGTGCCATCGGTAGATCTTCGGTGAAGCGGCCGTTGACGATGCCGTAGCCGTAGGTGTTGCCCATCATCACGTAGCCGGCGCCGGTGCGTTCAGCCGCGTCCAGCAGCGCCGTCGCGAGCGGTGGGAACTCGTCCGGCCACCGGTCGTACGGCGGCATCGCGGTGTTGATCAGCGTCGTCGCGCCCTCGGCGAGTCGGGTCAGCGCGTCGGCGTCGGTCGCGTCGGCGGCGATCCGCTCGATCAGTGGGTGCTCGGGTCCGCCCCCGCGCCGGCTGACCAGCCGGACGCGATCACCCTGCCGGGCCAACAGTTCGGCGGTGGGGGCTCCGGTGCCACCGGCACCGGTGATCACATGCAGGGGCATGGTGTTCGTCTTCCGCTCGGCGGGCCCGCGCGGTTCGCGGGTACCTGTCTCACCCTGCCGCCCGCCGGAAACATACGGTAGTGGCCTGAATGCCACATATCCCAAGGATCAGGCCATGCATCGGATCGTCGTCGTCGCCGTCCCGCCGGTCACCACCCTTGATCTGTCCATCCCGGCGGCAGTGTTCCCGGCCGCGGTGGTCCACAGCCAGCCGGCCTACGAGGTCGTGATCTGCACGGCCGAGCCCGGGATCGTACCTGGGTACACCGGGCCCAGCGTTGTGGTGGACCGGGGCCTCGACGTGATCGACAGCGCCGACACCGTGATCGTCACGGGAACCGGAGCTCGCGCCCACGCCGACCAACGGGTCCTGGACGCGCTACAGCGGGCCGCTGACGACGGCCGGCGCATCGCCTCGATCTGCACGGGCGCCTTCGTGCTGGCCCAGGCCGGGCTGCTCAACGGTCGCCCGGCCACCACGTACTGGCAGTACTCCCAGGAGATGCGCCGCCGCTTCCCAGCCGTCGACCTGCGGCCCGACGTCCTGTACGTCGACGACGGGACCGTGCTGACCTCCGCCGGCCTGGCCGCCGGTCTCGACCTGTGCATCCACATGATCCGGCGCGACCACGGGGCGGTGGTCGCCAACGCCGTCGCCCGAGCCGCGGTCATCGCGCCGATCCGTCCCGGCGGCCAGGCCCAGTTCATCGAGACACCGCTGCCACCGGAGAACGGGACCTCGCTGGCCCAGACCCGCGCCTGGGCGGCGGAGCACCTCGCCGAACCGCTGACACTCGCCCGCCTCGCCGCCCACGCCCACACCAGTACCCGCACGCTCACCCGCCGCTTCCGGGAGGAGACCGGTCTCAGCCCACTGCAATGGTTGCTGCACCAGCGAATCGACCGGGCTCGGGAACTCCTCGAGGCGACGGATCTGCCGATCACCGCCGTCGCCCGGCAAAGCGGCCTGGGAACCCCCGAGTCGCTGCGCCTCCACCTCCTGCGCCGCAACGGGCTCACCCCCAGCGCCTACCGCGACACATTCACCCGCGTCGGACCAACCCCGACCTGACCCGCCGCAAAAGCGGACGGTCGCCAAACAGGCGAACTCCCGAACGACTCTGCGACGCCGTCGGGGCAGGACGTACAGGAGCACCGGGACCAGAGAGGTACGAGTCTTGTTACCAGGCGTCGTCAGTGCGGGTGGCGTCTCAGTTCTCCGGCTCGGAGGGTTCTTCGTCTCCTGGGGCCGTTGGATGCTGGCGTTGAGGCGGGTCAGGGAGCGGACGAGGTCTCCGACCTGTTCACCCTCACCATCTCCGCCTCAGGAGCCGTCCCCCACGAACTCCTACCCGCTCTCGCCGAGGAACTCGCCGCAGCCAACGGGTCCACGGTGACCTCGACCGGCCGACGCCTGTGTGCCAGCGAAGAACCTTGCGAGCGGCGGCGGTGAAGGTTACCGCCCCGGCCCCGCCAGGCCGCGACCACCCGCGGCGCGACGTTGCCGAACAGCCCGTCAGGCAGGTCGACCGTGCGGACCGCGCGCAGCTTGCGGATCTCAGTGATCATCGAGTCCAGGCTGACGTTGCCCGGCACCGGCTTGATCAGCCCCAGTAGCGAATCCTCGCTGGTGTCGTCGTCCGGGGCGTCGACGGCGACCAAGGCACGCAGCCGGTCAGCGACGTCGACGGGCGACTGGCCGAAGACCTGGGCGGTCAGCGTCTGCCCACTCTACGATCAGCATCCACCCCGGAACCAGACAGATCGGTCCGATTATCGGCGGGGCCCGCGCACCACCCGGCGGACGGTTGGGCAGACACCTGCCGGTCGCCAGGCCGTCCGCTCCAGCGGGGCCCCTCACCTGGGAGGACTCGAAACCGCCGGCAGTAGGCGCACCTGCCGGCGGTTGACCGAAACTATACGACATCGTAGCGTTCTGTCTCGTCGGTCCACGCCGTCGCAGTACCTTGGAGGCAGTCTGATGGCGCACTTCACCAAGCCCGTCGAGGGCAGCTGGACAGAGCACTTCCCCACCCTCGGAACCGACTTCGTCTCGTTCGAGGACTCGATCTCACCGGAGCACTACGAGTTGGAACGCAAGGCGATCTTCGAGCGGAGCTGGCTCAACGTCGGCCGCGTGGAGCAGATCCCGAAGCGGGGAAACTACTTCACCAAGGAGATCCAAGCCGCCCGCGCCTCGATCATCGTCGTCCGCGACAACGAGGACCAGATCCGCGCCTTCCACAACGTCTGCCGCCACCGCGGCAACAAACTGGTGTGGAATGACTTCCCGCACGAGGAGGTCGCGGGCACCGCGCGCCAGTTCCAGTGCAAGTACCACGCCTGGCGCTACGGGCTCGACGGCACCTGCACCTTCGTCCAGCAGGAGGCGGAGTTCTTCGACCTCGACAAGTCGAAGCTCGGTCTCGCGGCGGTGCGCTGCGAGGTTTGGGAGGGCTTCATCTTCATCAACCTCGACAACGAGGACACCACCCCGGTGCGCGAGTACCTCGGGCGGTTCGCGAAGGGCATGGAGGGCTACCCGTTCGACCAGATGACCGAGGTCTACCGGTACCGGGCGCACGTCAAGAGCAACTGGAAGCTCTACATAGACGCGTTCGCCGAGTTCTACCACGCACCCGTCCTGCACGCGAAGCAGTACGTCGGCACCGAGTCCCGCAAACTCATAGGCTACGGCTACGAGGGGCTGCACTACGACCTCGATGGCCGGCACTCGATGCAGTCCGCGTGGGGCGGCATGTCGCCACCCAAGGACCTCTCCATGGTGAAGCCGATCGAGCGGATTCTGCGCAGCGGCAACTTCGGGCCATGGGACCGTCCCGACATCACGGGTCTCGACCCGCTACCCGGGGGCGTCAACCCGTCGGGCCACCGGGCATGGGGCAACGACTCGTACCTGTTCTTCCCGAACTTCATGATCCTGATCTGGGCGCCGGGCTGGTATCTCACATACCACTACTGGCCGACCGCGTACAACGAGCACATCTTCGAGGGAACGCTGTACTTCGTCCCGCCGAAGAACGCGGCGGAGCGCCTGCGGCACGAACTGGCCGCGGTCACCTTCAAGGAGTTCGCGCTACAGGACTGCAACACCCTCGAGGCGACGCAGACCATGCTCGAGTCCCGCGCGGTCCGGGATTTCCCGCTCAACGACCAGGAGATCCTCATCCGTCATCTCCACAAGTCCGCGAACGACGTCGTCGCCGCCTACCAGGCCGCGACGAAATGACCCCGGCCGGGAGGCGCCCCCGTGCCGCAGGCACCCCGGGTGGGCGGCGGGGAAGCCCCGCAGGCCACCGGCCCAGGTATAGCGGACGCGAACCGATCTGGTCGCGCGGCCCTGGTCAGTCCGCGTGGAGAGCTGCTCGTACCTCGGTGGTTCCTGGCCGGTCGAACCCGGGTGTCTCCACGACCATCCTGTGGATCACTCCGTTCCACGGGAACGGAGACGTGTAGTCCTCGGATACCGGGAAACCGCGGTCGCGGCCCAGGCAGAGGTGCGTGCCACCGTGCTGTAGGGCGAAGGGCATCGCGACGGCCGTGGTGGCAGCGCCGAGCACCTCGTCGTCGCAGGTGAGGGTGAACCTGCCCCCCGGGCTCCCGCCGGGCTCAAAGGCGACGGACAGGCGGTGGAGCCCCGGGGGGAGCGCACGCGCCGCCGCCACCGTGACCGGCTCACCGGCAGGGCAGTATGTGAAACGGAGCATGCTCCCGACCGCGTAGAGCGCGTACCCGCCGTTCCAGTCTCCGAGGGCGAAGAGCACCCCTTCGGCTTCGGGTGCCACCTCGGTGTCGACGGACATCCGGAAACCAAAGGGCAGCATCGGGAGTGCCTCCTCGGAGATCGGCGAGCCGCCCGGCCGGAACACGGCTCGGTTGCCGATCGGGTAGTCCCGGGGAATGATCGCTCCGACTCGGTCGGTGAGGCCCTCCGACATCGGCATGACGTTGTTGCGCCCGGCCTCGAGGAGCCACAGCTCCCGCAGTCGGCGGACGACGTCGGGGTGCTCGGCGGAGAGGTCCACCGCCTCGGAGAAGTCCTGCTCGATGTCGAACAGCGACCAGTGGTCGGCGACGAAGTCACGGCTACCGCTCATGAGCTCCTCCTCGTCGACCACGCCTTTCGACACATGGTCGGTGGTCGCCTTCCACCGGCCACTGACGATCGAGCGGGAGCCGAGAATCTCGAAGTACTGGGTGGATCGCGGGGCCGGCGCGTCGGCGTCGTGGAAGCTCGCCGTGAAGCTGGCGCCGTCCAGCGGCTGCTGGGACACGCCATCCACCGTCTCCGGTGCCGGTATGCCGCAGGCGTCGAGAATGGTGGGCAGCACATCGACGGCGTGGCAGAACTGGTCGCGGTTCTCCCCTCGGGCAGTGATTCCGGCGGGCCAGTGGACGACCAGCGGCACCCGGGTGCCGCCGAGCCAGGTGTAGCGCTTCCACAGTCGCAGCGGTGTGTTGCCCGCCCACGCCCATCCCCACGAGTAGTGGCTGTAGGTGCGAGAACCTCCCCAGTCGTCGAGATGGGCGAGGTTGTTCTCGACCGTTTCCGGGAGCCGGGAGGAGAAGCGGTGCTCGTTGAAGGTTCCGTGCTGGCCGCCCTCGGCGCTGGCGCCGTTGTCTGACATCAGTAGCACGATGGTGTTGTCGAGTGCGCCGAGGCGTCCGAGTGCGTCGAGGAGACGTCCGATCTGGGCGTCGGCGTGGGTGAGGAAGCCTGCGTACACCTCGTGGGCCCGGGCGTGCATGCGCCGGGCGTCCGGCGTCAGCCCGTTCCATCCCGCCACCCAGGACGGCCGTTCGGTGAGGACGGTTCCGCCCGGCACGACGCCGGCCTCGACCTGACGGGCGAAGACGTTCTCGCGCCAACGGTCCCAGCCCAGGTCGAACTGTCCACGGTAGGGATCCACCCACTCCGGCGCGACCTGGTGGGGTGCGTGCATCGCGCCCAGGGAGAAGTAGAGGAGGAACGGCTTACCGGGGGCAGCGTGCTGCTGGTCGGTCACCATCCGGATGGCGGTGTCCGCGAGATCCTCGGTGAGATGGTGGCCGTCTTCGGGCCGTGCCGGCGGGTCGATGTACTGGTTGTCCGACACCAGGTTGGGTGTCCAGTGGTTGGTGTCGCCCTGCAGGAACCCGTAGTAGCGCTCGAATCCCAGACCGAGGGGCCACCGGTCGAGCGGGCCGTGTGGGGCTCCGAAACCCGAATTTCGGAGCCCCACAGCATCGGGATCACTCCCCCGTCTCATCAAAGGCTGTATTGCTGGACCGGTGGTGGCGCGGGCAGGGCGACGCTCGGCATGCGCGGGTCCCTGGTGGCGGGAATGATGTCGGCGGTGCCCAGCAGCCAGCCCAGCAGGGTCTGGTTCAAGCGCTGCTCGACGGCCGCGTGTTCGGGAAGCCCGGCGAGGTTGTGCTGCTCGTCGGGATCGGTGGCCCGGTGGTAGAGCTCCGGCTGCTCGTGCTGCAGGTCGGACTTCAGGTCGTAAGGAAAGAGTGAGCGCTCCAACTGTGGCTCCTCTTCGATGGTGAAGCCACCTTCGGTGAACGCGTACTCGCGGTGTTCGGTGCCCGGGTCGTGCAGGACGGGCAGCAGACTGCGCCCGAAGTGCCGGTGCGGCGCGGGCACGCCGGCCAGTTCGAGCACGGTGGGCAGGACGTCGACAAGCTCCACCATGCCGTCGTGTACCTGGCCTTCGGGCAGACCGCCGCCGGCTATGACAAGCGGATCACGGGTGATGCAAGGGTGCATCGCCGAAGGCCACTTCTCGATCAGTCCGATGGTGCGGTATGGATGTGTATGACCGTTTCGGGGCCCATTATGGGTTCGCGGTTCGCGGTTCGCTGTCGTCGGCGTGCGACTGTAAAGCCCGACTTCGGCACTCCGTCTGTTGCCGTCATCGCGATCTGGGCAGGCTGGGAGTGAGCTGAGTGTTGCTCGGTGTGGGGGTTGGCGGATGAGATCTCAGCGAACGCCACCGAGCCGGGATCCGCCGGCGGTGGTGCGGACGGAGCTGCTGCATGAGACGGAGCAGACCCGGGTGACTCGGCTGGTGTTCCCGGCTGGGAGTGTGATCCGGAAGGAGCCGCTGGGACCTGGCTCGCAGCGGCGGCTGCGTCATGAGGTTGAGGTCCTCGAGCGTCTGGTCGGGGTCAAGGGGGTCGTGCAACTGGCGGACGGTGTGTCGACCTGCCCGGGGTCGATCCTGCTGGCCGACGTCGGCGGTGCGGTGCTGTCCGGGCGGACCATGCCACTGGATCCGGCCGAGCTGGTCGATCTGGCCGGATCGCTCGCGCGCACCGTGGCAGCGATGCACCGGCGGGGTGTAGTGCATCGGGACATCAGCCCGGCGAACATCGTATTGGGTGGGGACCGGGGTAGGCCGTTCCTGGTCGACTTCGCGTTGGCTACGAACTGCGTGGAGGTCGAGCCGGGGTTCCTCCACCACAACGAGATCGTCGGGACGGTTCCGTACCTGGCGCCGGAGCAGACCGGCCGGACGGGCAGCCCCATCGACCAGCGGGCCGACCTGTACGCGCTCGGGGCCACCCTCTACGAGCTGGCGACCGGCACACCACCGTTCGGCGCGGGCGACCCCCTGCGGACCATTCACGACCATCTCACGCGAGTGCCGGCACCGCCGTCGGCGGTGAACCCGTCGCTGCCGGTCGACATGTCGCGGATCATCCTGCATCTGCTGGAGAAGGAGCCGGACGATCGCTACCAGAGCGCGGACGGGCTGGCGCACGATCTCGCGCTGGTCCACCGCGGCACCGCGGTGGTGCGTCCCGGCGAGCACGATCTTCCGGCGCGGCCGCTGACGCCGTCCCGGCTGGCCGGCCGCGACGAGGAGACCGCCGAGCTGGGCGCGGCGTTCGCCGACGCGCTGGCGGGCCGCTGCCATGGGCTCCTCGTCAGCGGCCCGCCGGGGGTGGGCAAGACGTCCCTGGTCAACGCGCTGCGGCCGATCGTGGCCGGTGGCGACGGCTGGTTCGTGGCGGGCAAGTTCGACCAGTACCGCCGGGACCAGGAGTACGACGCAGTCCGCCAGGCGCTGCGGGCGCTGGGTCGGCTGCTGCTGGCCGAACCGGAGGCCTGTCTGGTCGAGGTGCGGGAGCGGCTCCTGCGGGCGTTGGGACCCAACGCCGGCCTGGCCGCCGCCGTCGTGCCGGAGCTGGCGGCGCTGCTAAGGGTCCCCCCGGCGCTGGGGGACCCGATAACTGCACAGGTGCGAGCACAGCGCGTTGCAGTGGAGACACTGCGCGCCGTTGCCTCCCGGAAACGCACGGTGGTGTTCTTCGTCGACGACCTGCAGTGGGCCGGGCGGACGCCGCTGGGCTTCCTCGACCTGATTCTCGGTGGCGAGGAACAGATCGAGGGACTGCTGCTGGTCGGCGCGTACCGGGAGAGGGAGGTGGACGCCACCCACCCGCTGGCGCCGATGCTCGCCCGCTGGCGCCGCCAACCGGCCGGGCCGCAGCACCTGCGGTTGGGTAATCTGCCGCCAGTAGACCAGACGGCCATGGTGGCCGACCTACTGCGCCTGTCCCCAGAGCGCGGCGCGGAGCTCGCACGGCTGATCGCGCCGTCCACCGCGGGCAATCCGTACGACACGGTGGAGCTACTCAACTCGCTGCGCCATGACGGCGTACTGGCCCTCGGAGACGACGGTTGGCGATGGGAGCAGGCCACGTTGCGCCGCCGACTGGACTGCGTGGACGTGACCGGGCTGCTGCGTGCCCGTATGGCTGTGTTGTCGCCGGCCGCCAGAGAGATGCTGGCCATGATGGCGTGCCTGGCCGGCCGGGTGGAACTCGACCTCCTGGAAGCCGCCACCGGGCTTGCGGCGGATGAGATCGAGCGGCGGCTCGCCCCCGCGTTCACCGACGGGCTTCTCGTGCTGGAATCCGACGGCCGACAGAGCATGCGCTTTCGTCACGACAAGGCCCAGGAGTCCGTCCTGAGCGGCCTCACCCCGCAGGCCGAACGCGCCATGCGACTGTGCCTGGCCCGGAGGCTGGCCGACCGACCTGAGCTGTTCGCCGTGGCGGCGGCGCAGTACCTGCTCGTGGTCGACGCCGTGCACGCCCCCGAGGAACGGCGGCTGATGGCCGGTCTCTTCCGGCGCTCTGCCGACGAGGCGAAGCTGCTGAGCAACCACCCCTTGGTGGAGAGGTTCCTGACCGCGGCGTTGAGGCTCGTCGACCCGGCGGACACCGACCAGTTGATCGACGTCCACACCAGCCGGCACGCGGCCCTGTACATGCTCGGGCGGCTTGAGGAGACCGACGAGGAGTACCAGACCATCGGCCGGCTGTGCACCGATCCAGCTCAGCGCACGGCGGCGACCCTGGTGCAGGTCAGCAGCCTCACCAACCAGGGCCGCGCCGCCGAGGCGATGCGGCTCGGCCTCGACCAGCTGCGACAGCTCGGCCTCGCCGTCCCGGACCGGGACCACCTCGACGCCGAGATCGACCGCAGACTCGACGCGCTCTACCAGTGGATCGACCAGACCAGCGAATCCGACGATCTACGACGACCGCGAATCACCGACCGTTCGCAACTCGACACCGCCAGGATCATCAACCGGCTCATGCCCCCGGCGTACTTCTCCGACCAGAAGATGCTGGCCTGGCTGACCGTGACGACGCTGGAGATATGGGCACGGCACGGCCCGGATCCCACCTTGCTCGGCCCGGCCGGCCACATCACCTTTGTGACCGTCGTCCGCAGACGGGACTACCGCACCGGGTGGCGCGTGATGCGGCGGATCCTCGCGGTCTGTCAGGCGCGCGGCTATGAGCCTGACATGTGGCAGGTGTGGTTCCTGTATGCAGCCGGTACCGGCCACTGGTTCGACCCCCTCGAGGACAACCTGTCCGCGACGCGCCGCGCATTGGAAGGTTTGATCCAGAGCGGTGACCTGCTGAATGCGTGCTGGGCCCGCTACGTGCTGATGTCCACCATCCTGGACTGTGCACCACTGCTTGATACATTCGTTGCTGAGATCGACGAGGCGCTGGCGTTCACCAGACGCACCAGCAACGGCAACGCCGAGGAGACGTTCCGGGCCTATGGCCAGCTGGCGAGAGTGCTGCGAGGCGAGGTCGTCACCTCGGCAGCCGGCGAAGCGGCCCAGCTCGGCAGGCTGGCCGCCAACCCGTTCGCCGCCGCCCACCTGCACATTACCCGGGCGCTCGCTGCAGCCATCCTCGATCAGCCTGCCGAGCTGGTCCGACACACGGCGGCCGCGATGCCGTTGCTGCCGTCCATCCAGGCGCTCTATCCGATGGCGGTGGCGTACCTGCTGCGAGCCATGGCGTTGGCGGGCCAGGCCCGCACGGCGGAAGCGGGCCAGCGTGGCGCGGTGCTGGCCGAGCTGGACGAGGCGATCGAATGGCTGACCTCGCGCGCGGCCGACGCGCCGGTCAACTTCCTGCACCTGCTGCGCCTGGTGGAGGCGGAGCGGGCCTGGACCACCGGCGACTTCCGCAAGGCGGCGTACACGTTTGATGTGGCACAGCGAGAGGCCTCCATACGCGCACGGCCGTGGCACCGGGCGCTGATCCTGGAACGCGCCGCACGGTTCTACCTGGCCCACGGCATGGAGGAAGCCGGCCATCTGCTGCTGACCGCGGCCCGCCGCCAGTACCTGGCCTGGGGCGCGACGGCGAAGGTCAGCCAGCTCGACTGGGCCCACTCGACGCTACGAGTTGAGCCCACGGCTGCGGAACCGGCCGACCAGCCATCAGCAGAGCCTTCTGCCCGCCGCTCCACCGTCACGACCGGCACCATCGACCTGCTCGGCATCGTCGCGGCCTCCCAGACGCTCAGCTCCGAGACCACCCTCGACGGCCTCCGGACCAGGGTCGCGGGAATCCTGTCAGCCATGACCGGCGCCACGGACGTTCACTTCCTGCTACGTGACCAGCAGGACCGCGGCTGGCTGGTGTCTGTCGGCGGCGGCACGGTCTCGCTGCCGGAGGCCGGCCGGCGGCGGATGCTGCCGTCCTCGGTCGTCCGGTATGCCGAACGCACCGGCGAGCCTGTCGTCGTCGCCGATCCCACCCGTGATGACCGGTTCTGCCACGACCCTTACTTCGCCGACGTGGACCGCTGCTCGCTACTGGCCGTACCCATCATGATCCGCGGCGGACTACGGGCGATGCTGCTGCTGGAGAACCGGATGATCCGCGGCGCGTTCTCCACCGAACACCCCGAAGGGATCATGCTCATCGCGGGGCAGCTGGCGGTCTCGCTCGATAACGCCCTGGTGTACGCGTCGCTGGAACGCAAGGTCGCCGAGCGAACCCAGCAGCTCGCCGCCGCCAACCGGCGGCTGGAACAGCTCTCGCGCACCGATTCGCTCACCGGACTACCCAACCGGCGACGCCTCGAGGAGGTCCTTGACGCCGAATGGCACCGGGCCCGACACCAGGCGGCGCCCATCGCGCTGGCGATGGTCGACATCGACCACTTCAAGCTCTACAACGACCACTTCGGACACGCCGCCGGCGACCGGTGCCTCCAGCGGGTCGCCGCCTGCCTGGCCGAGAACGTCCGTAGCACCGACATGGCGGCCCGCTACGGAGGCGAGGAGTTCGCCGTGGTCATGCCGGACACCAACTCCGACACCGCCGTCCAGCTGGCCCGACATCTCTGCTCCGCTGTCGCAGAGCTGGCCGAACCACATCCGCTGGCCATCGACTGCATCGTCACCGTGAGCATCGGGGTCACGGCGGTCATTCCCACTCCCGGCGACACCACGGCGGTGTTTGTCGAGCTCGCCGACGTCGAGCTGTACCGGGCCAAACGCGGCGGACGCAACCGGGTAGAAATTGCACTCCCACACCCCGCATCGCGATAACGGGTCGTTTCAGAATGATACTCGGAGTTTGCGCAGGCAGATGATCGAGCAGGCGAGGCTGAGGAACGCCTGGTGGATATCGACGCGGCGTTCCCAGCGGGTGCGTAGCCGGCGGAACTGGTGGAGCCAGGCGGATGGGTCGGCCGCGCAGCGAGGTGCCAGCCCGAGGGCTGGTCCTTTTCCGCGCGGCCTCCCGCCGAACCGGACGTGATGGTTTCCCGATCATCCGGCTCTCCGGTGACTACTGCGTGAGCGGTGTGGCGGGCCGCCCCTTGTGGATCTGGCCGTGGCAGGTAGCGCAGACCACGAGTGTCTTGCGTCTGCGGTTTGCCATGGCTGTGACCCACGGGGGCGGCAGAGGGCCGGGTGCCGCGAGGTCTTTGAGCGCGCGGACGTGGTGAACTTCAACGTTGCCCGTGCGCTGGCAGACTTCGCAGATATCCGCGAGGAGCCTGGTGAGGAGTTCCTTGTGCGGATAGTCCACCCGGGTCGGCTGACGGTCAGAGACCGTCGCTGTTTTCTGCCGGCGGAGTGGGATGTCACCGAACCGTGCGACCAGTGGTTTTCTGCTGTCGCGTTCGATGCGTGCCTCGAAGCAGGTGCGTGGCCCGTGCGGTGTCTGGATTTTGGCCTTGTGTTTGGCTGCCATCTTCGACACCGACGAGCGGTGCTTGCCTGCCAGGGTCTTGAGCATGGATGTCTCCATGACCCAGCGCAGCCGGTGAAGTCGGTGGACGTCTCCGGCCAGCAGGTAGTACTGGACGATGCCCCGGTAGATGGCCCCGTAGGTGGCGACGATGGTGTAGTCGTTACCGTTGGTCAGGGCCTTCTGCTTAGCGGGTTTTCCGCGGTGCAGGTAGGGGACACTTTTAGCTTTGATCACATCGCGTGGCACCCGTAGCGCGACCTGCCCGTTGACCGATCGACGGCGCCGGGTGGTCTTGCTGCTGTTGTGCTGGACAGTGATCTCGTAGCCGAGGAAACGGGCCGCGCCGGTACGGGCGTGGGTTATCAGCGTCTTGTCGGCGGACAGTTCCAACTTGAGGTCGTCACGCAGGAACTCCGCCAGCCGCTGTCTGATTTCCTCGGCTTCGGCCTTCGGTCCGGTGAACCCGAGTAGATGGTCATCCGCATATCTGCAGTAACGCAGCCGCCGATATCCCGGATCATCGGGATCGGAGCTGGGCAGGCTGACCATTCGCCGTCGTAGTATCCGGGCTTGGCCCCGGTCACCACGTCGGCGTGCCTTGGCCAGCTCGTTCTGCAGAACGAGGTAAGCAGGGTTACGCGCCCTGCGGCCCCCTCGGGTGTACTCCGGAATCAGAATCTTCTCGACGAACTCGTCCAGCTTGTGCAGGTAGATCGAGGACAGGATCGGCGAGGCCACGCCCCCTTGGGGAGCCCCCGACAGAGTCGCCCCCCACCTCCAGTCCTCCAGGTATCCGGCTCGTAGCATGTTACGCACCAGCCTCAGGAACCGGTTATCGCGGACCCTCTCCGACAGGATTCCGATCATCAGGTCGTGATTGAGAGACCCGAAACAGTCGGTGATGTCTCCTTCGATGAACCAGGCTGTTCCGGTCCAGGTGTTGGCTATCTCCCGCAGAGCGGTGTGGCAGCCTCGCCGTGGCCGGAACCCGTGGGACCGGTCGGAGAACGTCGGTTCGTAGTAGGCCTCCAGGAGCAGGCGTACAACTTCCCCGACGAGCTTGTCCGACCAGGTCGGTAGCCCCAACGGGCGGGTCTTCCCATTCTTTTTCGGGATGTGGACTCGCCGGACGGGGTGGAATCGGTAGCGTTCGTGGCGCATCGCATCGATGATGCGACCGATCCTCTCCTGGGACATGCCGTCCACGGTTTCCTGTGTGACTCCGGGTGTCATCGCACCATGGTTGGTGTAGATACGCCCGTAGGCCAGCAGATACATCTGTGGGTTGAACAGTTGCCGGTACAGTTCGTCGCACGGCAGCCCTCGTTTGCCGCGTTCACGCAGGACACCCAGCACCGTTGCGGCGCTCTGCATTACGCATACCTCCCGAGTCTTGGGTGTCCGATCACCTGGCCCCCTTCGCCCTGTAGGCGGCTTTCCCGCCCTCCCTGGCCGGTCGTGACTCCGGCGACTACTACGAGGCCTCCGTCGCCATAGGGCTCGCGCCCCGGTAGGCGATCCCGCGTTCGTCTCTGTTGTACGTGACAGCGTGACGTAGGCGTCCCACTTATCTCCTTGAACACCCTCGCTGGGTGTCGCCCCGCACTCCGGAGGTTGCATCGGCCACCTTGGACTCCGACGCAGAGCACGGCACCGGTTTCAATGGTCTTTCCGGTGGATGGGAACTTGCATCGACTGGAGATTGGGATTCAGGCAATCAAGCTTTCGCCGTATCACGCGGGCCCACCCGGCGCACCGTCCCTGACCACTGGACCCGGCCGCCGGGAATCATGGCATGCTGTTGTCCCCTTCACCTTTCGGATCCAGGTCAGCCATCCGGCCCAGGAACCTCCCTCCAAGTCCCTCCCGGCTCAGCCGGGGATACAACAGAGCGCCTCGCGGCGCACAAGGTGCGCTCGACGGGCCAGCGCTGGCGGCCCAGGCCGGTGCCGTGGGGTTTCCCGCGGCGGGCGATGATCGGGGGGGATCGCCTCGACCAGCCCGATGAGCTGGGTGACGTCGTGGCGGTTCCCGCCGGTCACGATCGCGGCGAGCGGCACCCCGCTGGCGTCGGTGATCAGAGGGCGTTTGATCTGCCCCAATTACGGCTTATGTTTTAGTAGGTGCCTCGCCAGGTTGGGGTGGTCTCGTCCGTTATGCGCCTGACGAGGTTGTCGATCGCGGCAATGTGGATCATCGCTTCGGAGCTGGTGAGGAGGTTCTCGTAGTCGCGGGCCAGGCGGCGGCGCAGCATGAGCCAGCCCAGGCTGCGTTCGACGACCCAGCGTCGTTTCACGACGTGGAAGCCGCGGGTCCCGGTTTTTCTGGGAACGACTTCGACGTCGATGCCGAGGGTGGCCCCGTGTTCGATGTCGGTGTTTTTGAAGCCGGTGTCGACCCAGGTCTTGGATATCGCATGGTAGGTGTTCTTGGCCTGGTCGAGCAGGCGTATTCCGATGGTGTTGTCCGACAGATGCGCGGCGGTGACGGTCACGGCGAGGATCAGGCCGAGGGTGTCGGTGACGATGCCTCGCTTCCGGCCGACGATCTTCTTGCTGGCGTCCGTGCCCTGGCTGCTCAGGGGCACGTTGGTGGAGGTCTTGACGCTCTGGGTGTCGAGGATGCACGCGGTCGGTTCGGGGGTGCGGCCGGCCTTGGCTCGGGCCAGGCCGGTCAGGTCGTAGTTGAGCTGGGCGAAGATTCCCTCGTCCCGCCAGGCGGCGAAGTAGAAGTAGACGGTGCCGTGCGGCGGGAAGTCGTGGGGCAGATATTTCCAGGCGATCCCTGTCCGGTTGACATACAGGATCGCGTTGAAGATCTCACGCAGCTCGACCTGGGCTGGTTGGCCGGTGGGCCGGCGGTCGAGCCGGGCCTGGCGCCAGGTGTGCAGGGTCGGGGCGATCAGCGCCCACCGGGCGTCCGACAGGTCGCAGGGTACGGCTTGCGCTGGTTCACGACAGACGCTCATACCTCAAACCGTGTGACCGGACGTGTCCGTTCGACCAGTCGGGAGCTTCCATCTCATCACCACACCAGACGGAATCCGAGGAGCATCTACCGGTTGAACGGACACCCCGATCATCGTCTCGGGGTACACGAACATGCTCCTACGGCGCAGAACACATCAAAAAGCGCCGGACCCAAAAACGAATTATCCTCATCAGGGCTACCTGAACGCCCTCTAACAGGGCGTTTGATCCTGCGGGTTCTGCTTGATTCGGGTTTAGGTTCCTCGCCAGGTTGGGGTTGATTCGCCGGTGGCGCGGCGGGCCATGAGGTCGATCATCGCAAGATCAATCACGGCTTCTGAGACGAGACGAAGATCCTGTCTTGCCAGATTCTGCGGACATGGAACTCGGGGCTGGTGACACCGCCGAGCGCGGTGACGATGATGAACATCAGCACGATGGTCGACCCGAACGTGGTGAGAATGCCCAGCGTGAACGGGTCGCATCCGACCTGTGGATACAGGCTCGGATCGGGCGTGACACGGGTTGCCGCCATCGCCGTGTAGTGCATCCCGCAGACCGCGCCAGCCATGACCGCGGATGCGCTGAGGACCCGGATGATGCCGCCGACACGGAACGCGATCCAGAAGGCGACAGTGGCGGCCACTGTGGCGATGACAACAGAGATCAACACCAAGCTGGGGCTGTAGTCGATCGCCCCGGCGGTCCGCATCGCCGCCATCCCGGTGTAGTGCATCGCCGCGATACCCAGCCCTGCGAAGATGCCGCCACGAACGAGCCTGTCGGTGTTGAACGGGTCTGCGGCCACCACCCAGATTCCCACCCCGGAGACGGCGACCGCGATGACGAGCGACAGCAGGGTGATCCGGAGGTCGAAGCTGACGGGGACCTCGATGTGATAGGCGACCATCCCGACGAAATGCATCGACCAGATCCCGCCGCCACCCAGCGCCAGGGCCGTCACCGCCGCCCAGCCAAGCCGCTTGGCCCCGCGGTACTCCCGGATCCGGGTCGCGCTGGCCAGGGCCGCAAAGGAGCCGAGCACCGCTAAGCCATAGGAAAGTCCGACGAAATACAGGTTGTAGGACGCATCCAGATGGGGGTGGGCGGCCGCGAGGCTTACCACGGTCGGATTTGCTGCGGTACCCATGCCATTCACCGCTACTCCCCGTTTTGCGACTTCACTGTCGCAGAGATTCCTATCGCTTCCCTGCGGTGGAATCCCGGCCCCGGCGAGGCAGACCACCCCTGGGCAACACGAAGGATCACACGAGGGCCACGAGGCGCCCGGACGGCACGCTGGTGCCGACCTCGTGTCGTAACACCAGCAGTTCCAAGTCCTTGGACGCCGATGAACGGCCGAGCAGGACAAGCCGGTTACGTACCCGTACGAAGATCAGATGCAGCAGACGTGCGGGATACAGCCGACCATCATGCCGTCGATGCCATACCTTCGCGTCACGCCCGGTCACAGGCTCAGGTCGACTTCTGGCACCCCACAGGTGGATTTTATGGCCTGTATTTCCGTATGGATCGCGCGCATGGGTCCGGCGGGAAGTTCGATGGAAGACACCCTGGGCTGCGCGTATACATTCCGATTCCCGCGCTGGTTTCGCGCTGCCGGAACCAGCTGAGGTAGCGTTCCTCCCGCACCTTCACCGCACCTGGAAAATGACCATCAAGAAGGGGATCATTACATGGCCCAGCAGCAGGATCAGCAGCGCCAGCAGGTAGAGCAGCAGCTGCGCCAGAACTGGCGGCAGCTCCGCTACAACATCCTCGACCAATTCGGTCAGATCAGCACGGCGGACCTCGACGCCGCGACCGACATCAATGACCTCGTCGCGCGGATCGCGGACAAGACGAACCACAGTGAGCGTTACGTCGAGAACCGTCTCCGGGAGCTGGCGGGTGTCGGAGGAGGCCAGATCGGACCCTCCGGCGAGCGTTTCAGCGGCGGCCAGCAGGGCGGCCAGGGCCAGCAGGGCCAGCGGTTCGGCTCCCAGCAGTAACCATCCGCCTGCCAGACGGACAGACGCACCCGCAAGAACATGACCTGCGCCGGTGCGCGGCCCGGTTTTCGTTCGCTACTCGGCGCGCGCTGTCAACGCGTTGCGTCGAGTAGCGAACGGAACTCCAGAAGATCGTCGATCATCGTGGTCGTGTCCGTGGTGCGCGGAAGCTGGCACAGCTTGTTCAGCATCACATCGGTTTCTTCCATGGTAGGAATCTCGTCAATCGGCGCGGCTATGTTGACGACATAAACCATGGGAACACCGCCTTTCGAGGATGTCGAGCACGTGCCGAGCCACCCCGCCGGCGTGGGCTGACCCGGATGCCGTGCATGCCAGATTCGCATACCCCGATTCGCCGAAAATTGAAGCCAGGCTTCGCCTGTGTTAAATCTGGGGCTGGACTCGGTGCGGTGAGCGACAATCAGGGCGGCAGGCCGGGGCCTGGCCGACGACGTCCAGTCCTCACGGGTGGCCTCGTCGCCCGGCTACGACACCGAGCGGGACCGGCGCTACCGCCGCTGACCGGCGTGTCTCTGCAAGCCTGCTACCCAGGCACGGATCCTGAATGGTCGAGGTCTGGCTAGATCAAGCGCTGAACGGCAGCCCCGGAGCACCGGCGCCCTGACATACACGTCAGGGCACCACACACATCGCTCCCGGCGCGTAACAGACAGTACTCATTCCTTTGTGGCACCAGACCCGCAGCGAAACACCCCGATGCCGGAGACGGCCTGAAACTTCATGCAGGTCGAGATCGCGACGGAAGACCACCTGCTCCGCCCCATGTACGGGCTGGGCGGGCTGACCCGCGCCCAGGCACGCGCCGAGGTGCAGAGCATCCTGGACGAGCTGCCCACACTCGCACCGATCGCCGAGGTCCGGCGACGCGACCACGCGAAGGACGACACCGCCTTCTGCAACCAGCGCATGTGGACCGTCTACACGTACGCCGGCACCGATCCGCTGCCCGCCGCACGGGCATGGCTCGAGGACCTTGCCCAGGCCCTACACAGGGCAGCCCTTGATCTGCACGTCGCGCGCGGGCCCTGACCCTGGACACGGCGTAGCCCCACCCGCAAGGGGGGTAGCAGGTGGAGCCACGCCGCGCGTGTCCCGAGGACAGCGGCAGGCTACCGGCCCGAAGCCGAACTGAACGCCACCGCCGACCGTGTCGCCGCTCAACCCCGCCGATCAGCGGCTGAGCAGGGAGACCCGACCACCGATCTGCCGGACAGTGGCCGGGTCAACGTCGCCGGTTCGAAGGACAACGCGGCGAGAGTAACCACCGTGCCGGCCCCTTCACCAGCGACACCGAAATCCGTGTCGCCGACCTGCGGGGCTTCCCGGAGATCAACCGAGCTGAGCTGATCCGCTACTTCACGTTGACGTCGGCGGACGAGGCGTTCATGCTGACGCATCGGAGCGCGGCAGCGGGAACCGGAACCCCCGCGAACTCCGACACCGGCACCAGCGGACGGGCTGCACCTCGCCCCATCACTCGATCATGCCGGCTGCCCCACCCGACCGGACGCAACAGTCCGTCCGGATGAGGAAGCAGTTCGATAGCCGTCGCAGTCCGTCCCATGCGCAACCTATGACCGTGGACGTCGCACCTGAAGCCACCGGCACGCGTCATCTGCACCTCAGGGACACCCCTAGAACCAGCTGCGTGACGACGCCGGACGGCGGTCAGTTCAGTCTGCTGCCGCAGCGCTGGCTGGGGTTGAGCGGGATGAACTCCTTTCCGTCCTGGGATATCTGCACGAACTGGTAGCAGGTGCTGAGCTGCCCGATGTTGGTCGCGAAGTCGACCTTGCTGGACAGGAGTCCGCCCGCCTCGTAATCGTGGACGGCGTGCAACGCGTTCATGAACCCCTCGCGGGTCGGGCATTCGCCGGCGTCCTGCAGCCCGCGCAGGTACAGGTCGGCCGAGATCCATCCATACACGGCACTCTGCTGTTGCATCGGCTGGGTCTCGTGTGCGTACCGGGCCATGGCGGAGATGAATGTCTGGTGGGCCGGCAGGTTCAGTTCGAACGGCACGAAATCAATGTAGATCGTCGTTCCGGCGACCTGCCGGGCCGAGTCGCTGGAGCAGGGCAGGGTCGTAGCCCGTGGGTGTCATCACCAGCTTCAGCTGGAGGCCGGCGTTGCGCACAGCCGGCATGAGCTGGGCCAGCACGTCGGGGGTCACCGCACCGGTGATCATGTCGACATTCGCGGCCTTCAACTCCTGCGCCAGTCGGTCGAAACTGGTGGCATTGACCGTCACGTCCGGGTTGAGGACGACCGGGATCCCTGCTGAGTCCATACTCGCCTGTAGCTGAGCCCGGTAGGCCACGCTGCTTGAATTGAGGGCCAGGCCGAGGATGGCCACGCGGGTACTCCCCCTGGGACCGCGCGAAGTCACCCCAGGTGCTGACGGACGATCTCGAGGACTGGACGTAGAACCAGCTGATCATGTTCGGGTGGTCTGGCCAGGACTCGTCCATGCTGGGCCCGACCACCGGGATGCCGTGCTCCTCGACGTAGTCCGCCGAGCTGAGGGCCATGATCGAGCCCTGGATGATGCCGAACACGCCCTTGGTCTCGACCAGTTCGCGCACGGCGTTCTGGGTGGACGACGGGTCGGACTGGGTGTCCTTCCACTCATAGACGACCTTCCGGCCGTTGACCCCGCCGTTGTCGTTCGCCACGCCGAGACGGGAATCGATCCCGGCGCGGAACGCCGCGAGGAGACCCGCGCCGATCCCCGTGTCGTCAATGGCCGCTCCAAGAGTGACCTGGGTCGAGGTCACACCAGGTGTCGCACAGCCCTCGGCTGCTGGCCCGGACCCCTCTCCCCGCCCATGATCCCGCAGGCTGCCACCACACTCGTCAGGCCGCTGATCGCGATCACACTGACGGCAGCGTTCAGCCGCCGTGGACGACAAAATGGCATAAGCCCTCGATTCCTGCCTACCAACACCGTCTACCCTTCAGTAATATTTACTGATGTTGTATTCGTGAGGTGACCGGCTATGGGGGTTCGAGTTGTAGGCCGGTTCCGGTCAGGAGCCCCGTAGCAGGTCGGGGCGGTACTGAAGGCGTTTGATCGCGGTCCTGATGACGCGGATCAGGTGGTCCAGGCTGCGGGCGGTGAGGTTGGCCAGCACTCCGGTCTTCAGATGCGCCCACAGGCTTTCCACCGGGTTCAGCTCGGGGGTGTACGCCGGCAGCCAGGACACGTCCAGCCAGTCGTCGTGGTGTTCGACCGATCGCGACCCGCGGCGGGCGGCGGGCGGAGACCGGTACGACCGGGGTGCGGCCGCGGCGTGCCCGGGTCCGTGCCTTCGGTGGTCTCAGCGACTGGCCGGTCTCGTCGAGGAAGCAGATCCAGACGCCGCGGGCCGCGGCTGTTCTTTTACCCGCGGCCACCCGTCTCGCTGCCAGGTCGTGACCGCGGCCTCGTCGCGCTCGACGGCCCGGTGGGCCGGGCGCTGCGCGGAGTAGCCCAGCCGGTGCAGCAGCTTCGCGACCCCGGTCAGCGTGTAGGACTCGCCGAACAGCCCTTCGATCAACAGCCCTTCGATCCTTCGATCAGGAGCGCGACCCGGGACAGGGTCCAGCGCTGATCCACGGTCCAGCCGTGTGCGGCCGGCCCGCGGTCCAGCTCGACAGCCAGCCGGGCCAGCTGGTCGCCATCCAGACGGCAGCGCGACGCCGGTCCGGTCGACCGCAACGCCTCGACCCCGCCGGCACACCAGTCCTGCTGCCAGGCATGGGCCGACTTGCGCGACACCCGCAGCCGTACGGCGACCTGCGGCGGGGACAGACCCTCGGAAAACATCGCCGCGGCCTGCAAACGGACCCGTTCACGGCGGGCCCGGCCGGCATCCGTCAACCCGCCACCATCGGGATACCTCATACACGCGGACTACCCCACGAGCCGAAGGCCACCCTGCAGATTCAAGGTCGATAATCACACGGAAATGGACCCACCCGCAGCGGACAGGACGACCACCGATCAGCACGGAGATCGCGACCCTCATCGAACGGCTCGCGACCGAGAACACGACATGGGGCTACCAGCGGATCCAAGGCGAGCTCCCCACA
This sequence comes from Parafrankia sp. EAN1pec, assembly GCF_000018005.1. Classification (GTDB taxonomy): domain Bacteria; phylum Actinomycetota; class Actinomycetes; order Frankiales; family Frankiaceae; genus Parafrankia; species Parafrankia soli. The sequence goes on from NC_009921.1 coordinate 5,219,859, forward strand.
CTCGGCCACCGGGTTGAGCGCCTCCACGATCCGCCGGGTCCTGAAGTCCCTGGGGCTGCCCCGGCACCGAAACGGCAGACCGACACCACATGGTGGCACTTCCTGCGTACGCAGGCGTCGACGATGCTGGCCGTGGACTTCTTCCACGTGGACTGCGCGGTGACGCTCCAGCGTCTGTACTGCTTCTTCGTCATAGAGGTCGGCTCGCGCCCTCCACATCCTCGGGATCACCGCCCACCCCGACGGACCATGGACCACCCAACAGATCCGCAACCTCCTCCTGGACCTCGGCGACCGGACAGCCGACTTCCAATTCCTGATCCGCGACCGCGCCGGACAATTCACCGCCTCCTTCGACGCAGTCCTCGCAGACGCCGGCATCACAGCCATCAAGATCCCACCCCGAACCCCCCGCGCGAACGCCTACGCTGAGCGGTTCGTCCGCACCGTCCGGACCGAGGTCACCGACCGGATGCTGATCTTCGGCAAGCGGCATCTGCGTACCGTCCTGGCCGAGTACGCGGCCCACTACAACGGACGGCGACCCCACCGCGGCCGCGACCTTCAACCACCACGACCCGACCACCCCATCGCCGACCTGACCCAGGAACGCGTCAAACGCCAGCCCATCCTCGGCGGCTTGATCAACGAATACGAACGAGCAGCCTAAAACCCCAGGTCAACGCCGGTGTCCGAGTTCTGGCACCCCACAGGGTGATGCGTTATTTGCGAGGTGTCTAATTTTTGAGAAGTCTCCCCATACGTGCCTGGTTTCTGCCAGGCTGGGATCGACGGCTGATGACCCCTCATCAGCGGCCGTCGGGAGGGGTAACGTGTGGGCTGACTTCTGGAGGGGGCTGGCCATAGCAGAGAATCGAACTATCCGACAGAAGATTCCACGTCGCATCGGCCGTTCGCCGCGCGGGGGTGGGAAGGTTCCACTCACAAAGTAATCGATCTTTTGACTTCATCCACGGCTAGCTCGACAGAGCTCTAACCTGGACACGGAAATCTAGCCCACTGCGAGTAGCAGAAATTTCCTTCTGCCACCGGTGAAGCTCTCAGGAATCACGGTCAACGCCATGCGCGCATGAGATACACGGGCACCGAGAAGCGGGGAGAACTTACATCATGCCGTTCAGTCCTGCGAACACGAAGTGGTCAGTCGCCGCGTTTGATGACAACGGCGCTATCGGTAGCTTCCACCCCACTCCGTGGGAGTTCCATCAGGAGGCCATGAACGCCGGAACGCTTTGGGTCGGCGGCTACACGGCGATCCCTGAGGTCAGCAACGGGATCCGTTGCGAGAACCTGAAAGCGGGCGCCGGCACGGTAAGCGACTCGTTCGAGGTCTTCTTCGTCACTCCGACTCGGTTTATCGCGACCAAGGGCGGCGCTCTTTACCGTTTCGGGAAGAAGCTTTGACGCGCACGTCGCACTGACAGGTACCGCTGAGAACCAGGAACTTCTCGCCTTCCCCGAGCGTCCGGGGTGCACAAGCACCGATCCGGCGCTGCGTCCCGCCAGGCCCGGCACCGGCGCCGCTGGTGCCGGGCCTGGCGGTCGATGTGCATGCCGCGGTCACCGTGCTGGCCCTGTGGGGCTCCAGAACCCTGATTTGGGCGGTGACCTGCGGTTTGCCTGCGGGGCAGGACCCGTGTCGGGCACGAATGGGGTGTGGTCGCTGCTCTACGCCCTGACACGCAACGCTCTCGGACTGATGCTGCTCCGGGTCCGTGGGGACACCGCGAAGGACGTGGAGCTCCTTGTCCTGCGACATCAGGTGGCGGTACTGCGACGGCAGGTGAACCGTCCGACGTTGGAACCGGCGGATCGGCTGATCCTCGCGGCGCTGTCCCGGCTGCTGCCCCGGGCCCGCTGGGGTTCGTTCTTCGTCACCCCCGCCACCGTGCCGCGCTGGCACCGGGAACTCCTCGCACGCCAATGGACCTACCCGCGGAAGTCGCCTGGGCGGCCACCGGTCCGCCGGGAGATCCGCGAGCTGATCCTGCGCCTCGCACGGGAGAACCCGACCTGGGGCCACCGCCGGATCCACGGCGAGCTCGTCGGGCTGGGTTACACGGTCGGGGTCGCCACTGTCTGGCGGATCCTGCACCGCGCCGGTGTCGACCCCGCACCCCGCCGGGCCGACACCTCCTGGCGCACGTTCCTGTCCGCCCAGGCCTCCGGCCTGCTGGCCTGCGACTTCTTCACCGTGGACACCGTGTTCCTCCAACGGATCCACGTGCTCTTCGTCGTCGAACACACCACCCGCCACGTCCACGTCCTCGGGGCCACGAAACACCCGACCACGGCGTGGGTCACCCAGCAGGCACGGAACCTGCTGATGGACCTCGACGAGCGTGGCCACCGGTTCCGGCTCCTCATCCGTGACCGCGACACGAAATTCACGGCCTCGTTCGACGCTGCCTTCGCCGGGGCCGGCATCGACGTGATGCGCACACCGCCACAGTCACCGAAAGCGAACACGATCGCGGAACGCTGGGTCGGCACCGTCCGCCGCGAATGCACCGACCGACTACTGATCGTCTCCGAACAGCACCTCACGTCGGTCCTCAGCAGCTACGCCAAGCATTTCAACACCCACCGACCCCGCCGCTCCCTCCACCAGCACCCACCCGACCCGCCACCGATGGTCACACCGACCCCGGAGTCCGCCGTCCGTCGCACACGCATCCTCGGCGACATGATCAACGAGTACCGCAACGCCGCCTGGCGACGCCCCCAAACGATCACGTCAGCTGCAAAAGAGCAGATCAGAGGCCGAAACCCAAGTTCTGGAGCCCCACACCCTCGTTGCTGTTCTCGGGCACGATTGCTGTAGCGCGCTCACCGCGGCGTCCGCGGCAGATCGTGACGGACCGTATGTGTGTAGGTCGGAGACCCGGCGGGCGCGGGTGAACTCGTCGATGTCGTAGCCGAGCCGACGCAGGATCGCAGTGACCCGTGCCAGCCCGACCAGCCACGACACAGCTACCCGGCCACGCGCCCATCGAGGCGGATACCGACCGCTGGTCCACGGGCCGTGCCGCGGCTGTCAAACCGTGGAGAACAAAGGGATTTCGTTAAAGCTCCGTCGTCACAGCCGCGCGACCCGGCGCACGGATCTGCCCCGAGTCGGATACAGCAGTCGGTAGCTGAGTGTCACCGAGATGCGGGTGCGGTTCCGTGCCATGCCGGTCGGACGAGACACGCCAAGGCCCGTCGCAGGGCCATGCCGGGGCCGCACTACTTTTCGCGCATCGCGTGCCCGGCAGGGTGCTTGTTCATCGCGCTCGTGCGGTGCGTGGCGCCTTCGTCGACGGCGCGTACGGACCGGGCTCGCCGCCTGTCTCTCGGGCGGCCACGACACCCGGCCGGCGGTAACATCCGAGCGTGCAACCGCGACGTCACGGGATGCGCCAGCGGCAACGCCGTGACTCGGCACGGGAGTGGATCCGTTCCGGCGCGGTTATCACCGTGAAAAGCTACGCCAAGCGGTACGGCGTCGACCGGTACACCGCCTACGACGACCTCACCGCACTCGGGCTCGCGCTGCCCGACTCGGCGCATCACTGGGCACAGCGCCCCCCGGCGACCCCACGCGGTCACGCCGAGCATGTCGGCGACCAGGCCGACGACGAGTGGTGGACCACACTGGACGGCAGGTCGTTCTTCGTGGTGGGCCGCACCTCGGGTGGTGCGCCCTACGGCATGCTCGCCGACGAGACGTTGCCGTACGACGATTCGTTCGACAGCTTCGGAACCTAATCAGCTGTCCGAGGCGGGACCAGCCATCCGAGCGATGTCCCTCGTGCCGAAATTCCATCCGCCATCGCCGCTGGTCGGCCGTTTCCATTCGCGCGATCGGCAGCGACATCGACCGCGCACCGTGCCGTCGGCGGCCTCAGCTCGCACGGCTGGACGGGATCACACCCCAGGCACCCTCAGCTCCAGCCGGACGGGACACACCGCCCCGATATAGACATGCACAGCTTTGACACAGGGGATGCACAGCGTAGGCAAGGGCTGTCCCACCACGGTGGCGGTACAGGATCAGCCGATCTCAGAGGGAGCGCACATGGCGGACCGTCAGCAGCCAAGCCGGATGCCGACGTACGAGGGGCGTGCACTGGCCCGTCCTGAGGAGGAGATCGTCGATCAGGGGCTGGGCTTCGACATGGGCACGGTGGTGAGCCGGCGGCGGATGCTGGCCTTCTTCGGTGTGGGTGCCGCGGCAGCAAGCCTAGCCGCCTGCACTCCAGGCCAGGTCGGGTCCTCGGGGGCGTCCGCTGCTACGGCGTCCGCGGTTGCAGGGGAGATCCCCGAAGAGACCGCGGGCCCCTACCCGGGCGACGGGTCCAACGGGCCGGACGTCCTCGAGCAGAGCGGTGTGGTCCGCAGTGACATCCGGTCCAGCTTCGGCGACTCGACCGGCACCGCCGAAGGCGTCCCCATGACACTGGCGCTGACGGTCCGCGACCTCGCGAACGGTGGCACGCCCTTCGCCGGGGTGGCCGTGTACGTGTGGCACTGCGACCGCGAGGGCCGCTACTCGCTGTACTCCGACGGCGTCACCGACCAGAACTATCTGCGTGGCGTCCAGATCACCGACACCGCCGGCACGGTCCGTTTCACCAGCATCTTCCCCGCCTGCTACTCAGGACGCTGGCCCCACATCCACTTCGAGGTCTACCCCGACCAGGGCAGCATCACCGACGCCACCACGGCCATCGCCACCTCCCAGGTCGCACTCCCCCAAGACGTCTGCACCACGGTCTACGCCCAGCAGGGCTACGAGGCGTCCGTGAGCAACCTGGCCCAGGTCAGCCTCTCCAGCGACAACGTCTTCGGCGACGACTCCGGCGCCAGCCAACTCGCCACCGTGACTGGCGACGTCACCGGCGGCTACACCGTCTCCCTTCCTGTCAGCGTCGACACCGCCACCACCCCCGGCGGCGGCGGCCAAGCCCCCGGAGGGGGCGGCGGCCAGCCGCCGTCCGGCGGGCCAGGTGGTCAGCCGCCGGCCACATCGAGCTGACCAACCCCTCATCGAACCGGGACACCCCATGAATCTCGGAGCCGCTGAGACCGGCCTGATCATGCTCACCGTCATGGTGCTTTTCGGCTACCGGAAACTGCCCGACGCCGCACGGTCGCTGGGCCAATCCCTACAGATCTTCAAAAATGAAGTGCACGAGCTGCACCTCAAGACCCCCGCCTCACCCTCATCCCCACAAGACGGGTCTGTTGCATCCAGCGATGGCAACCGATCTTGATCGGGAATCTTCTCCCGAAGAGGCCTCCGGGCTGTCTCCGTGGCGGCCTTGGAGCACCCCGCTGGCAGGCGGCGAGGTCTTCAGACCGGAAGATGGCTCGTCCGTGCGCCTGCTATACCTGATCTTCGTTCGAGTCTGTGGCTGGCTGGTCCTACTCGGCCGCTCGTACGCCGAGCATTTCAACACCATCGGCCCCACCGTTTCTCCGGCCAGCACCCACCCGACTCGCCGCCCGTGGTCACCCCGACCTCGGAGTCCACCATCCATCGCACACGCATCCTCGGCGGGCTGATCAACGAGTACCGCAACGCCGCCTGACACCTCCCACCGACGACCACGTCAACCACAAAGGCCAGCTCACAGGCCGAAACCCGAATTTCGGAGCCCCACAGGCCTGGCATGCGCTGTTTCCTCGGACCGCAGCAGCGCGCCGCGGATTCCGGTACCGTCAATGGCGGATGGAGTGCACCTCGACCCATCAGTCGATGACGCCGGCCACCAGCGCGGGCCCTCGCCCTTAGCCGGACGTCAGACCCCGTGACTGCGGTCTCGCTTGAAGCAGGGCTATACCAGGTAGTCGCGTAGCCGTTGTGAACGCGCCGGGTGGCTTAGCTTCGCCAGTGTTCTTGATTCTATCTGCCGGATCCGTTCCCGGGTCACCCCGAATTCCCGGCCTACCTGCTCCAACGTCCTAGGCTGGCCGTCAGTCAGACCGAACCGGAGCTGGATGACTTTCTTCTCCCGCTCGGACAGCGTGTGTAGGACCGAGTCGATTTGCTCCTGCAGGAGGACGAAACTTGCCGCTTCGAACGGCACAATCGCGTCGTTGTCCTCGATGAAGTCTCCGAGCTGGGAGTCCTGCTCCTCGCCGATCGGGGTCTCCAGGGCGACCGGTGTCTGTCCGACTTTGAGAATTTCCTCCACTCTGTGCGGTGCGAGGTCTACCTGTGTGGCGATCTCTTCCGGCGAAGGCTCCCGGCCCAGATCCTGCAATAGTTGCCGCTGGATCCGGGTGACCTTGTTGATTGTCTCGACCATGTGTACCGGAATCCGGATGGTGCGCCCCTGATCCGCGATGGCCCTCGTGACAGCCTGCCGGATCCACCAGGTGGCGTAGGTGGAGAACTTGTATCCCTTGGTGTAGTCGAACTTCTCCACCGCACGGATCAGGCCCAGGTTGCCCTCCTGGATCAGGTCCAGCAGCAGCATGCCCCGGCCGACGTACCGCTTAGCGATGGACACCACGAGGCGCAGGTTCGCCTCCACCAGTTTGCGCTTGGCGATCTGACCGTCCTGCTCGATCGCCTCCAAGTCCCGACGCAGCCGCGGGGAGGTCCTTCGGATGGCGGCGAGCTTCTCGGAGGCGAACAGACCCGCCTCGATCCGCTTCGCTAGGTCGACCTCTTCCTCTGCGGTCAGCAGCCGCACCCGGCCGATGGCCTTGAGATACATCCGTACCGGGTCCGAGGGTGGCGTCGTAAGCGCAAGTTCCTCTCCCTCACGACGCCGGCTAGGCATGTCTGAAGCGTCCCCGCCCACCTCGTCGAGGACCTCGATGCCGTCCTCCGCGAGTAGCCGTAGGACAACGTCGCTGCTCTCTGGCGGCAGCTCCGCTGCGAGTAGCGCAGCGGCAATGTCGTCCGGGGTGACGAAACCGTTCTCCTTACCCCGGGCGATGAGGGATCGGATCTTTTCCTCCGCGGCTTCGTCGGGGGCGCTCAGATCCGTGGGCGGCGCATCTTCATGTCCGCGGAAAGACCGGCCCATGTCAGTCAGCACCTATGCTCAGCGTCGGCGGCAGATGTTTCCAGGAGACCCAGCCATATTCTAAGTCTCCACTGGGAACGGGCCCGCAGCGAGGACGCAGATCGTGGCACCTGCGGAGTCCAGGAAGGCACGAGGGGCTCAGAGTGTCGACCACCGAGCAGATCCTCTCCACGTGGCGAAATGTAGCGATGTCTGTGAGAAGTGGACGGTCATTCCAAGCATTGGTTGTTGGCTGGGTCGCGACCGAAAGCCTCTTGATCCTCTCGAGATGAGATTATCGTTTCGATGGTCGTGATCTGCTGTGGTCGTTGGCTCCGTCGGGATGTTCAGGGCTCGGTGGCGAGTAGGTCACGCAGCAGGTCGGCCTGCTCGTGTAGCACGCCGGTCAGGATTGAGCGGGCCACCGCCAGCAACGTCACGATCTCCGGCGACGCCACCGCGTAGAACACGGTCGTACCCTGCTTACGGGTTGTCACCAGCCCGGCGCGGCGCAGCACCCCGAGCTGCTGGGACAGATGCGACGCCTCCAACCCGATCTCGGGCACCAGCTCGCTCACCGACCACTCTCGTTCGCTGAGCAGCTCCAACGCCCGGATACGCGCCGGGTGGCCAAGGGTCCGGAAGAACTCCGCCTTCAGCTGGTACAGCGGCGTCGCCATACGACCTCTCCTTCCAACCTCCAACTACCAGCCATCCGTCAGGCACGGCGCCCGTCCGACAGCTCGTCACGCGACTCAATAACCTTACAACTTCATCAGATTGGTGCGGCGTAGTTCAGCTCTCTAACAGCTGTCGATGGAAGACGGCGTGGCCAAACCAATGCTGCCGACAGGACACAGCTAGCTAGGCGCACCGGGGGCAGGGGTGTGGACGGCGTCGGTCGGCAGCATTGCTGTCAGGCTGTGGCGGCGGCCGAACCCGTTGGCTCACGGAGGGTGTGAGGCGTGGGAGACGGTGTCAGCGCAGCCGGTCGGCGAGGGCCGCGAGTTCGACCCAGAGAGCGTCGGGCATGCGGGGGCCGAGGTCGGTGAAGTATCGACGGATCGTGTCGGTTTTCGTGTTCCCAGGCGGCACAGTCAACGGAGATCGGAACGCCCGCCGGGCCGGCCCATTCCGCAGCGATCGTCGGGCATTGGCTGGCGGGGGCGGTGAAACGGGCGTTGGGATGCGCGGCCGGCGTCGCGGACTGTGGTGTCCAGTCGCGGCCCTGCCAGTCGATGAGATGTGCCGGGGGTTCCTTGGTCAGCCCTTCCCACCACACGTCTCCGTCATCGGTGCGCGCGACATTCGTAAAGATCGCATTGCTGTGGATCGTGTCGATGGCGTTGGGGTTGGTCGTCCGGCCGGTGCCCGGCGCGACGCCGAAGAAGCCGGCCTCGGGGTTGACGGCGTAGAGCCGTCCGTCGTCTCCGAAGCGCATCCAGGCGATGTCGTCCCCGATGGTCTCGACCTTCCAGCCGGGGATGGTCGGGACGAGCATGGCGAGGTTGGTTTTGCCGCAGGCGCTCGGAAAGCCGGCCGCGATGTAATGGGTGTTCCCGTCGGGTCCGGTGAGCTTGAGGATCAGCATGTGCTCGGCGAGCCAGCCGTCGTCGCGGGCCATCACCGAGGCGATCCGTAGCGCGTAGTACTTCTTGCCGAGCAGGGCGTTGCCGCCGTAGCCGGAGCCGTAGCTCCAGATTTCTCGTGTCTCGGGGAAGTGGACGATGTACTTGGTGGCGTTGCAGGGCCAGGCGACGTCGGGTTGCTCGGGCTGGCGCGGCGCGCCGACGCTGTGCACGGCGGGGACGAAGAAGCCGTCCTGTCCGAGCTGGTCGAGTGCCGGTTGGCCCATTCGGGTCATTACACGCATCGAGACCGCGACGTAGGCCGAGTCGGTGATCTCGACGCCGAGTGCGGAGATCGGTGAGCCTAGCGATCCCATGCAGAACGGGACGACGTACATGGTGCGGCCCCGCATGCAACCCGCGAACAGGCCCCGCAGGGTGATGCGCATCTCGTCCGGGTCGGTCCAGTTGTTCGTCGGACCGGCGTCGTCCTGGCTCCTCGAGCAGATGAAGGTGCGGTCCTCGACGCGGGCGACGTCGCTGGGGTCGCTCGCGGCGTAGTAGCTGCCGGGCCGCTTGTCCTCGGCGAGACGGAGGAACGTGCCCTTGTCGACGAGCTCCGCGCAGAGCTGGTCGTACTCGGCGTCGCTGCCGTCGCACCAGTGAACCCGGTCGGGCCGGGTGAGGTCGGCGATCGTGGCGACCCACTCCAACAGTGCCGGGTGTGTCGTCGGCGTCGGCTGTAGGCCCGGGATCGTGACGGGCATCTCCCACTCCTTCGACAGACTGTCGGATGGTTGAACTGTACCTCGTCTATCTGACGAAGTTGTCAGGTTATCGACCCTAAAGATCGTCAACATGTCGTCGCATGCCGGCCGGCGGGCGGCCCCAAGCAAGGCGTGTCGCGACGCCTCCGTATCAGCTGAAGGCGGAGTTCTTCCCGCCCCTTGGCCACCCGACGCGCCCGGGCGCTGAAGAGCGGCCGGCGAGGAGCTGGTGCCCGGGGTCGGGCTGGAAGCGTCGCACCTGTTCCAGCAGCTGGGAGTGCAGACCGAGCGCGCACGGCGCATGCGGCAGCCATGTACAACCGACGCCGCCTCGTCGAAGGCCCGCGTTCGTCGCGCCGGGGAACATGCCGCCTGCGAGGACCCGGCCGCATGATCTCGGAGAGCTACCAGGGGGCGGTGGGCAGGATCTCGACGGGCCGCCTCTGCTATCCCGGCGCCTGCCGCAGCCTCCGGTCATCACTCGTCGCAAGTCCGAGGCCCGCAGCGCTGGAGACAAGGCTGAAGGTGGGCACCTCATCCGACTCCGGGCGGCGCGCCCCCGAAGACGCCCCACAGACTGGGCAGCCCCACGATCGCCGGCGCGGACCCCTCCTCGCTCCCACCGTCCACTCCCGGCGATCACCTGGAGATTGAAGACTTCATCAATTAGCGACATTGTGGTTAGATCATGTGCGGGGCGCTCCGGGGACGGGCGGATCTTTCCGCCTGGCGCCGTCCTAACGCGGCTTTCGTGGTCATGTGCAGGCATGTCGATCCCGGGTCCGCCGGGTCGAGACACCGTGCGCGCTGTCCGGCGTGATGCGGTTACCCAGCGGAGGGCGGTGGAGCTGGTGCAGGTACCGCTGTATCAGGCGAAGGCGGAGTTCTTCCGCATGTTGGGCCATCCGGTCCGGATCAGAGTGCTGGAGCTGCTGGCGGACGGACCAATGCCGGTGCGGGAGCTGCTGGCCGCGATCGAGGTGGAACCTTCGAACCTCTCCCAGCAATTGGCGGTGCTGCGCCGGTCGGGGATCGTGACGGCGACCCGGGACGGCTCGACGGTGGTGTACGCGCTGGCCGGCGGGGATGTGGCCGAACTGATGCGTGCCGCGCGAAGGATCCTCACCGAGTTGCTGACCAGCCAACAAGGTCTGCTCGCCCAGCTACACCAGGCTGAGACGAGTCCAGCATGAACGGGACGACCACGAAGAGCCCGCCGGCGATTCGGACACCGTGCGTAGCCCTGCATTCACCAGCACTAACGCTGACCACGTCGACCCCCTTCTCGACACACTGATGATCATCGGAGTAGGTCGTCATGGTGTCGTCACCATCAAGCGGGCGGCATCAGGCCTGAGTCGGGCCGCCGGGCATGGGCGGCCGGCGGAGGCGAGATGCTGACGCCAGGGTCGGCCAAGGCGAACCCGGCGTACAGCATCCGGATCCGGGTCCCGCGGTCGGCGCTGGTGACGGTGCAGACGATCATCGCCGACGCGCCCGGCGCGGTCCTGTGCCACGCCGACGAACCCGACCCCACCGGTGCCCGCCGGATCATTCTCGACGCCGACGGGTCCAGCACCCTGGCCTGGCTCACCCGCACCCTGCGCGACCGGCTCGGCGCTGACCTCCTCGGCGCCGAGGACCTCGCGTTCCGTGCGGCAGCCACCGGCAAACTCGCCCAGCGGGTCGGCGTCGCCACCGGCACAGGCCACGACCTGGCGCTGTTGGACGCCGACGCGGACCGCCGCATCATCCGCCACCTGGCCGCACATCCGCGGCACACCGACCGCTACACCGGCCGAGCACGGCGAGTAGCTCTGCTCACCGATGCAAGCGCGGTCCTCGATTTCGAGCAGCTCACGTCCGCGACCGCCCTGCCCGCACTGGAATCCCAGGCCGTCCACCTGCATCAAGCCACCGGACTCGACGTCTTCCCCTTGCCGATCGCCGCCACCGGCGCGGCTGAACTTGCCACCGCGATCGGGCTGCTCGCACCAGGCTTCGCCGCCACCGTCCTAGTCCACACTCACATCCGACACGTGAACGCCGTCCGCGCAGCGCTCACCTCCGCGCCCTATCTGCTGCTGGACGCCGTCAACGATGGCCTCGCCATCGGCGTCGCCGCTGCAGCACTCACCCACCTGCGAGCCCGCGCCATCGATCCCCACCATGCCCGGGTCGTCCTGATCGATCCGCCTCGGGGCGGAGACCTCGCCGGCCTGCTAGTCGCGGCGCGCATCGGCGACCTGACTCTCTACGACCCGGTCGCCTATGGCATCGAGCCCCTGCACAGGCTCGCCCCCGACATCGATCTGATCATCGATCTACTCGGGCTAGCAGCTCCCCCCGTCGGTATCCCGGTACTCCACAGCCGCCCGGAGACACCACCGGCCCTCGCCGCAGCCACCACCGGCCCGCGGCCGCTACACGCCCTGCCCGGACTGCTGTCCGCAGCCGTCACCACCCAGCAGCCCATCACCCTGGCTGCCCGCGTCGCCGCCGTGCACACCCTGACCGCGCACACCCCGTCCGGACAGCTGATGCCTCCCCTCGACCATCCCCGCCTCACCCCCGCCATCGCCGCCGCCGCGACCCACGCCCTCACCGCACATGAGTAGACGCGGGCCACGGGCCAGGGACGAAGCCAAGCGGAGTGTCAAACAGCTGGACAGGTCGGGCACGTGCGTCGATGTGCGATGTCGGCATGTCCGCCGCTGCAGGGCGGGCGGGCCTCGTGGGGGACATGGGGGTCATGTCGACCTTGCGCCGACGCCGGCCGGCCTATCCGAACCCGCCAAGCACACTGCTTCCTGCGAAGGACGCGCAGGTATCGCGGTATCAACGCCACCGCCAAGCCTCCCCGGCGACGTCCAAGTCAAGAATGCCAGAAGGTCGACAACCTCACCACGCTGGCAGCTCGACTTCCCCACCATCGACGCCACGACGGTCAAGCCGCGACCGGATCCAGCAGATCGCGTCGAGAACCCTGGCGAAACGGCGTCACCCCTCACACTCACACAGACTCCAAAACTACCTCGGGTAATGAAACCGACACCGAAGAATGTGGCGGAGCCGTGCCGCCTCGTGTTCTCAGAAGGCATCACACACAACGAGCACCGTAGCGGGGGTGCACAATGGCCGGAAGGGGTCGTTCCATGGGACGCGGTCGAGCGAAAGCCAAACACACGAAAGTCGCCCGCAAACTCAAATACACCTCCCTCAACCTGGATCTCGACCGACTCCAGTCAGACCTCGGAGACGCCCCCACCCGGGACCACGACGACCGCGACGAACTCCCGCCCCCAGACCCGCAGGCCCCCGACCCAGCGGACGAGAACTGGAGGCCGACCGGCTGAGCCCAACCGCCGGCGCCGCACCCCGGAGCTGGAAACCCTATGGGGGCTCCAGAGCCCCGATCTGGGCAGTGACTTGTACGTTTGCCTGCCGAACTATGCCTGTGCCGGGCAGGCTGGACGGCCATAGTGCCGTCCCTGCTCTACACCCTGACACGCAACGCTCACGGGCTGACGCTGCTCCGAGCCCACGGGGATACTCGGAAAGAGGCAGAGCTCCTCGTCCTGCGACACCAGATGGCGGTGCTGCGACGGCAGATCCACCGCCCGACGCTGGAACCGGCAGATCGGGTCGTGGCGCGACGACAGACAGCGGGCAGACCAGGCTAACGTCAGCCGGAACTCGCCGTCGAGAAGCAGCTCCACCCCGACAATAGAACACCCGTTCGACTACCGCGGCAATCGCGTCAAACAAGACCGCCGGAGAGGATACAGAATGGTCCAAATGCCGAACATCGAGTCAATGCTGACACCTGGCGAGGTAGCCACACTCTTTCGCGTAGACCCGAAGACCGTGACCAGGTGGGCGAGGGCCGGCAAGCTGACATCGATCCGAACCTTGGGCGGCCACCGCAGATACCGCGAGGCCGAGGTACGCGCTGCCCTCAAGGGCTCGAACGAGCCCTCCACCTGGGAGCAAAATCCAGATCCGCACCTCCGGACGCCACTGAACCGAACTCCCGACTGAACACCTGCTAACGATCTTTAATTTGTGAGTAGCTGCTGGTCAGGGTGCTGGCCAAGCGGGGAGTGTCCGTCATGTCGGTTGTGATCGTCATCAGGTGCTACTTACAGGCCCCGAGCAAAGGTCGCGTCTGCGGTCGGCGTTCAGGTGATCTGTCGTTCCATCCGGATGAGGAGTTCTTCGGTGTCGACGGGTTTCGTGACGTAGTCGGTGGCACCTGCGGCGAGGCATTTCTCCCGGTCATGCGGCATGGCCTTGGCGGTTACCGCGATGACCGGAATCGTGGCGAACTGGGGGATCTGGCGGATGGCCGTCATGGTGGCGTACCCGTCCATTTCCGGCATCATCACGTCGACGAGGACGATGTCTACGTCAGCGGTGGCGAGCAGGGTGTCGATGCCTTCCCGCCCGTCGGATGCGTAGATCACGGTGATGCCGTAGAGCTCGAGGACGCTGGTGATGGCGAAGATGTTGCGCACGTCATCGTCGATCACCAGGGTCTTGCGGCCGTGTAGCTCTTCATGCGCAGGGGCCTGGGGGATGGGTGATCGCTCCACCGGCTCAGTCACGTCTCTCGTCAGGGCCGGTTCCTCGTCGAGGTTGGCGGTGGACAGGTGGAGCTCGCCATCGAGCAGCGCCGCGACCTCGCGGGATATGGACAGACCCAGACCGGTGCCGCCGTATCTGCGGTTGGTGGGGCCTTCCCCTTGCTGGAAGGCCTCGAAGAGCCGGTCCAGGTCGTCGTCCGCGATTCCGACGCCGGTGTCGACGACCGAGAACGCGACCGTCTTGCGGGGCCCCGCGGCCCCGTCCGGGCCTTCGGTCGTCCGTATCCGCAGCTCCACGCAGCCCTGCTCGGTGAACTTCACCGCGTTCGACAGCAGGTTGCGCAGTACCTGTGACACGCGTTGGGAGTCGGTGAACAGTTCGGTCGGCGCGTCGGGCGCGACGTCCACGGTGAACTCGAGACCATTCTCCTCCGTGATGGGGTGGAAGGTAGCCCGGAGGTCCTCCAGCAGAGCACGCAGGGAGACGTGCTCCATGTGAATTTCCATCTTGCCGGCCTCGACTTTGGACAGGTCCAGGATGTCGTTGACTAGCTGCAGCAGATCGGCGCCGGCGGAATGGATGACATGCGCGTACTCGACCTGTTTTGCTGTGAGGTTGCGGGCCGGGTTCTGCGACAACATCCGCGCACAGCCCGGCTGCTCACAGCGGAACTGGCGGACCAGCAGCTCGACGATGACCCGCTGCCCGCCGAGCGCGGTGTCGGCGCGAGTGCGGGGCCGGTACCGGCGGCGGCTACCGCCACCGAACCCCCCGTTTTCGAGAACAGCCGCGTCGAGATTTCCGCTCGGCTGCCTCGGGTCGCTTGACATCTATAGGAGCATCGCGTGACAACCGAGTCTCCATCCAATCCGGCACTTGACAGGTTGCTGGTTGGGCATTTGTCAACTGGACCCGTTCCCGGTGGTGGTATGCCCGCCGACGGGCACGCAGGAAGATCGCCTGAGTTCTGACGCGCGTCATCCCATCGCGGCCAGATGGAGGTGTACCGCCGCGTTGGCGCGGGCGGACTCGCCGGTGGCGAGCAGGTCCAGCAGCGCTCCCCGCAGGACGGAGAGCACGAGCGTGCGTTGCGCGAACCCGGTCTCGGTGTCGCGTGTCTCAGGGGGCTGAGCAGCAGCGAGCAACGCGAGCCAGTCGCGGACCGTGTCCTGGGCGAAGCCGGCCCACGGCCCGTCCGGCTCGACGAGGGAGCGTGCGTAACTTTCGACCCACAGCATGAGCAGGCCCCGATGGGCCTCCTCGGACAGCCACCGCCACAGCTCACGCGCGACTGGCGCCAGCCCTTGCGGCCGGTCACGCGAGCCGGCGAGCTGCTCTATGAGGGCCAGTTCGTCAGCTCTGGCCCGCTCGAGCAAGGCGCGGATCAGGCCATCCTTGCTACCGAACAGGTAGAGCAGCACCCGCGGACTGGACTGGATCTCCTCGGCAAGCGGGCGCAGGGACATTCCGCCAAGGCCGTTGCGCAGGGCATGGACGTAGGCCGCTTCCAGCAGTTCCTGACGCCGTACGGAGGGGCTTGTCTCAGGTCCGGCCACCGGGCTAGCCTACTGAAACAGTCGTTTCAGTAGCAGGAGAGTGAAGGCGCGATGGCGGAACGTCGGGTGACCATCCGGCCACTGGGCCGGCCCGGGGACCTGGGCTGGGTGGTGATGGCGCACGGCGAGCTCTACAGCCGGGAGTTCGGCTGGGACAGCAGCTTCGAGGGGCTTGTCGCCCGGATCGTTGCCGACTACGCAGCGGAGAAGGACGCCGGACCGCAGCAAGCATGGATCGCGGAAGTGGACGGGGTGCGGGCAGGGTGCGTCTTCTGCGTACGCGGGGATCAGCGGACCGCGAAACTGCGCGTTCTCCTTGTCGATCCCGCCGCGCGCGGACTGGGTCTCGGGGCCCGCCTCGTCGGGGAGTGCGTGGACTTCGCGCGGGACGCGGGCTATGGGGCGATCTCCCTGTGGACCAACGATGTGCTCCACTCGGCCCGCCGCATCTACCAGAAACAGGGTTTCGAGCTCGTCGCCGAACAGGCCCACCGCAGTTTCGGGCGCGACCTCGTCGGCCAGACTTGGCAGCGTCCCCTGTAACGAACACCCGGCCGAGCCTGCGGCAAGCGCCGCGGTCAACTACCGAGTGAAAGGAGATCCGTGATGCATCGACGTCCGTTCTTCGACGCCAATTTCCATGTGATCGACAAGCGCTTTCCGTTGTACGAGAACAACGGTCCGGTTGTAGACCTTGGTGTAGAAGACGGCGACGCGGATCCCGCCGTCGGTGAGGATGTAGCGGTTGGTCGTCGGGATGCGGTGGATCAGACCGTTTTGGCGGAGTCGCCGCAGGTCGTAAGTCATCTCCCCTGGGCGGTAGGGACCTCGGTGAGCGGGCGGTCGACTTCCAGTTCCTGATCCGCGACCGTGCGGGGCAGTTCACCGCGTCGTTCGACGCGGTCCTCGCCGACGCCGGCATCACCACGGTCAGGATCCCACCCCGAACCCCCCGCGCGAACGCCTACGCGGAACGGTTCGTGCGCACCGTGCGGACGGAGGTCACTGACCGGATGCTGATCTTCGGTGAACGGCACCTGCGCACCGTCCTGTCCGAGTACGCACGGCACTACAACGGACGACGCCCGCACCGCGCGCTCCGCCTTCAACCGCCCCGGCCCGACCACCCGATCGCAGACGGCACGGATCAAGCGCCGGCCTGTCCTCGGTGGCCTGATCAACGAATACGAACGAGCCGCCTAAAAGACCAGATCAACGCCGGTGGCCGAGTTCTGGCACCCCGCATGTCCCGGCCGGTCCATCGTGCGCGAGGTTGAGCGATCTCGACTGCGTAACGGATGTGATCGGCTACCGTTAGATCGTGGCTCTCGGGATTTGCCTGCTCTTTGATCCCCGTGCCGACCGTGCGCTGCGAGACCTGTGGGATCGGCTCGAGGAGCGGGGCGTGCCGACGCTCCGCTCGCACACTCACCGTCTCCACCGTCCTCACCTGTCCTACGTGGTCCTGCTGCGGTGGGATCTCGGCAGCGTTCAGGCGGCAATCGAGGCCCTCCCCGACCGGGGACCCATGGAGATCACCTTTGACGCGCTCGGCGCCTTCCGCCGCGGCCGCATCTCGCTCATTCCGGCCGGCCAGGCGGGACTTGTCGGCCGGCAGCAGGAGGCCGTCCGGGCCGTCCGAGCCACCGGGGCGTTCATCCACCAGCACTACGAGATCGACAGGTGGCTACCGCATTGCGCCCTCGTTCCGCGGGCCCGCCTCGCGCAGCTTCCGGTTGCCGCCGCCACCGTCTACGACGTCCTCCCGATCGCCGCCCGGATCAGCCAAGCCGCGCTCATCGACAGCACCACCGGCCAGATCTGGCCGCTCGCTTCGATCCCCTGAGGCTTCCCCGAGGATTGCGCGACGCCGTAGCCGCCCGCCGTTGCCGCGCGGCCTTTCTACGGCCGACCCTGTGGGGTGCCAGGACTGGGCCGTCGGCGTTGACCTCCAGGGCCCTGACGATGCGTTCGGTGGGCGAAGTCGCCGCCCTGGAGGGCAGCCCTGCGCCACCTCAGGGAACGAGCCGACCAAGCCCGCGATCGGCTGCCCGGCGTCGGCACGGCGGAAACGGTGGCGGCCGGCACGTCCAGGTCCGGTGTCCCGCGGCCAAAGGGGCGAGCGCCCGGCCGGGTCACGATGTTTGCGGGTCTGGGCGCCGCGACCGAGACGCGTAATCCGGAGTGGATCGCGGGCATGCACCGTCGCAGCTCCTGCGCGCGGTCGGCGGCCTGACGACCGCGCAGGTCGCTTCGGCGTTCCTGGCCCGCGAATCCCGCGGCCTACCGGACGGCGGACAGGCCGCGGGTGGGTGTGGTCCGCCGTGCTCCTTCAGCCTCGACATGCACAACACAGGCAGCTTCTGCTGCCACACTTGCTGGACCGGACCGGACTGCGGTCCAGGAAAGGCTTGCGGCAAAGGCTGTTCGCCGTGATCCGCGATGCGCTGGGTCGTCATCCAGGAGTCCACGCCGCTCGATACCGGTGTGGACGTTCCACACCAAAGGGGGTCGACAAGATTCTTTCGAAGAACACAGAGGCGTACCCGTGGTGTCCCGGTCGCGAAGATCGGCCGCCAATAGTTCGCTGGCCATCAACGTTGCCGCGCCGGTCGATTCCGGCGGTATGGGTCTTCCGTCCGCGCGATGCGGAGTGAAGCGGGTGCCCACCACTGCGACGCCTGCGGACACGGGGCGGTTCGCTGCGCTGGTGCGGGCCTGTCATCCGGAGCCGACCGCGGCGGTGACGCTCTTCGCCACCGCACTGGCGATCTCCAGCGGGCGCTCCGCCTCGGGTATCGCCGCCGTGGCGGCCGCGGTCGTCACGGGGCAGTTGTCGATTGGCTGGAGTAACGACGTCATCGATCAGGAGCGCGACGCGGCGGGCGGCCGAACGGAGAAGCCGATCGCCGCCGGCGGAGTAGCGCCGGGGCCGGTCACCCTCGCCTGCGTGGTCGCGCTGGTCGCGTGCGTTCCGCTGTCCTTCGCCTCGGGTGGCCCGGCGGGCTGGACCCATCTCTGCGCAGTCGCTAGTGCATGGGCCTACAACCTGGGACTCAAGGCGACCAGACTGTCCGTCCTCCCGTACGCTCTCTCGTTCGCCCTGCTGCCGGCGTTCGTCGTACTGGGGCTTCCTGATCATCCAGCATCGCCCTGGTGGCTGCCGCTGGCGGGCGCTCTGCTCGGCTCGGGCTCGCACTTCGCGAACACCCTTCCCGACCTCGCCACCGACGCCCGGACCGGGGTGCGCGGCCTGCCGCAACACCTCGGGGCGGCCGGTTCGCGGCGGTCCGCTGCCCTCCTGCTCGCAGCGGGTTCCGCTGTCGCTGTGCTGGGACCGGCGGACCTCAGCCCGTGGCGCGTCGCCATCCTGGTCGCCGTGACGGCGCTGACGGTGCTGGGTCTCCGGCTCGGCGACCGCCATGCCTTCCGGATCGCGATGGCAGTCGCCGCGCTCGACGTTGCGCTCGTTGTCGCCGCCGGCACGTACCTGACCTGATGACAGATGATCGACGAAAGGTCCATGGCCGGACGAGAAAGTTTTTCGACGTGTGATTGTTGTACCGATTTCATGGAAACGGGCCGGCCCTACAGATCCCCATCGTCTATGGAACATCTCATTTAGATTCTGCCACTATTCCTTCGGGGAGCCACGTGAACAGGTCGACGCACCGGCCGGAATCGATGTTTCACCCATATCGGGTCGTTCCGGAATCGTGCGATCAAAGGCCAGCGGCGACGAGCCCGAACGGACGACGGCGGTTGCCGCGCCGGCGCCGCAACGATCCCGCGCAGTACGATGACCTCGCCGACCAGTGGTGGCCCACTCACGGACGGTTCGCGGCGTTGCACTGGCTCGCCGAGGCGCGCGCCCGCCTCATCCCGGCCCCACCTCGCACCGGCGCCCCGCTGCTCGACCTTGCCTGCGGTGGCGGCCTGCTCGCGCGGGTGCTGACTGGCAAGCTCGCGGGATGGCGGCACATTGGTGTCGATCTATCCCCGCTGGCACTCCGCCAGGCCAGTGACCACGGCGTCGAGGCAGTCCAGGCCGACGTGACGCGCCTGCCATTCCCCGACGGCAAGTTCTCCTGCGTCGTCGCTGGCGAGATGTTCGAGCATATCGAGGATCTCGACGCGGCCTGCACGGCGATCGGGCGAGTCCTCGCTCCGGGCGGAACGTTGGTGATCGACACGCTCGCGGACACTCTGTTCTGCCGGATCGGTCTGGTGCGTCTCGCCGAGCGCCTGCCGGGTGGCCCGCCGCCTCGTATACACGATCCGCGCCTGCTGGTGTCGCCCGACCGGTTGGGCGCGGCGCTGGATCGGTGCGGCATCGAGATGACTGTCGTTGGCGGCCTTCGCCCCTCGCTTCCTGACTACGTCCGTTGGCTCGTCCGTCAAGCCGACTCGGTGCGGATGGTGCCGACCGAGTCCACCGCGGGTGTCTACCAGGCCGTCGGGACAAGAAGGGAACTCCGGTGAGCGTTGAACGGTCCGCTGATGCGCAGGGTCCGGGCCCGTCAGCCGGTCCGGACCTCCCGGAGCCGGGCGTGCGGGAGGTGAGCATGCGGAAACCGGGCGGACACGACGCGGTACCAGCGCAATCGCGGGCACCGCGCGCCGACGGGGCGGAACTCGCCCACAGCGTCGTCGCAGCGATCGCCGGGCGCGCCGGCGACGCAGATCGTTGCGGGGAGCTGCCCGCGGCCGACCTCGACGATCTGCGCCAGGCGGGTCTGTTGGGGCTGCTCGTACCCCGGCGGTTCGGTGGTCACGGCGGCGGTTTCGCGCAGTGGGCCAATGCCGCGCGGGTACTCGCCGAAGCCAGCGGCTCGACCGCCCTGGCCCTGAACATGCACACCTCGGTCCTGGGCGCGCTGGCCGGCACTCCGGACGAGCTCGCCCGCGCGATGGGGGCGCCGGAGTCCTATTTCTCCGCGCGCGACCGGATGTTGACTCAGGCCGCCGGCGGCTCGTTCATCGCCGTTGCCATGAGCGAACGGGGCGCCGGCTCGCGACTGTCCGCGCTGCGGACCTCCTACCGCCGTGAGGGCGACGGCTACCGGATCATCGGCCTCAAGTCCTTCTGCTCGGGTGCGTCGCACGCGGACGTCTACTTCGTCGCCGCGCGCGCGGCCGAAGACCATTCCGAAGGCGAACAGCCGGACGAAGACCACCTGGCGGCTGCGGCGGGCCCAGCGACGAGAGTCAGCCATTTTCTTGTTCCAGCCGGGAACGGGGTGACCGTCGAGCCCAACTGGGACACCCTCGGCATGCGGGGTACCGGCAGCCACGACCTGCGCCTGGACGTGTGGGTTCCGGCGGACGCGCTGGTCGGCGGGCTGGAGGGGCTGAGCCTGCTGATCGCGCAGATCATGCCGCAGTGGTTGGTGGCCTCCTACGCCGCCGTCTACGCCGGGGTCGGCCGAGCCACCTTCAACGCGGGAATCGAACACGCGCGAGGCCAAACGGCAGCGGGGATACCGAAGGGCCTGGTCGGCCTTCCTGCCGTGCGGGCCCGCTTCGGTCACGCGGACGTCGCCCTCGCAGCGCTCGACGTCATGGTCGACGAGTGCGCCCGGCGGGTGGAGGCCGATCCCGGATCAGCGGCGACGAACCGGTGGGTATGGCGAGCGAAACTGCTCGCTGGGCAGACCGCGCAGGATGTGGCGGCCTCCGTCATCGAGGCGTGCGGAACTACGGTCACCCGCCGCGGCCACCCACTGGAACGGCTGTACCGGGACGCTCGGTGCGGATCTCTCCAACCCGCGACCACGGATGTGTGCGCGGACTGGTTGGGCCTCGCGGCGCTGGGAGGCGACCCGGACGCGGACGCAAACGTGGCCCGGTGGTGAGGGGGGCACAGACTCCCGACACGAGCAGGGATCCCACGAGGAGCGCCGGGGCAGAGCCGGGCACGACAGCCGTGATCACCGGGATCGGGACAGCGTTTCCTGGGGTTTTCGACCAGCAGAGCCTGTGGGACGAGGTCTTCGACCAACGGTACCGAGGCGACCGGATGGCTCGCCGGATCTTCATGGGCTGCGGAGTCCGGACCCGGCACGGGGTGGTGGATCCGCGGCGCGAGGACATCAGCGGCTGGTCGACAGCCACCCGGATGCTGCGATACGTCGAGGACGCACACCCCCTTGGACTACAGGCCGCCAGAACCGCCCTGATGGACGCCGGACTGAACGCCGCCGACGTCGGGCTGTTCGTCGTCGTGTCGTGCACCGGTTACAGCACACCGGGTCTGGACATCCAGCTCGCCCGTGAGCTCGGTATGTCAGCGCAGGTACGGCGGCTGCTGATCGGGCACATGGGCTGCTACGCGGCGATCCCGGGGATGGGAACCGCCGCTGACTTCGTCCGGGCCCGCCGGCAACCCGCCCTCGTACTCTGCGTGGAACTCACCTCCCTGCACATCCAGCCGGATACTCCCGAACGAGACCTGGAACAGGTGGTCGCGCACGCCCTGTTCGGCGACGCCGCCGCGGCGATCGTGCTCCAGCCCGACGCCGAGCATGGTCTCGACGTAATCGACACCACGGCCGTGACCGCTCCAGCCAGCGAAGAACTGATGACCTGGCACGTCACCGACCATGGGTTCCGGATGGGGCTGTCCGCCAAGGTCCCCGCCGTCCTGGCGAACCACGTCGAAGAGGCGACCGCGGCACTGCTCGACCCCTTCGGACTCAAGCAGGCCGACATCCAGGGATGGGCCGTGCACCCCGGCGGGCTACGCATCGTCGACGTCGTAGAGGAGCGTCTGGGTCTGGACAGGGCACAGACCGCCGCGACCCGCCAGATCCTCAACTCCCGAGGTAACTGTTCGTCGGCGACCGTACTGCTCGTCGTCGAACAACTGCGCGATGGACTCGACATCGGCGGCACAGCGATCGGGATGGCATTCGGTCCAGGTCTGACACTCTGCATGGCCCTACTGCGGCGCAGATAACCCTCGTTCGTAACATCCGCCGCGGACACTACGAACTCGGCACTGACTCCGACCCGCTGCTGCGGGTATCAGAGGCCTTCACCGGACTCGCCTCGCGGTCTGACTCGCAAACCCGCAGGGCTCGGCACGCGTTCCCTCCCCATAACGCAACAGCCCCGTCAGAAATGGATGGCGACGGAACCATCGAAGGCAAGGATCGGCCACAGCACAATAGCCAGAATGAACGTGGCGAGCTGGGAGCCATCGTGGATCTCACCGTAGTTTTTGCTCGAAGCAAGGATGATACCGACGACTACCCAGATCAGCAACGCAAGGGGGACCGGGACGCGGGTCTTCATCATGGCCCTTTCGCCTTCAGACATGGTGGCGCCCGCGCCTGCGACAACACCGTCGATTGGTGCGGCTCGATGACAGCTTACCCTGATCGGCACGTTTGACACCTTCGGCGTTGCCTTGTTGTGCCCACCGGCGCGGTAGGCCGCCACCGACGGAGAGTGCCGGCACTGTTCCTTGTCCACCATGCCGAGCACGGCTTACGCGGCACCACCGACCTCGTGTCGGAGTTCGCGGGGTTCGGTTCCCACCGGAGGTGATCGTGCTGGCGGTCCGCTGGTACTTGCGGTTCGCCCTGTCGTATCGGGATGTCAGGGGCTGCTCGCCGAACGCGGCATCGCTGTCGGCCATGTCACGGCCTAACGGTGGATGCAGCGCTGGGTCTGTTGCGTTGGCGAGGTCCTCCACGTGTCCGGGTGCCCGGCCGGTCCTGATCGGATGATGCATCGAGGTGCCATCCATCCACTGGTCCCCGTCTCGGAGTTCACCGGATTCCGATTCCCACCCGAGGTGATCGTGCTCGTGATAAGCAACAGAAGGGGCGCCCCGGCGAACGCACCACCCACAACTCCGTTGTTGCGCGGAACTCCTTGATAACGCCCTCGTTGATGCTCGTGGCGATGTGCGCGGGGACACCGCGAAGGACGTCGAGCTCCTCGTCCTGCCCTGCGACACCAGATGGCGGTGCTGCGACGTCAGGGGAGTCGTCCGACGCTGGATCCGGCGGATCGGGTGATCCACGCAGCCCTGTCCCGGCTGCTACCCCGGTCCAGCTGGGGTTCGTCCTTCGTCACCCCAGCCACCGTGCTGCGCTGGCACCGTGACCTCCTCGCACGAAAATGGATCTATCCCCGGAAATCGCCCGGACGGCCACCGGTCCGCCGGGAGATCCGCGAGCTGGTCCTGCGCCTCGCGAAGGAGAACCCGACCTGGGGCCACCGCAGGAGGAACCTGCTGATGGATCTCGAGGAGCGCAGCCACCGGTTCCGGTTCCTCATCCGTGACCGCGATACTAAATTCACGGCTTCCTTCGACGCTGTCTTCACCGGAGCCGGTATCGACATGGCGCACACACCACCGCAATCCCCGCAGGCGAACGCGATCGCGGAACGCTGGGTCGGCACCGTCCGCAGGGAATGCACCGACAGGCTGTTGACCGTCTCCGAACGGCACCTGACGTCAGTCCTCACCAGCTAAGCCGAGCATTTCAATACCCACCGGCCTCACTGCTCCCTCGGCCAGCATCCGCCCGACTCGCCACCCATGGTCGCCCCGCTCCCGGGGTCTACCGTCCGTCGCATATGTATTCTTGGCGGGCTGATCAACGAATATCGCAACGCAGCCTGATACCTCCCGAGGAAGATCGGATCACCCGCAAAAGGCCAGCTCACAGGCCGAATCGGGATTCTGGATCCCCACACGGGCGCCCCGACGTGAAGTCGGGTCTGATTGTGGCCAGGAACGTTCCCACATCAGGATGATCCTCACCAAGAGCGCGCTGGCGGCGGGCGAGATCGAGGCTGGCCACTATCCCAGCACGGGCAGGGTGATCGGAGGGAAGAGCAGCCACTGCAGCCTGACCGATCTCGATCGCAATGGTTAACTGCGAGTCCAGGACCGCGGCCGAATCCGGGTCGGTGGAATCCGGATCGGTCCCGAACCGTCACAGATGCTCGCGCATCCCGCAGCGCTCCCGTTCCTGGCTGGCCGTCACCTTCTCAGCACACCCGCCGTGCTGACACCGACGGCACGAACAGCCACCGTCACACAGTGAGCTCACTTCAACCAGAGGAAAACGACCCACCCGCACCTAGAAATCTCGCCTGGTTGTCGGGCGACGGCCGTGCCGGTAGCGCCGATCCGAGACCCCCACGAGCCTGCGAGTGCCAGCCAGGGCTTGGGATACCGGCACGGCAGCTCCCACTCCCCTCCCGGGACGCCGACCGCCGCGACATCAGCGACGCCGCCCGCCGACCGCTGGAGGCGCTCGCCGACATCACGACCGGCCTGGACCTGTTCGGCATCGCCTGGATCGAGCTCGAGGATGTCGAGGCCGACGATGTCATCGCCACCCTCACCACAGCCGCCCACGCCGAACGCGACGTGCTGATCCTGTCCGCGGACCAGGACTTCTACCAAATCCTCTCCTATCCCGACGCCACGCACGGCTCAATTCGAGTCCTCAACACCGCCCGGCGGCCCGGCAGCCGGTTCATCGGGCCAGGCCACCTCCTCACCCACTACGGCGTCGCCCCGGCCCAGTTCGCTGACCTCCGCGCGCTGTCCGGAGACAGCAGCGACAACATCCCCGGTGTCCGCGGTATCGGTCCCAAGACCGCCGCCGCTCTGCTCGCCGGCGGTCTGACTCTCGAGGACCTCCCCGCCTCCGGCCGGCTCGTCGGCACCAAGGGCGCGGCCATCCAGACCGCATGGCACCAGATCCTGACCTGGCGCGACATCATCCGCATGCGCTGCGAAGCGCCCCTGCCCTACGCCCCGACCGGTATCCCCACCGCACCCCTGCCCCTTGCCAGCGAGGTCATCGCCACACTCGGCCTCTGGTGGGCCGCCCTACCTTCGCTGACCGCACCATCCGCGCGCTGGACCCGTGCTCACCCCGCCCGTTGTGCCTGCTCACGGGCCGCCCGTTCAGGGGACGCGGGCGATGGCGCCGTAGACGTTGACGCGGCTGTCGGCCAGTTCCTCCCCGGCGTCCATCTCGGCGTGCCAGCGGTGGACCGGCACGACACCCGGCTAGACGAGGTCGAGGCCGGTGAGGAAGCCCTCGACCCCGCCCCGGGAGCGTGGGGTCAGCGCGATCCCGCGTGCCTGGTAGACGGCCGAGACCCGCTCCGCCTCCTCCGGCGCGAAGTCCCCGGTGGCGTGGGTGAGCGCCACGTAGCTGCCCGACGGGAGGACCTCCGTGTAACGGCGGACCAGGCCGTACGGGTCGTCCGACTCAGGGATGAAGTGCAGCACGGCGATCAGGGAGAGCACGAGCGGCCGGTCGAGGTCGAGAGTCTCGGCCAGTTCGGGCGAGGCGAGGATCTTCTCCGGCTCGCGCAGGTCGGCGTCGAGGTAGGCGGTGCGGCCCTGCCGGGTACCGGTCAGCAGGGCGCGGGCGTGCGCGAGGACGATCGGATCGTTGTCGGCGTAGACGATCCGGGCGTCCGCGGCGGCCTCCTGCGCGACCTCGTGCAGGTTCGGCGAGGTCGGGATGCCGGTGCCGATGTCGAGGAACTGCCGCAGCCCCAGCTCCCTGACGAGTTTCCGGGTCGCGCGGTGCAGGAACGCCCGGTTCTCACGCGCCCCGGTCCGCATGTCCGGGAAGATGGCCAGCGTCTGCTCGGCGGCCTCCCGGTCAGCCGGGAAGTTGTCCTTACCACCCAGGAAATAGTCGTACACCCGAGCCGAGTGCGGAACATCGATCTTCAGATCGGCCGGGGTGAGCTGTTCCGTCACAGGCGTGAACCACCGCCTCGCGCTGGACGCCCCGGCCTCGGCATCGGTCACCGTGCACAACCCCCACATTCCGGCGCAACCATCTGGAATCACCCTAACGGGCAGCCGGCCCCCATCCCCGCAAGACCACAGCAGACAGCATGCGGCTCACCGGGAACCGCCAGACGTCCACACGCCGCCACTGACCCACCGGCCAGCGGCCCACGGACAGACACCGCGGTCTCCTCACCGCCTGCCACAAGCCCTGGTACCGGGCCTCCCGGACACCCCCCGGCGAGTGGACCAGTCTCCACACCGGGCGGAGAATGGGGCTCCGTGACCGATCCTGCGAAGGCCGCGCGGCGCACGTTGGCCCTGCTCACCGGCCAGCTCCACCTCGTACGCCACGAAGACGGCCCGGACACCACCGCGCTGCGGGCAGCACGCCACCACCTCGCCACGCTCCTCCACGACGCCAGCACCCACACCCCGATCGAGACGATCACCAGCGTGGAACGGCTGACCGTCGGACTCCTCCTCCAACTCGCCAAGACCACCCACACACCCCCGCACCAGATGCTCCAGGACATCGCTGTCCTCAACGCCCACCAGACAGCCGACGCCGACCCGGCCGTCGCCCTGCTGACCGCCCGCCTCGACATGGCCACCCCGACCCCGGCCACGGCACCGTTGGATGCGGTACGCCAAGACCTGATCGTCGACGCTGTGCACGGCAACCCGCAGCGCACCCTGCGCACCCTCACCACCATCGCCACCGCGCTGCTCGTCACCCTCGCAGAAGCCCTGGGCACTACGCCCGAAAAGCTGATCGCCCGCCTCGCTCCTTACATATCCCTGCACGACCACTGACCCTGAGGCGCCTCATCTGGGACTCGCCGACCGGATACTCGTGATCGCAGAGGAGCTGGGTGCAGCCGCCCGGGACGGCCTCATCATGTTCGTATGACCGAGCCTCAACCACGAATTCGATGTCGTTCTCGTCCGGGTCGACGCGGACACGTGGCGATGCCGATCAATCGCGGTGAGAGTCTCCTGCGGTCGGACCCCTTCTACCCTCATGAGCCGCCCAAGGGTGCCCTATAAGCCGGGCGTGGGACGCCCATGGCAGAAGCTTCTGGTCGTGATGAGCTGATTCCAGCGGATGCGACAGGCCCGTCCGGACGATCACGCGATACGGTACGCAAGACATCGCGGATACACGGTCCACAGGCATGCAAGGGGAATTCTCATGGCGCAGAAGACCATCGTTTCACTCATCGATGTGAGGCGCCCCTTTTATTCCGGCAGCGGGACAGGATTCCTCAGGACCTCCGCGCCACACTGACCTACGGGCTCGCAGGCACCACAACGACCGCTGTGGGATATCAGCGTCTTTCCGGCGGCCTCCCGATCACCAAGCAGGCGACACCGGACAGGAACATGATGGCCCCACTCACCCTTAACGAGATCCGTCATGTCATTGCCCTGTTCGGACAGGCCGTCATCCCACCGGCGGTGATCATCTGGTGGTCGGACTGGCGTCGCGGTCACCAGGCACGCGCCCGCCGCGCCGGGGAGCCTGCCGTGCTGAACTTCGTCACCTCCACCATCCACACCGGAGCGTTCGAGGGTCGGGTTGCGCGCGCCTCCGCCCGCTCGTGGCGGTTCAGCGACGGGGAGACCTTCCTGACCCTCGGCGCGGGCAGCTCGACGCCGCGCGACGACGCCCCCCACGACCGGCGGAACCGTTCCGGTGAGGCCGTCGAGCAGCGCCGCCCGGCCCGTCGCCTGCTGCCGCGCTGGGCTCCCTCGCACAGCTGCCCTTCGGTCACCCGCCGCGCGGAGGAGCCCAGCCGCCAGCCGTCAGTGCTGGTTCAGGAGCCGGGTCAGGTCGGCCCGCACCTCCTCGGCCAGGTCGGCCTCCAACGCCGCCGCCAGCCGCTCGACGAAGGCCGCCGCGGCGTTCTCGCGGCGCTCGACGGCCGCGGCGATGTCGGGGACGGCCGGTCGCGCCGGCGGCACCTCTACCTGCTCCGCGACCCGCTCCTCGGCGGTGAGCTTGCGGTAGGTCGCCGTGGCGCCGTAGTCGCTGCCCAGCGGGAACCACCAGAACTGGACGTCGCTGTAGACCTGGTTGTTGGAGGGGTTGAAGCTCTCGTAGTACCAGTAGGAGCCCGCCGGGATCGGCACGGTGATCGTATTCGGGTTGGTGTTCATGAAGTCGCTCCAGCCGGGGCCGAAGGAGCCGACGGTGCCGCCCTGCACACCGAACCAGGTACCCGAGGTGTAGATCCAGCCGTAGGCGTACGAGGCCTGGCTGTTGTCGCTGGGGGTGAGCACCTGGGCCACCGCGAAGCCGTCGGTCGCGGTGTAGACGCCGGTCTGGCCGAGGTTGGCGCCCTGGTCGACCAGATTCGCGTTGCCGAGCAGCTCCACCCGCCCGGAGTAGCCGTACAGCCCCCGCACGGTCAGGTCGCTCAGCGAGGCCGATCCTGTCCCGGACAGCGTCCCGGTCACCGTCGCGTCGGAGAGGCTGGTGCTGCCGGAGACGCTCAGCGATTCCTCCAGCTCGGTGGAGCCGCGGACCGTCAGCCCGTCGTCGACGGTGGTGTCGCTCAGGCTTGTGGAGCCGTCCACGTCCAGCGAGCCGTTCACGCTGACGCTGGATGAGCTCAGCGAGCCGGTCTCGGTGGTGGACAGGTAACTGGTGCCTGACACCTCCAGGGTGCCGGAGACCGTCACACTGCTCGGGGTGAGCACCGGGTTGGACACGCTGACGGTGAGCGCGTCGTACAGGTAGATCGGCTCGTAGCCGCCCTGCGGGACGTCTTCGTCCGGGGAACCGGTCATCGACGCGGTGAGGACGAAGGCCGTGTCGCGGGAGAGCCCTTCCTCCAGCGTGTAGGTGGTCGCGGTGCCGGCGTAGACCGGCCGGCTCTGCCCCTTCGTGAACAGCTGGAAATAGGTGCCGTTGCTCTCCCAGGACAGCCGGACGGGGTCGCCTTCGGAGAAGTCGGTGGCCGGCACGGTGGGACTGGCCAGCGTGGCCGCGACCAGGTTCTTCAGGTAGAAGGCCGGCCATTCCTTGCGCACCGGGAAGTAGGCCGGCTTCAACGTGAAGGTGGTCGGGTCGGAGCTGGTCCCGGAGGTCTCCTGGATCGCGATCTCGGCGTCACCGACTGTCTGGTTCACCGCGCCGAAGACGCCGAAGACCAGGTTGTAGTCGACGCGGTAGTCGGTGCTGGAGACACAGTCGTAGACGAAGGTGCTGTAGTCCTGGTCCTCGTCCAGGCCGTCCCAGAGGTCGCGGCCCTTGCGCAGCTGGGCCGTGACGGCCCACTTGTTGCTGTTCGACGACCCGGCCGGCGCCAGCGCGTACAGGCTCGCGTCGTCCGTGCCGATCGGCACGGCGATCACGATCTGGCTGCAGTAGACGGTGGTTTCGGCGCTGACGCCGATATTCACCCGGGCCTGGTTGACGACTTGGGCGGTGCTGGCCGGGACGGGGGCCGGGTCGGTGGAGAGGGCGTAGTCGAGCAGGATGGTGTCGCTGTCCTCAGGCATGCGGCTGCTCCTTGAGATCAGTGATGAACTGCAGGTAGCCCTCGCGCAGGGTGTTCGGTGGCAGACCACTGGTGGCGCTGGGCGAGGCGGCGGTCAGGCCGTAGCCGGTCCAGGTGCCGGCCGCGGCGTCGGGCTCCCACCAGGACCAGCTACCGTTGCGCTCGGTCGGGGTGGGATGGGTGATGGACCGTGGGTAGGCCGGCGGGGTGTCGCCAATGGCCGCTGAGGGTCCCAGGGGGGTCAGCAGCGGGCCGGCGCGAAAGGTGACCTCCATGGCCGCCAGCGCCCGGTCGACGAACTCCTGCGGGATGTCGTACCGCTTCACCGGGAGGATGCCGGTGTAGGCGTGGATCGCGGCCCGGGGATCGGCCAGCACGGTCAGGTACTGACCGGAGCCGGGAGCGAAGGACAGCCGCGGGTAGTTGCCCGGTGTGGTGGTCTGTCCGACCGGCCCGATCACGGTGACGTAGTCCTGCGCGGGTTCGGCCGGCGGCGCCGCCGTGCTGTGGAACACCTCGTAGTCCGACCCGGCGAAGTAGCCGACCACGCCGTCCTGCCGGGTGGCCTGGTCGCCGAGCCGAACAGCGAACTCCTGGCTGAGCAGGTCCGCGGTGGGCTCGGCGAAGGTGGCGGCCCAGCCGGTGTCGGTGATCGGGTCGCCGTCCAGCTGGAGCCGCAGCCGGGTCCGCAGCAGCGCCAGCGGGCGGCCGAGGAGCACCGAGAGGTTGGCGTCGGCCCGGCTGCCCAGCGGGTCGACCGTCCACAGCGTCGCGTCGACGGCGGCCAGAAAGGCCAGGAAGCCGGCCTCGGTGGCCAGCCGCGGGGACGCCAGCAGGTCACGCAGGCGCGGGGCGAGCCGGCCGACGTCCGCCAGGGTCAGGGTGGTGTGCGGCGGTGGGGTCCACCGGCCGGACCGGCTGCCGTCGGCCTGCGCGTACAACCGGAACTCGCCCAGGGCGGTGCCGTCCGGGGCGAAGACCAGCAGGCTGGCGTCGAGGTGGTTGGGCAGCACCCAGCCGGAGATCGGCATCACGTCCCGGTCCTGCTGGTAGACCTTGGTGTCGTCGGCCGCGTCGAGCAGCCGCAGCTCCAGCCGGGCGTGCTGCAGCAGCCGTGGCGGCAGTTGCAGGACCGAGCTGACCCGGGGCACCACCACCTCGTCCGGCACCAGCGTCGGGTCGATGCGGACCGGGAAGGTGGCGTAGTCGAACAGGCCGCTGGACTGGCCGGACTCCACCACGTGCAGGACCCGGCCGAACTTGTCGTAGAGCTGGAAGTCGGTGAAGTAGTAGGCACCGGAGCGCAGGCCGTGGAACGTCGGCGCCGGCCCGTTCGGGAACAGCGGCACCGTGTCGACCTGGCCCTGGCTGGCGCGTGGCAGCGTCAGCGCGGCCGGGACGCCGTCGCCGCCGCCGCCGTCGTCGTCGTCGTCGCGGTAGCCGGTCAGGGCCGCCACCGGGTAGCCGCCGAGCTGGTCGGCGGCGGTCGGCCGGCGGAACGCGCGGCCGTCGCGCAGGCTGAGGAGCTGGTGGAAGCCGGTGAGCTCCTGGGCGAGGAACTGCCAGCCGTAGACCCGGGCGATCCACTCGTCGAGCTGGGCCAGCTCGGAGTCCGTCCCGTACTGGCGGACGAACGCGTCCAGCCGGGAGCCGAAGACGAAACCGGCATGCGGGCTGAGCAGCGAGATGCCGCCGACCACCCGCTGACCGTCCGGCAGCGGGGAGGGCACGGTGGTCAGCCGGTAGTCGACGCCGTCGAAGGTCCACGACGCCGCGCCGCCGGCGGTGAACGGGACGTGCGTGTAGGCGCCGGACCACTCCAGGAACAGCGGGCTCCACGGCTGCCGCCAGCCGGCCAGCGGCAGCGCCGGCAGGCTGCCGGTGTAGCGGGCCGGGTCGTGCGCGCCCATCACCGTGGCCAGCTCGTCGGCCGACTGCCCGGTGGCCGCCGCGAGCGCCGCCGCGTTGCCCGGGTCGAGCAGCAGGAACTCCCGCAGCAGCGGCTGCGCGGCGGACGTCGGGACGGCGGCGAGGCTGCCGACGGCGTCGAGCAGCCCGGCGACCGCGGCGGCGCCGATCGTGGCGCCGGAGCGCAGCGTGAACGCGGTGACCAGGTCGTCGCCGGGACGGACCGGCAGCGCGATGGTACTGACCGCCGACGGGGGAGCCGACACGCCGGAGAGCACCACCGTGGGATTGGCGGCCTGCCAGTACCGGGGGCCGGCGACGGCCTTGAGCGTCTTGCCCGGGTCCAGGTTCCGGCTGGCGGCGAACGCCGTGATGCCGTCGCGCAGGGCCTGCTGGTCGTTGTCGGTGTGGGTCCAGTCCGGCTGCGGAACCTGCGGCAGCAGCCGCTGGACGACGCCGAACTGGGCCACCAGCCGGGCGGCGGCGCTGCCCGGCCGGCTCGGGTCGAGCTCGCCGGCCAGCTGGTGCTGGAAGTCGCTGAGTGTCCCGACCCCGCGGGGCGGTTTGGGGAAGGTGTTGCTCGAGTCGGAGAGATAGCCGTTCTTCAACCACAGCTCGTGCAGCCGCCACTGCAGGCTGTGCAGGGAGGTCAGCGCCGTGTCCAGGTCGGCCTGGGCCTGGTTGAGCTCGGCCAGCCACCTCTGTTCGTCCGCGGTCAGGGTGGTGCCGGGGCTCCCGTCGGAGGTGTTCTCCACGATCGCCCAGACGTGGCCGCCGGGCCGGGAGGCGAAGCAGGCCTGCCGGACCTGGTCGTCCAGCAGCGCCTCGCCGTTGGGCTCGTTCAGCTGCGGCAGCAGGTCGTACTGGAAGGCGCGCAGCAGCTGGGCCTTCGCCGGGTCGTTGAGCTGGGGGCCGATCAGGGAGGTGAACGCGTCGATGGTGGTGTTGCCGACGCTCACGTTGAGCAGGCCGCTGTCCCGGACCGCCTGCAGCGGATCCTCCGCCGGCGCGGGGCCGGCGCGGTCCCAGCCGACCGAGAGCACCGCGCCGTGGTACACGCTGCTGTCGGTGGCCGCGGCCGAGCCGCCGTCCAGCGCCCAGCCGAGCCGCTCCAGCAGGGCGGCGTAGGCGGCGTCGTCGGCACCGGCCGGCGCGAGGACGTCCTGCGTCGGGTCGGAGTACCAGCCGAGCACGAAATAGCTGAGCGTGTAGGCGTCGAGGCCGGTCAGCGGGTCGTAGAAGGAGAACACCCCGAGGTTGTGCGCCAGATAGCCGCTGAACAGCGTGTTGGCCGGCGCGACCGCCCGCAGGAACATCGGCCGCGCGGCGCGCTCGGACCATCCGGCCAGGGGGAAGGAGATCCCGAGGCTGGCGACCTGCACGGTGCTCGCCGCCGGGTTGAGCGTGGTGGCCCGCCGGATCGGGTCGGCGCAGGACCGCCACGCGCTGATCAGCCCCGGGTCGGCCAGGTACATGCTGGTGTCGGCCGAGTCGGTGGTGGTCACCGCCGAGGTGTACGGGCAGTCGCTCTCCAGCACCCAGGCGGTCGCCTGCCGACGGCTGGCTCCGTGGAGTCGGACGATCAGCCAGCGGTTCGGTACCAGGGGGAAGTCGCCGTGCGGCGAGTCGGCGGCCGAGTGCCGCAGCGCCTCCGGCAGCGTCCAGCTGAGGTACACGCCGGGCCGCTGGCCGCCCACCGCCCGGTCGAGCGCCACCGGCTCCGGGCTCTTCCAGTGGGACAACGACAGGTAGTTGAACTGCCACCAGCGGAAGGTGTCACGGGCCAGCACGGCCTGGTTCACCACCAGGGCGTCGAGCGTGACGGGCACGGCGAGGGGCAGACCGGGCATGCGCGGATCCTTGTCCGTCGAGGTGGTCAGGTCCGTCGGGAACGTCAGGTCGGTCGGGGTGCTCAGCCGGTCGGGCTGGTGAACCTGATGGCCTCGGGGGACTTCACCATCTGCAGAGCGAAGTCCGCCGGGCCGAAGTCGGGCACCGCGACACCGGCGGCCGCCAGCGCGTCCTGGATCCGCCGGGCGGCGGCACCGACGTCCAGCACGGTGTCGCCGCCGGCGCGCAGGCTGTCGGGAAGCAGCGGCAACGGGGCGGCCAGCTGGGTACCGATCGGCACCGGGCCGTCGGAGGTCGGCTGACGTAGCGGCAGCTCGCCGTCGTCGTCCACGCCGAACCGGAAGCCCTCCTGCGGCTCGGCGAACTCGACCTGGTCCGGGACGCCCTGGAACAGGCAGAGGAGCAGGTCGTCGGCGAGGCGGTCCATCCGCAGCACTCGCAGGTCGTCGCCGGCCAGGCTGCCGCGGACCGCGAGGTTGGGCCAGCCGGACACCACCGCCGAGCGCAGCAGGAACCCGCTGACCAGGCTGTCCCCGGCCGCCCCGGCCCCGGCCCCGGTGGAGGCGGTGGCCGTGGTGGCCGGCGGTTCGACCCCGGTCCGCCTGGCGCGCAGCGCCTGCGCCGTGGTCCGGGCGGCCCGGTGGATCAGGCCGCCCATGATCCCGGTGAGGACGGCGTCCCGGCTGGACTGCGTGCCGATGCTCAGCGCCCCGTCGGTCAGCGCGCGCAGCCAGTTGTCGTCCAGGTAGAAGAAGCGCAGCGTCTCCGGGGCGAGCATCCGGCTGTCGGGCACCAGCAGGTTGAACGGCAGCGGGTAGAGCAGCACCAGGTTGGCCAGCCAGGTGGTCACCGGCAGCAGGTCGGCCTGGGTGCCGTCCGCGATCAGCTCCCGCGTCCGCGGGTCGGCCAGGAAGCCGCGCACCGCCGCGGCCGGATCCGGGTCCTGGGCCGGGTGCGGGGCGGCGCCCGGATCCGCGGGCGTGTCGGCGGTGTCGGCGGTGTCGGTGGCGTCGGTGGCGTCGGTGGCGTCGGTGGCGTCGGTGGCGTCGGTGGCCGCCAGGGTGGTCAGCAGGTCGGTCGAAAGGCAGCGCAGGAACTCGTCCTGCACGGAGGTGTCCGAGCGCAGCTCGGCGATCTGGCTGGCCGGGAAGGCGTCGCTGCGCAGCCGCTCCAGCAACCGGTCGGTGACCTGGTGGCCGCGGGTCCGGAAGGCGTACAGGGCCTGGCCGAACACCCGGTCCGCCAGTGCCAGCGCGCGGCCGGCCTGCCAGGCGGTGGCCAGCGAGGCGTCGAAGACGCCGAACCCGCTGTCGTAGACCAGCGCCGCGTCCGAGGTGGGAAACGACGTGTCCGCTCCCAGCGGTGTGGTCAGCACCGGCGCGCACGGCCCGCGGTACCAGGCGAAGGTCCGCTCGCCGGTGCGCAGCTGGTACTCCAGCGGGACGAACCCGTCCGCCAGCCGGCGGCTGACCTCCGCGCCGGCCGCGGTGCCGCCGCCCGGGGCGGTCGGTGCCGGCAGCCGCAGCCACAGGTTCGCCGGGGTGTAGCTGCTGCCGTCGTACTCCTGCCCGACCAGGTTCTCCATCAGGCCGCGGAAGTCCTGGTGCCGGTTGGCCGTGGTGTTGAACGTCCAGCTGGCCAGCGACAGCAGCGCCACCGACGTGTGGGCGCCGAAGTCCGGCTGGTCCACCAGGTACGTCTCGAGGCCCTCCAGCGACACCAGGTGCGCGATGCTCTTGCATGCCGCCGAGCCGTCCTCGGCCGGCGCGTCCTCGGCCGGGGCGGCCGGGAACCGGTTGCCCACCACCACCGAGAACAGCCCGTTGGTCTCCAGCCCCAGCTCGGCCTTGTCAGCGATGTTGGACTGGCGGCAGTGCGCCAGGAAACGCAGCTCGGTCAGCCGCGGGACGAGCGCGGGGAACAGCACCGTCGCCAGCTGGATGAAGGTGCACGGATCGGTGTCGGCGACGTCGCCCTCCTGCACCACCGCCGGTTTGAGCACGGCCGGGTCGGCCCGCAGGAAGTCCGCCACCGTGGCGGTCTGCGCACGGGTGGGAGCGCCGACGCCACCGATGATCTCATCCTCGCCGAGCACCAGTACCGCCAGCCACGGCTGGGCGGCGGACGAGCCGGCCATGGCCCGCTCCCAGGGCAGCAACGCGTCGCTGAGCACGATGTGCGGCAGCACCTGCCCGAACTGCCCGGTACTGCCGGCCGGCGGGTACTGGTTGATGATCGCGGTCGGGTCCAGCGCGAACTGCGGCGCGCTCACCACCAGGTTCTGGGTCGCGGTCAGCTCGCCGGTGTCCACGCCGGCCACGGTCTGCCCGACGGAGATCGTCCAGTTGCCGGCGGCCAGCGCGGGCACGTAGTTGTCGTAGAAGCGTAGATCACCGACCGGGATGTCGGTCGTCTCCGAGGTGGCCACGGACGCTCCGTTTCAGCTCGTTCAGGTTCAGCTCGTTCAGGGCTGCCGCACGAACGGGTCCTCGCGGCGCTGGCGGGCGAGCGGGGTCTGCTCAGGCCTGGCGCAGGGGCGGGTCGCTGAACAGGTGGTCGGCGCCGGCGGCCAGCACGGCCAGGTCGCCGTCCACCCCGGTGAACAGCGCGTCGCCGTCGGACAGGGCCGCGCCGGCCAGCACCCCGAACAGCGCGGCCCGGTTCTGCCGGGCGGTGCCGGTGTTCACCTGCTGGAGCAGCCCGACCGTCTGCTGGCTGGGGGTGGGCACATAGTCCGGCGACGGGGCGACCATGCCGGACAGCGGCGTCCGCCCCGGCGGGGACAGGTACTCCTCCATCAGCAGCTGCACGGGGACCACCCCGCGGCTGTCC
Organism: Parafrankia sp. EAN1pec; assembly: GCF_000018005.1. Taxonomy (GTDB): domain Bacteria; phylum Actinomycetota; class Actinomycetes; order Frankiales; family Frankiaceae; genus Parafrankia; species Parafrankia soli. The sequence goes on from NC_009921.1 coordinate 5,256,248, forward strand.
CCGAGCCGTGGGAGCGGGGCGGTGACCGAGAAGCCGCACAGCTCGCCGGCGAGCACGTCCGCCGACGGCTGCGCCGGGATCTGGCTGAACGGCACCGGCGGATCCGCCCACAGCGACGCCGGCACCGTCTGCGTCAGCGGCTCCAGCGACCAGTCGGAGACGTCGACGGGACCGGCCGACCCGTCCCGGTGCAGGGACAGCGTGTGGACGGACGCTAGCCCGGTCAGGTTCATCGGTCGGATCGCGATCCCGCCCGCCGCGGTGTCGGAGCGCCGCACGGTGCGCCCGGCGTAGGCCAGCTCGCTGGCTGGGATCGCCGAGCGGGTCTGGAACACCAGCCGCCCGGCCCGGACGATCCACAGCTTGCCACTGTCGTTCTCGGGCGCGTCGCAGGTCTTGTACAGGCCGTCGGTGATGGCGATGCCGCACAGGTCCGTCCCGGCGGGCAGCAGCGCGGTGAACTCATCCCACGCCAGCGGCTTGGTCTCGGTGCCGGCGCCGTCCGAGCCGAACCGGACGCTGAAGCTGACCAGCACCAGGTCCACCCGGACGATGCCGCCGGTCGGCGGGCCCCACAGGTGCAGCGCCGCACCGAGCGACACGGTGATCGTCTTGTGGCAGAACAGCAGGTTCAGCCGATAGGACGCGCCGATCGAGATGGCGATGTCGGCGGTGAAGAAGAACGGGTGCCAGCTGATCAGGAAATCCGCCTGCGCGGTGAACCAGGCCTTCAGGTCCCCGTCGTGGAAGAGCACCTCCAGGCCACCGCCGGCCATCGCGCAGGAGCTGGTCAGCGCGAAGTAGGAGCCGCCCTTGACGCTCACCACGTCGCTGACCGCCCAGTTGAAACCGAGCCGGGGAACCTGCGGGAAGTAGGAAGGCGCCTGGAAGGCGGGATGGTAGCCGCCCAGCGTGAGGACGAACTGCCCGGCGGCGGGATTGTCGCCGAACCACAGGTAGAAGGCGAAGCCGCCGGTGAGATGGCAGTCCGGGGTGAGCACGTAGCTGTTCCGGCTCAGGACCGCGGTCGCCGCGAACAGGCCCTGGCTGGGCTGCACGACCACCCGGATCATCATCTCGACGTAGGCGTAGGCCGGCGTATTGGCCTCGGCCAGCGGCAGCCGCAGCGTCGACAGGCCCAGCAGCGCCAGGGCGAACTCGTGGCCGAACTCCGCCACCAGCAGCGCCCGGGTGTTGACCAGCTCGAAGGAGGTGAACTCCAGGCCCGCGGCCAGCCAGTACTCGCCCGACTTCGGGGTGATCCAGGCCTTGGTCACGCCGCCCAGCGGCTTGGTGCCCTCCAGCACCCCCAGGATCTCGGTCGGGTCCTGCCGATTGCTGGTGCCCGGTGGGGGTGCGGCGGCGAGCGCCAGCAGCGGGAAGCCGGCGACCTCGTCCTGGCCGGGGACGGCCAGCGAGCGGTTGAAGCCGAAACCGCCCATCAGGCCGGTGACGAAGAAGAACGGCGGGCCGCCGAGCGGTGCCTCCAGCTGGGCGAAGACGAACAGCGACGGCATCCCGGTGGCCAGCTGGGCCCAGGACCCGAGCGCGGCGATGCTGAACTCCTCGGCCTTGACGACCAGCATCCCGTCGTACTGGAACTGCACCCCCGGCGCCAGCTGCGAGTCCGGCACCCGCAGCACCGCGCCGGCGATCTGCACCGGCGGGTTGTTGTACGACAGGCCGAGCCCGGACAGGGTGAACACCGGGGAGAACGCCTTCAGCGACGACCCGACGCCGAGCCCCAGCAGCGACAGCGCGAGCGGCCCGATGGCGATGTTGGCGTCCAGGCTGAAGATCAGTGTCTCGTGGGCGTACTCGATGCCGATGCGCTGGATCTGCACCGGCCCCAATGTCTTCCCGACGTCGAACCAGGTGCCGCTGCCCTGTTGTGGCGCCGGTGGCCCGGAGCCGGGCGTGGTCGCCAGCTCGCTGCCGCCGCCGGCTCCGCTGCCGGTGCTGTCGCCGGCTCCGGCTCCGGTGCCGCCGCCGCTGCCGCCGAGCTGCCGCTGCTGCTGGCTGTTCTGGCCGCTGGACGGGCCGAACGACAGGGTCAGCGGCACCGTGTCCTCGCCCAGCCGCAGGTTGGCGACGAAGACCATCCCGGCCTTCAGCGACGGGTACCCGAGCGCCTCGCCGCCCAACACCTTCAGGGTGGCGTCCAGCGCGGTCACCGCGTCGTCCGGATAGTCGCGCGTGGCGTAGGCGATCTCCAGCTGCTGGATGCCGACGTCCACCGAGGGTGGGATCGCCGGCCCGGCGACCGGGATGTCGGTCAGCCGGACGTTGAGCGGCACCGTCAGATCCAGCAGGAACACCCGCTGGGAGGCCACCTTCGAGCTGGCGAGGACCAGCTGACCGTAGTGCTTCGAGCGGGCGGTGAGCACCAGGGCGCCGGTGGTGAAGTCGTAACTGAAGCCGGCGCCGGTCAGCGCCAGGTCCAGCCCGCCGGGCAGCGTCGGGACGTCTGTCCAGCCGAACGCGGCGGCGATGTCGCTGAAGTTCAGCGGGGCGCCGGTGTCCGTCCAGGTCGCGGTGAGCAGCGACCCGGTGGTGCCGAGGTCCAGGTGCAGCGCGAACAGCTCCTCGCCGACCGCCAGCGCGCCGGCGAGGTGCACCGCGTGCCCGGAGCCGCTCCGGCTGAACACCACGGTCAGCTGCGCGGTCAGCTCGGTGTCGAGGAACGGCAGCGCCACCAGCGCGGTGCCGTGGCAGAGGTAGTCGAACGGCTGGCCAGCCGCGGGACGGGTAGCGTCGATCCCGAAGTCGACGAAGGAGATGTCGCGCAGCACCGATGGCACCGAATCGTGGCTGCCGAGCAGCGCCGCCACCAGATCGCCGAGGTTCACCGCCCCCCGGTAGGCGCCACTGACGGTGCTGACCTCCCAGGTGGTCTGCTTCGCCAGCTCGACGGTGATGTCGAACTCGCCGGGGAACACCTGCGGCAGGAACTCGGCCTGGGCGGCGATCCGCACCGACGCCCAGTTCAGACCGGCCGGGTCGACGACGTCCACGAGCAGGCGCAGCTTGTCCAGGACGAGTACGTCCGTGATCAGCGGCCAGGGGTTCAGGGTGCTCACCGAGAGACCGAGGTAGCTGACCGCCGGGGCGGTGGTGACCGCCATCGCGAAGTTGTCCAGGCCGACCGTGTCGAACACCGAGCTGAGCTCGGACGGAATGTAGTCGGTGAAGCTCGCGCCGCCGGGCAGGCTCCTGATCAGACCGGTGATCGACCTCCCGCTGGGCAGCGGGGTGGTCTCGACCCGGTACAGCCCGCCGGCTATCGGGATCGAGACCGACACCTCCAGCGACCGCTGGAACGTCCCCAGCACCAGCAGGTCGATCTCCTGGAGCGGGTTGGTGTCGTCGTCAGCCGTACCGATCCGCACCGCCACCCGCGGATCGGTGAGCGACAGCGCGTCCGCCCCCGAGCCGAGGCTGAAACCGGAGCTGTCGATCGAGGCGGTCAGCGTGCCGACCGGCAGCGGCTGGCCGGCGGTCGGCGCGAACGGCCCGTGGGCGCGTACGGTGCCGCCCTGGCCGATCACCGGGCCGAGCAGACCCGCCACCAGCGGCACCCCGCCCAGACCAAGCAGGCAGAGCAGGTTCTGCCCGGCCTGCAGGTCGACGGTGGTGCCCTCCGCACCCGGCCAGTCGAACGCTGGCTGCTCGACGCTGCCGTAGACGAACCGGGCGTCACTGACGGTCAGACTGTTGAACGGGAACAGCGCGAGCCCGGCGAAACTGTCCGTGACCGCCCAGCCGCTCGGCATGGTGGCGGTGACGGACAGCTGCAGGGCGCCGGCAGCGATCCAGAAGCCGAGGGTGACCGGCACCCCGTCCAGCCACAGCACCGAGGCGGTACCGGTGCTGACGCTCAGCACGCCGCCGGCCGGCTCACCGATGTCGGCGGGGGCGACCCCGGCCACCGTCAGGCGCTGCTCGGCCGGAAGCGTGAACGCGTCGGTGATCGCGGTGGCGGTGACCGCCGCCAGGATCGTGTCGTCCAGAACGATCGGTTGGTGTGCCTGGGCCAGCTCGCGCAGATGGGCGGCCAGCGCGGTCAGGTCGGTGAAGGGCGCGCTCATGAGCGGTCCCGCGAGGGACGGTTCCGCAGCTGCACCGTCTGCTGGCCGGTGCCGTTGAGGTAGAAGGTGGCCGTGGTGGCGGCGGCGTCCACCAGCCCGCCGTTCAGCGCGCCGGACGTGAGCTGTTCCACCGCCTGGCTCTTGGCCTGCGCCTGGGTGTCCAGGTTGTTTGCCTTCGCCGAAATTTCGGCGGACGCCTTCGGCAGCACCCGCGTGGTGATGAACGTGCTCAGCGTCTGCTCGCCGCCGTCGTCGGGGTTGCGGGGCTGCACCCGGATCGGGGGCGGTGGGGAACCGCCCGGTGGAGTGAAGTCGGCGCTCTCCGCCGCGGCGATCCACCGGGTCAGACTCTGCCGGCCGCTGTGCACCTTCGCCAAGCCACCGGTTGTGTCCGACTCCGGGATCTCCTTGCGTACGCCGATGCCGTTGTAGAACTGGTACGGAATGCCTTCATGGTTGAAGTAGTTGATGATGCTCAGATCCTCGGCCGAGGTGATGAACGGCGGGCCGAAGTTGAGCCGTCTGTCGTCGCAGTAGGCGATGTTCCACAACGCGGCCTGCTGGATGATTCCCAGCCGTTCCGCCGCCGGCAGCCTGTCCTCCTGTCCCCGGCGCCCGGCGTTCCACTCGCCATCCGCCCAGCCCTTGTTCCGCGCCTGTGACAGGGCCTGGGTACCACCATGGAAACCCGCACAGACATTGTTGCCCAGTGCCGCCTCGACCGCGGCGAAGCCGGGGAAGCTGGTGAGCGCGACGACGTTGTCGTCGATCATCCAGGCGGCGTCCCACGGCGCCGCACCCGCCCGCTCACGCGCTTGTAGACGCAATGTCTTGCAGAACTCCAGCGCCGCGAACCGGGTGGCCCCGAAACCGAGCATGGTCAGGCTGCGCTGGGCGCTCACACCCTTGGTGAAGCGCCAGCCCACCGGGGTGATCCTGGTGTCCTTCAGCTTCTTCTGGTAGTAGTCGTATTCGGCGATGTTGACGACCATGTAGACGTTGCGGCCGGCACCGACCCGGTCCGGCGCGTACCACGGCGGCGATACCTTCGCGCCGGTCTGGTTCCGCAACGCACGCAGATCGCTGACGTTGTCGAAGGCGGCGATGCTCAGGCTTGCGAGCTGGTCCCTGCCGGCGTCGAGGCCGCTGCGGATCCACGTGGCCCGGCCGCTGGACACCACCACCAGTGGCGGCGAGCTCCCGGCCTCGGCGCGGGCGACGCTCGGCCAGTCCGGCACTGTCAGGTCGAGACCCGCACCGATCAGGCCGAGCGCCCGGAGCATGGCCATCCGGTTGTTGAGCAGACCGGTGTAGAGGGGCCGGTCATCGGCCTCGAAGGTGGGGCCGTTCAGCGGCGTGTACTTCTGGTTCACCAGCGGCGGGCCGTAGTTCGTGTTCTTGTCCGTGTGTACAGGCATCACTCACCCGGGGGAAGTTCTTCAGCGGATCAGGGCTCTACCGGGAAAATGCACGTTTAGTTCATTCGTCGCTACCGTCGGTGCGGCGCGGGCGGCTGGCCTGAAGAAGGAGACATCGATTGTCGAGATCAAGGCAAATGCCGAACTGAAGACATCGGTGCGATAAAACGGCCATCGGGAAATCGCTCCAGCCGCGACTTCTGGGAGCCTACGTCGCCCCCAACCGGCAGGCAAGACAGAGTGTTGTTTCTGTTACCTTGCAAAGATCAAAAAAGTGGATTCCCGGGTGCCGTGTTCTGCCGCGCATGGTCGCTCGACCTAACTAATCATGGCGCTGACCTGGGGAAATGGTGGCAGTGCGGTCGGGTGCGCGTGCCCACAGCCCGCCCCGACCGCTGCCGCCCCACCGGGTGTGGGTGCCCGAAACTCGTCCGCAGGACCTGACCAGGGCTTCTGTCTCACCCGATGATCGATAGGCCTTCCCCCGGAGGCGATCGGACACCTATACCCCTACCCGGCCAGTACGCCACGGAGTTCGACATCACGGTGTCCGCCCTCGGCAACAAGATCACCGATGCGGCCGACGTCGCATTCCTCCGAGACCAGATCGGCGACGATCTACGCGTCTGCTTCCACCAGTCCGCCCCCGTCCGGGCGCTCGAACAGGGCCGCCCGTTCCACCTCGACGACCTCGAACCCGCCAACCAGGCTGCCCTGGCCGAGCTACTGGCCGCCGTGGACACCACCATCCGCGACCCGCAGCGATTCCTCACGCAGATGCACGAGATCCACCGCCGCAACGCCCGCGCCTGGGCCAACGACAGCATCGGAACCGATCTCACCACCCAGATCGACCCCGACTACCAACCTCCGTACCTGCCAGTTCCCACGCCGCGTAGCGCCTCCGCCGCCAACACTGCCAGCGAGGACGCCATCACAGCGTGAACAAGCCACCGGTGGAACCGCCCCGCGCGGCCCACGGGGCGGCCCAGCCGCGCCGGGCCTGGCGTGAAGCCCCCGCATGCCCCTGTCCACACTCGGTCCCATGGGGCACGGACACCACCACCACCACTTTCCGTCGAGCGCTGCCGACGGGAGCGGGGCGGGAGACAGGACCATGGCGGGCCGGACGTCGCGGACCACTCTCGTCGTGATGGCCAGCGCCATGGCCGCGTTCCTGGCGCTGACCGCGCTCGGCGCCGTGCTGCTGTGGCCGTCGTCCGCACCGCGGGAGCCGTCGGAGAACCTGCGTGACCTGGCCGGCGGATCGGGCGAGCTGGTCGACGCCACCATCGGACGCGCCGGGCGCGGGCCCTGCCCGGACCTGCTCGGCCAGGGCACCACCGTCGGCACCTGCGACCAGCTCGACGTCGTCCTCGACGGCCGGACCGGACCGTCCGCGCGGCTCCACCTCGACACCCTCGTCGACCCAACCGCCCCCGTCCTCGAGGCCGGCGACAAGGTCCGCCTCGCGCCTACGACCGACATCAGCGGACGCCCGACCTACCGCGTCGCCGACTACCAGCGCGCCGCGCCGCTCGCCTGGATCGCGCTGCTCACCGCGATCGTGGTGGTCGCCGTCGCCCGCTGGCGCGGGCTCGCCGCGCTCGCCGGGCTCGTCCTGAGCTATCTGGTGATCGTGAAGTTCACCCTGCCGTCCCTGCTCGACGGCCACTCGCCGGTCGCGGTGGCTCTCACCACCGGAGCGGCGCTACTCGTCCTGCTCCTGTACCTCGCCCACGGTGTCTCCACCCGCACCACCGCCGCGCTGCTCGGCACACTCGCGAGCCTCGTCCTCACCGCCGTGCTCGGCGCCGTCGCCATCGACCTGTGCCGCGTCACCGGCCTCGGCTCCGACGAGGACGTGATGCTCAAGGCCTTCGCCGGCGAGCTGAGCCTGCCCGGGCTCGTCCTCGCCAGCCTCATCATCGGGTCACTCGGACTGATCAACGACATGACCGTCACCCAGGCCGCGGCCGTGTGGGAGGTCTCCGACGCCACCCCGGACGCGTCAACGCTCTACCTGTACCGCTCCGTGATGCGCATCGGACGCGACCACATCGCGTCGAGCGTGTACACGCTCGTCCTCGCCTACGCCGGCGCCGCCCTACCCAGCCTGCTGCTGTTCACCCTCGCCGACCGCGGCAACGCCGACGTCGCCACCACCGACATGGTCGCCGCCGAAATCGTCCGCGCCGCGGCCGGCACCATCGGCCTCGTCGCCTCCGTCCCCCTCACCACCGCCATCGCCGCACTCGCCGCCTCCCGCCGCCACCGCGTCGACAAACCGCCGACACCAGCCAGTACCCATACCGGAATCGACGACCAGCCAAACACCGGGCAGCCCGCCGGAGCGATCACCCATCCCCTCACTTACCTCAGGGCACAACCCGAGCAGCTCAAACAGCCCATAAGACGGCCTCGACGCCCACGGCCGCCCGCTCGCCCCGGCCTACGGTGAACATCCCCAGCGGCCACGACGAACTCGCCGTCACACCGACCTGCAGCTTTGCCTTGTCCCCGGCGTTCACCGAGCTCACCCACACCATCTGACGGCAGTCGCCGAGGCCTTCAGCATGCCCGGGATCTCCGAATGCACCAGCTCCGCGGAACTGGTGCAGCCAGGCGAATGTCCGCTCGACAGGCCAGCTTTGGCGGCCCGGGCCGACCCCATGGGGCACACCCCTGCAAGCGACGATCAGAGACGATTCTCCGAGGCGGCAGCTTTCACACGTGGTACTCGATCCCGCTTCCGAAGCCAGCGGTAGAGCCATCGACCAATGCGAACCGCTACCCCACCATCCCCGGCCCCGCGATCTCCATCCCCAATCGCGAGAACAGGCCGTCTACCAGCGGAAACGCGCGGCCACGCCGTCGTGCGTCCGCGCACGGGCGCGGGCCACGACCCCGGGATGACACCAGTGTCGGGGCCAGTAGGCCATGGCCCCGACCATCAGCCCGGACGTCCGCGTTGGGCGGTGCGCTCGGGTAGCGGGAGACGCGGCCACGATGACCGGGATTGCATGGCGGGATGCTGCCCCTGTTCAATCACTTCGCTGGACCGACATGCGGATAGGGAACCGAACGGGCGACCCCGACTCGGCGTCGCCCAGCCAGCCCATTCCAGGCACTCCCAGAAATTAGGACGGGGATCGGCCGGTGTGCGTTCGCCACACCGGCCGATCTCGCGGAGCTCGTAGGTGACGCGCGCCGTGACCCACCGTCATATGGCCACCGCGAATGTCGGGCCACACCGGAACGTCCGCGCACACAACGCGCATGCATCTTCCCAGTACAGGGTCGACGGTGGATCCGCGCAGGAGGTATGCCAGGTTGCTCAATTTGCGGAGCAACCGACTTTTAACCAGCTCGAATGATGGTCATAGACTGCGTCTCCAGTTGATCAAAATTGCTTTGACCTGCATGGTTGGATAATATAACCGACCGGCATTCGATTTCAGAATTTCACGAGCGCTCAATGCGTGCTCATTTGACCGGGCCCCGCCAAATGAGTTCGAGCGGGCCCGGCAATGTGCGGCTCGACCCTCTGGAGCGGGTTGTCCCGAACATGCCTGGTTATGATCGACACCGAGCTCACCCACGCCATCTGACCGCCGGCCGGCCGGGCCCCGGCATGCGCGTCTACCCCACGACGCAACAGTGCCGACGCAGGTAAACCTGGAAGACTGGGTCAGGATGGGTCGAACTGTGAGGCCAGGTAAACGATATCGACCGGGTCACCGTTAGTGAGCACGTCATGCACCTCGCGGTACGCCTGGCGGTACTCGGAGAGGATGGCGACAGCGCCGGCGGTGTCCACCATCTCTCCGATTTCGACCGCCGCGTTGGCCAGGTGTCGGACGCCACGGTTGGCGCGCTCCGCGGTGAGCAGGCGGGCAGCGATTGCGTCGAGTCGGCTGGTATCGCCCATCATGACCTTCAATTCCCGTTTCGAGGTGGCTGTGCTCGCGCCGCTGTCGATGGTCTACCCATGATGGCCGGCAGCCGACCACGCGGGTAGCAACGTGGGCTGTTGCATCGGCCGTAGCGGGGCCTTCGTGCTTGTGGGGTGCCAGAAGCCGGCCTGGGCCCGTGAGCTGGGCTGATGCGACGGTGCGGCAGCCGGCATGATGGTCAGCTATGTCCATCCGCCTGCTCTAGCTGATCTTCGTGCGGGTGTGTGGCTGGCTGGTCCTCCTCGGCCGCTCGTCGACATCCAAGGACATCGAACTGCTGGTGCTGCGGCACGAGGTCGCGGTGCTGCGCCGTACCCAGCCCAAGCCCCGGTGGTACTGGGCGGACCGCGCGGTGCTCGCCGCCCTGATCAGGGTTCTCCCCAAGACGCTGCGAGCCCACCGGGTGAGTGCCTCCACGATCCGCCGGGTCCTGAAGTCTCTGGGTCTCCCGCCGGCGCCCAGGCGGCAGACCGACACGACCTGGCGGCAGTTCCTACGCACCCAAGCCTCGACCATGCTGGCCGTCGACTTCTTCCACGTGGACTGCGCCGTGACGCTGCGGCGCCTGCACTGCTTCTTCGTCCTGGAAGTCGACTCCCGCACCGTCCACATCCTCGGGGTCACCGCCCACCCCGACGGACCGTGGACCACCCAGCAGATCCGCAGCCTTCTCATGGATCTCGGTGACCGGGCTGCCGACTTCCAGTTCCTGATCCGCGACCGGGCCGGCCAGTTCACCGCCTCCTTCGACGCGGTCCTCGCCGACGCCGGCATTACCACCTTCAAGATCCCACCCCGAACCCCACGGGCGAACGCCTACGCTGAGCGGTTCGTCCGCACCGTCCGGACCGAGGTCACCGACCGGATGCTGATCTTCGGCAAGCGGCATCTGCGTACCGTCCTGGCCGAGTACGCGGCCCACTACAACGGACGGCGACCCCACCGCGGCCGCGACCTTCAACCACCACGGCCCGACCACCCCATCGCCGACCTGACCCAGGAACGGATCAGACAGCCATGCCCCGCACCTACCCGCTCCCAGAACCAGACCGGCTCGAGGCGACGAGTCAGGAGGTCGTCCTCGGGGTCGACACGCACAAGGACCGGCACGTCGCCGCGGTCCTGACCGCGGTGGGGGTGGTGCTGGGCACCGCGGGCTTCCCGACCACAGCCGCCGGCTACCAGCAGCTGCTGGCCTGGGCGTGTGAGTACGGGACCCCGCGTCCGCTGCTTGAAACGCTACGTCGCCCGAGAGAGCTACCACGCCCTGCCGACGCCACCCACCGCCCCAGCAGCTTGACGAACATAAGGGCGTCAGCGCCGCTCCACCATCTGCCGGCGGAACTCCTCCGTGTACGGCGGCTGTGATCTCGGCACCTGCACTCCTCCCTGGGACCGTTATCCCGAAGCGCCCAGGGGTGAACAGAAACGGGCCAACTTCACTCGGACAGGTGGTGCGACTTGGCGATATCGGTGATCAACCCGCCTGTGACGAAACTGTTGTACAGGTGGGCCGTCCGGACACCGGAGACGGTTGGCTCGCCCAGGTCGTGCAACGGGTCGAAGACGACGGGGCTCGTCTTGTTGTCCGGATGACCGTGCCGGGGACGACGCCGGGACGACTGAGCCACCGACTGACGGTCGATCCCACCGGCTGGCAGCCAGCGATCCAAGTAATCACCAACTATCACGCAACTGATGATCGGATCGGCGCGAACGCTGAGACAAATCCTACCAAACCTGATGGTATAGGGCATACAGTCAAGCGATTACCGGTCGGTAGGAGGTGTGGGATGTCCGGAGCGGGTATCCCACCGAGGGCAGAGCCGCCGCGCCCACCCGCGCCGGATGCCCCCGCCCCGTACCAGCGTGCGTCCCAGCCTCCTACGCCTGATGGACCTGTCCCGTTTCAGGGCCCGCCGCGGCCTCCTGTGCCGGGTGGGCCTGCTCCATATCAACGGGCGCCGCAGCCACCCTCGCCGCCGTCGCCAGGTCAGGTTCCCTGGCCGGTCCGGGTGCTCGTCGTCTGGCCGGCGCGGGCGGTCGCCGCCGTCGTCGTCCTGCCGTTCCGGCTACTCTACGAGCTCGCCCGGCTGATCGCCCGCGGCCTGTGGCGGCTGGTCATCGAGCCGATCGGACGAGTGCTGACCTGGATGTGGCGGCGGCTCGTCGCTCCGGTGGTCCGCGCGGTCGGGTCGTTCCTCCGCTGGCTGTTGACCCCGGCCTGGCAGGCAGTCCTCCTACTCGCGCGGGGACTGGGGTTCCTTTTCGAGCAGCTGATAGCCCGTCCGCTCGGCTGGTTTGTCCGAACGCTGGTGGTTCCGGTCTGGCGGGCGTGCGCCGCGCTCGTCCGGGCCACCCTCCGAGGCGTCCGGGCGGTGCTGCGGGCGCTCGTCGTCGTGCCACTCGCCTGGTGCTGGCGGACGATCCTCGCCCCGGTGGTCCGGGCCATCAGCACGGTGCTGCGCATCCTGGTCGTCATCCCCATCGCCTGGTGCTGGCGAGCGGTCGCGGCCGCATTCCGCCTCCTCGTCGTCCAGCCGTGCCGCTGGATCAACCGCACGATCTGGCGGCCGATCCGCCTGGCAGTCGCCGATATCTCCCGGACGCTGACCGGCCATCGATGATCTGGCCAGCGTTCAGGTGCGGCGGCGGATGCGGGCGTGCGACCAGAAGTGGTCGAACAGGGCGCAGGAGGCGGCACCAGAGGCGTCGACCCGGCGGGCGATCTCGGCGCGCAAGGCAGCCAGGTCGACGCCCAGCCCCGGCAGCCGCTTGTCCAGGCCGAGGTGCGGCCCGAGCTGGAAGGCCTGCTCCGCGTCTGCCGTCCAGGCCAGCCGCCGCGCACCCGGCGGCACGCTGAACGTGTCGAAATGCGACTCCATCCACGGGCCGCGGTAGGCACCCGCCCATCCCGACCGCGTCCTCGTCCCGGTACGTGTGGGTCGCTGGCCGGCCGCTGGTAGCCGGCCGGCCTGTGGGGTGCCAGAACTCGGCCACCGGCGTTAGCCTGGCCTTCTTTAGCCGGCCCACAGCGGGTGCCGTCGTCACCCGCCTCGGCAGGAGCGGCTCTCCTACGCGGCTGAGGAGATCCGCAGTGCCGGTGCGGACCACAACCCGTCACTTCCGGGACGTGACGATCATGGCGGTGGTCAAACCGCAGGTCATCCCTGCTCACAGGCCCAGGCCGCCTTCTGGCACCCCACACCATCCGGCAGGCAAATATGCAGGTCACCACCCAAATCGGGGTTCTGGAGCCCCACACGCCAGGACAGGGTTTGCGGGGCCCGTGACCATGGTGTGGTGGACCTTCGGTGACGGCGGCGGTACGGCCGGGCGGAAGGATCAACCATCGGCGGATGTCAGCGCACGTGCGGATCGACAGCTCAGACGTGCTGACTGCGAGGGCGGTGAGTGTGATGGTCAGCGCCGCGTCGGACCCATCGACGCAACGGTGCCGCTGCCGACGCACGGCTACGTCTCCCGCCCGGCCTGTCGGCTAGCGGTTACCGCCGATCAGAGTGGGTTGGGCCTGCGCCGGTGCCTCAAGTAGCTCCCCGGTCTCGATCGTCTCCGGCACGTCGAGCCTGTCGGTGACGTCCGGTGTGTAGTCCGGACCCGCGTTCAGCGCCTTTCGCATCTGCTCCTTGTCGAGGACGCCTTCCCAGTTCGCGACGACGAGGGTGGCGAGGGTGTTGCCACAGACGTTGGTGAGCGCCCGGCACTCCGACATAAACTTGTCGACCCCGAAGATCAGCATGATGGCGGCGACCGGAATTGTCCCGACGGTCGACAGCGTCGCCGCGAGCACGATGAAGCCGGAGCCGGTGACCCCGGCAGCGCCTTTGGAGGTCAGTAGCAGCACACCGATGATGGTGAGCTGTTCGCCGAGGGAGAGGTCGACGCCGACCGCCTGGGCGAGGTACAGGCTGGCGAGCGTCAGGTAGATGCAGGTCCCGTCCAGGTTGAAAGAGTATCCGGTAGGAACTGTGAGACCCACGACCTGGCGTGGCGCCCCGAGTCTCTCCAGTTTTGTCATGATTTGCGGAAGGACGGATTCGGAGGACGATGTCCCAAGAACGATCAGGAGTTCTTCTCGGATGTATCGCAGCAGCTTGAAGATGTTTACGCCGATGGTTGCAGCAATCGCGCCGAGCACAACGACGACGAAGAACAACGACGTGCCGTAGAAGACCGCGACAAGCTTTCCGAGGCTGGTTAGGGTGTCGATTCCGTACTTGCCTATGGTGAAGGCCATGGCGCCGAACGCGCCGACTGGTGCCGCGTACATGACGAACCGGAGTACCTGGAACATGGTGCGACCGACCCGCTCTATCCCGCCGGCGATTGCGGCACCTTGCTTGCCGGTGAGGTTCAGCGCGATGCCGAATAGTACGGCGAAGAACAGTACCTGGAGCACCTTGCCCTCGGCGAACGCGCCGACCACGCTATCCGGTACAACGTCTGCCAGGTGATCGCCCCAGCCCTTTGACTCGCCCTGTGCGATGTACCCGCCGACGGTCTCATTGACCGACAGCGTGTCCGGGTCGGCGTTGACGCCGTCACCGGGACGCAGCACGTTCATCACGATGAGCCCGAGCACCAGCGCGGCGGTGGTGACGAGCTCAAAGTAGGTGAACGCCTTCAGCCCCACCCGGCCTACCTTGCGCAGGTTGTCGACCTGCGCGATGCCGCCGACCACTGTGCAGAACACGATGGGAGCGATGATCATTTTGATGGCGTCGACGAAAGTAGTGCCGAGTGGCTGAAGGTCGACACCGACTCCTGGGGAGAAGTGGCCCACTAAGATTCCGGCGACGATCCCCGCCAGCACCCAGACGTAAAGCTGCCGGTACCAGCGTCGGCGTGCGGATCCCGTCCGCGACGGGGCCGATAACGTGGTCATGCGAGCCTCCTAGCCGGGCGGTTCCGTGTGCCCGCCCCGTGTGGTGGCGTTACAGTGACTGCGTTCACGATCATGGTCACGGTTTTGGTCGTACTGTTCACGGCGTCTGGTGCCAACTGGTCCCGGCCGGCACACTGGGCCGATGACCGCAACACCCGGTGGTGCGGACGACCCCAGCGGCGGCCGCGGCGCGCGGCTGAGCCGGCGCAGCATCGCGGGCCAGGTGCTCGTCCTGCAGGTCGCGGTGGTCGTACTTCTTGTGGTGGCCGCGGTTGCCGCCTCGGTGCTACAGGCCCGGCGCACGGCGGAACGCCAGGCACGCGATCTCGCCGTCGCGGTCGCGGAGACCTTCGCCCATGCTCCAGGGATGGTCGCGGCCCTGAGCTCGTCCGATCCGAGCGCTTCGCTGCAGCCGCTGGCCGAGGCCACCCGAACCCGGACCGGGGTCGACTTCCTCGTCGTGATGAATCCGGTCGGGATCCGGTACACCCACCCTGACCCGACCCGAATCGGCCAGCGCTTCCTCGGACACACCGAACCGGCGGTACGAGGCGAGGTGCTCACCGAGACCTACTCGGGGACGTTGGGCCCGTCAGTACGCGCGGTCGTGCCGGTCACCACCAGCGATGGGAAGATTGCCGCTCTGGTCGCCGCAGGCATCACCGTCGAGAACGTCAGCCAGACGGCCGGCCGGCAACTTCCGGTACTCCTGGTTGCCGGACTGGCTGCCGTCGCGCTAGCGGTGGGTGGCACGGTGCTGGTCAACCGCCGCCTTCGGCGGCAGACTCGCGGCCTCGGCCCGGTAGAGATCACCAGGATGTACGAACATCACGACACCGTGCTGCACGCTGTTCGGGAAGGGGTTCTCATCGTCGACGACCAGGCTCGGGTGCTCCTGGCCAATGATGAGGCCCGCCGGCTCCTCGGCCTCCCGTCGGACTCCCATGGGCGTCCGGTCGCGGAACTCGGTCTTGATCCGGCGGCGCTGGACCTACTCGGCAGTGGTCGTCCAGCCGAGGACACCGTGCTGCTGGCTGGCGACCGGATGCTCGCGGTCAATCAGAAACCCACCGTCCGCGACGGGAAACCGCTCGGCAGTGTCGCGACGATCCGGGACACCACCGAACTCCAAGCGCTGACCGGCGAACTCGACGCGGTCCGGGGCATGGCGGATGCGTTGCGTGCCCAGAGCCACGAAGCCGCGAACCAGCTTCATATCGTGGTCACCCTGATGCAGCTCGATCGGCTGGACGAGGCCGTCGAGTTCGCCACCGCCGGGCTCGCTGGCTCACAGCAGCTCGCTGACCGGATGCTGACCGCCGTCGACGAGCCGGTCCTGGCGGCTCTGCTGCTCGGTAAGACCGCCCAGGCGGCCGAGCGCGGCGTGGAACTCGTCGTCACCGACGACACCCGGTTCGAGGTCTTCGACGTCGAGGCGGCTGAGCTGGTGACGGTCGTCGGCAACCTCATCGACAACGCAATCGAGGCCGCGGTCGCAGGAGAGGCCCCGAGGCGGGTGACGGTCTCGGTGCGTACCGAGCCCGATGGCCTGACGGTCCGGGTCTCTGACACAGGTCATGGCCTCGATCCGACACAGGTCGCGGCGGCGTTCGAACGCGGCTGGACCACCAAGACGAGCACGTCGACGGGCGAGGCAGCGCGCGGGCGAGGTCTCGGGCTCGCCCTGGTCCGGCAGGTCGTCCGGCGCCACGGCGGCCAGATCGAGGTGGGTCGCGACGGCGGTGCGGTGTTCACTGTCCGCATCCCTCGGCAACATGGGAGCGTCGACATGTCCACGGCGATGACTCCGGCCCGATGAGGTTGCCCACGCGATGATGAGCCGACCCGGCGCGCCGATTCGCACACTTGTCGTCGATGACGACCAGGTCATCGCCGACGCCCACCGCAGCTACGTCGAAAAGCTTCCCGGGTTCGTCGTCACCGACGTGGCCATCAGCGGCCGTCACGCCCTTTACCTCGCCAGCCTGGGCAACGTCGATCTTGTCCTGCTCGACTTCCGCTTACCCGACATCGGCGGGCTCGACATCTGCCGCGCCCTGCGCGGCGGCGGCGCGCCGCTCGACGTCATCGCCGTAACGTCGGCACGCGACCTGCCCACCGTCCGCTCGGCGGTCTCATACGGTGTGGTCCAGTACATCGTCAAACCGTTCACCTTCGCGGTGTTCCGTGACCGCCTCGAGCGCTACGCGGCCTACCGAACCCAGATCACCGCGCACACGGATGCCGACGTCCTCGGCCAGCGCGACGTGGACCGAGCCCTGGCCACACTACGAAGCGCTGAATCCAACACCGTCCACCAGCCGAAAGGTCTGTCGGTAGAAACCCTCGACGCGGTTGTCGCCTACCTCAGCAGAGCTGCCGCCAAACCCGGCGCCGCGGACCTGACCGCAGCCGGGGTGGCAGCCGCGGTCGGCATCTCCCGCGTCACCGCGCGCCGCTACCTCGAACGGCTCACGAACCAACGCCTGGTGAACCGATCCCAACGCTACGGAAGCGGTGGACGACCCGAACACCTCTACCGATGGATAGGTAACTGAACGGCAGCCTCCGCGTCCTCGACGGACCAGTCGATATGAGTTCCCCAGGCAGGGCCTGCGACGGAAAAACGTCACCCTCACCTCACGCACAGGTGCCCGAAGAACGGGCCCCACCTCACACACCCACCCCGCACGTGTGGTGGCGAAGACGAGCTCGGCGAACAGATCAAGATCCGAATCGTTCGGGAACGTGATGTAGGCCAGCTCGTTGCCGTCACCAGGCGGCTCGTCACCCTGGCTCAAGTTCGAGGCTGTCAGCCGCGGGTCCTACCAGCTCCTCCTGGCGGCCGCGGCCACTGGCGCCGGACCTACCGGCCACGGCCAGTGTCCTCGCCGCTACAGTGCTCATCCCGTGCGCTGATAGTGATCGCGGGGGTGAGGCGGTGGCGGGTTCGGCAGACCGGCGAGACGTGCCGGACGTGGTCCGCGAGGTCATGGTGCGGGTCCGGCGCGACGCGAGGTGGCCAGGGGCGCGTCCCATCGTCCGGGCGCCGGTCGTTGATGACGAGCTGGCGGAGACAATCAGCGATCAGGCACCCCGCGTCTGGACGGTGCGGGTGCTGCCGGCCGATCGGCCCCTGCAGGAAGCGATCGACGAGGCGCTGCGCAATGGGGGTCCGACCGCTCCGGACACGCGGCGTTACGACGATCTCACCGCCGCGCTGCGGCGCTCGCAGGGGCGAGCGAGGGCGACGACCTCCTCGACCGCCGGCGGATCGCCGCGCGGCGTCTATGTGCGCAGTCTAGCTTGCTCCTCTCCAGGTCGAACCGGCGGAGGAATGACTGCCAGGCGCGGTCGATGTCGGCGGCGGTGGCGTTGGTGGCGGAGGTCCACAGCCAGACGGGTTTGGGGTCTCGGTCACCGGGCAGGTGATCGACCTGCAGCCGGATCAGTGTTCCTTCGATGATCGGCAGGTCGCCGTGGTGGTCGATCCAGCAGGTGCGGTGGGTCAGCCGGGGGTGCAGCCGGTCCCAGCTGGTCGCGGTGGCGGTGCCATAGCGGGTGGTGTCGGTGATCGTGGTGTGCTGCGGTTCGGGCCAGGTCGCGGGCTTGTCGAGGGCGGACTCGGGGCCGTGCTTGGGTGGACGACCGTTGGCGCCGGGGAGTCTGGGTGGTTTGGGGAGCCGCAGGACACGGTCGGAACGGATCCGGCCGAGCACCTCGACGGGCAGGTCGGCCAGGACGAACGCCAGCCGGGTGACGTCGTAGCCGGCGTCCATGACGATGAGGATGTTCGGGTCGCCGTCGTGCCAGTGTCCGGCTGCGGTCAGACGGCCCACGACCCCGCGGAGCTGGTCGGCGGTCACCGCTGTGGCGTCGTCGGTGGGGCCGAGGCGCACCGCGTCCAGGACCGCGGTCCACGACGTCCGGCCGGACTCGAGGGCGGCGACGAACGAGTACGGCCAGCCAGGGATCAGCTGGGACTGATTCTTCGCCCGCCCGTGCACGTGGCAGAACAGCCGCTGCGCGCTGGTCGGCGCGTCCGAGCGCAGCCACTCCGCTGACGTCGACCGCCAGCACCAGCCGGCCGTCAGCCGCCGAGGGCAGCACAAGACCAGCGAGTGTGCGCCGCAGCCGGGCGACCTCTAACCGGCCACAGTTCAACCCGTCGTACAAGGCCCCGTAGCCACGGCGATGCTCCGGCGCCAGCGTCAGGTCGACCAGTGTCCTGACCGGTCCGTCGGTACAGAGCACCGCGTCCGTCACCTCGAACAACGCGTCCGCCCGGCGGGTCAGACAGTCGTAGAACTCCTGGCGGAAGCGACACAGCGTCCCCAGAGCCTCGGCGCGTCCTGGTTCGTCCTGCACACTGCCCATCACGACCTTCGGTTCGATCACGGCTTCTTTGGCGAGAGCACGCTCTTCCGAAGGTCGTTCCACGTCACGGCGACACGCCGACCCATCCCGGATCATCAGCAGCTATCACGCAGCGTGACATCCGGAGGGTCGGGTCGCCGGGGGCGCTCAGCCTGTGTGAGTAGCCCACTCGGCGCGGCTGATCGCGTAGATGTTCCGCGGTTCACCGTCCCGATCCACCGGGCCTTCAGCGAGGGTGAGGCCGAGCTTCTCGGCGACGCGGATCGACCCCTTGTTCTCCGGGTGGATGATGCTGATGACCCGCTCCCGGCCGGCCTCAGTGAACGCGAACTCCAGCGCAGCCGCGCCGGCCTCGGTTGCGATGCCCTGCCCCCACCGGTCGCGCCGGACGGTCCATGCCACCTCAATGTCCGGCCAGCCGTACTCCTCGTACAGGCCGGCCCGGCCGAGGAACTCACCCGTCGCCCGCTCTTCGATGATCCACATTCCGAAGCGGTTCAGAGCCCAGTGGCCGATCTGGAACGCGGTCATGCCCCAGACCGACCCGACACGGCTCGGTGAGCTCGTATAGAGCGACATATCCGGATGCCGGGCCATCGCCAGGTACGGCTCGACGTCCGTCAGGCGCCAGGAACGGAGCTTCAGCCGCGGAGTGAGAACGGATGGGATGGTGACGACGTCAGGCGGGGCGAACTCGAGGGTCATACGGGGCTCCCAGGCAGCGCGAGGCGGGATTGCTGGACCAGCGCGCCGAACGCGCGGACGTCAGGATCCGAGGCCCACGGCCCAAGCTCCCGGACCACCTCGGACATGGCGGACACGACCGTGGCGGACAGGTGCCCGTCGGGAACAGCCGCGGCGGCCCGGCTCGCCGCGATCGCTGCGGCAGGATCGGGCCGGTCATGGAGAAGAAAGCCGGAGGCGAGGCAGAGGTAGGCGTGGCCGCGTTCTTCATGGGACCGGGGGTCGATGAGATCGACCGCTTCGCGGGCGTGGCGCCGGGCTTCGGCGCCGTCACCCAGTTCGATCGCGCATACCGCGGCGAACATGGCCGCGCTGCCAGCCGTGAACGGGGAGGAGCCGGGCCGGGGCCTCGTTGCCACCCCGGCGTGGGCCCTCATCACGGCGAGAGCGTTCTCTGTCTCCCGGACCCGGCCGAGGCGGGCATGGCTCCGCGCCTCGTAAGCGGCCAGCCGGGCGACAAGGTAGGGTTCCGCGCCGCGGCGGCCCCGGGCGGCGGTGAGGGCAGCCTTGTCCCAGCGGTGGGTGTAGTAGGCGATGCTGGACCGCAGCGCGGCGAGGGAGCCGGTCAGCATCTCGTCGCCGACCTGGTCGGCGTACCGGTCTGAAAGATCGCAGAACCGGCGGGCGTCTCGGTAGTGACCGCCGGCGAACGCGAGCCGGCCAAGGTAGTAGGTGAGCTGGCCGCCGAGGCGAGTAGTCCGCAGACTGTCGGTCACGCTCAAGCGGCGGTCGAGCATGTCTTCGACCTGGTGCCATCGTCGGGCGACCTCACCGACGAGCATCTGGTGCGGGGTGGTGTCGTAGCCGGCAGCGATGTCGGCCAGGTCGTCTTCGAGTTCGCCGAGGGTCGGTGCCGTGGCAGAGGTGTCGATACGGCGGGTCGTTTCGAACGCAAGTGCGGATAGCGCAGCGATCGCAACGATCTGGCGTCGATCCGTTTCCTCCACCTCCTCCCTTCCCGACTCTGCCCGCTGCGGCCCGGGGGTGTCTACCCCCACTGCGGCCGTCACCTCGGTCAGCCGCACTGCCTTCTGCGCGGCACGGATCCGCTCACCCAGGTCAGTCAGCTCGTTGCCGGTCCCGAACTCCCGGTCGTAGGCCCGGAGGATGTCACGGGTCGGGAGCCGTCCCCTGTTGCGGATGGCGGAGACGTTCTTCCGATCGTGGGTGGTGCGTTTCTCCAGGTCCGTCCCCGACAGCCGGTACTCGGCCTGAAGTTGCCGGAACCGAGTGGCGAGCTGCTCCTTCAGGGCCTCGACTCCATCAGCGTGCACCACGTTTCCCCTCGGCCGTAGGTGCGCCATGGGTGAGACATTTTTTCCCACCCCTGAGACAGAAGATCTCACCCTCCCATGGAGGTGTCACGCGGAGTGTCATGGGTCGTGCACGGCGGGAGACACGCCGGCCACTCTCCCGGACCGGCAGAGGAGCGCATCGTGCACTCGCCCACGGAAGCTTCAGGCAGGAGGGAATACTGGAGCGAATATCCGCGGGAATAATGGAGGGTATAACGGAGGGCGGGGGTTTCGATTCATCCTGCACGGCAGGAGGGGGTTCCGGTGCATGCAGCTCGCCGGGTGGCCCGAGGCGAGGAAAGTTTCTCACGCGGCGGCGGGATGGGTAGCCTCGCGACAGGCGGTTTTGACTTAAATTTCCACGCTAGAACTTTTCCCCGCCCCGCATTAAATAATTCCGCACCATCAATGTAAATTCCGACATGGGTAATGTCAATGTCGTACAGGTCGTAGAACACGAGTCTCCGATTTCCGGGGGTGTTCCCTGGGGGAGCGCGTGGCCGGTCTCGACTTCGCCAACGGCGGCCAGCACGGTACGCGGCGCGACCCAGGTCAGGTCGCCGCCACGACGTACAGCCACTGGTAGTCGGCGGGAATCTCCTGCGCGGCGGACCTGCGATGGTGACGGCAGTTGCCGCAGTCGGCCCCGCCGCCGAGGAGCCCGGCCGCGACACCGCCAGCGAGGATCCGCAGGGCGAGCGGCAGCGCGCACAGTCCGACGGCGCCGGCTCACGTGGGTCCGAGGGGGGACCGCGGCCCGAACTGCGGCGCGGGTGGGCGGGGTGTCGGTGCCGAGTCCGGCTCATGGCGGTCGTCGTGCGGGTCGGGGTCATCGACTGGGGAGCGGGCGAGGATCGGAGTGCCGTAGCGGGTGGTGAGTCCGTCGAGGTCGGTGCGGGTGGTGGCGTGCAGCGGCAGCCACACTCGCCGGGCGGGGGCGAGGTCGGGCGGGTCGGCCGCGGTCGTCGCGGGGCGAAGGCAGGCCCCCGGCCACGGAGCCAAGGTGCCAGGGAGCCGCCGAAAAATAACTTCTGGATTTGATGTTGGCCCTGTTGCGGGACTGCCTACATCTCTCCTTGATCAAGAATGGGAGTTATTTTTCGGCGGCTCCCTGCTGATAGGCCTGGACCGTTCCATTCACCGGCTGATGTGCCTGGGTCGAACGCTGGCTCGGCCGGTGACTAATTCGATCACCGGCCGAGCGCAGGGTCCTGCTCTGCTTGCGTGCGCTACTTCTGAGGGTTCGTCTACGTCTGGTCGGGCTTCGGGGCCAGTGTGGGCGTGGGGGCCAGTATGGGGGTTGAGGTCGGGGTCGGGGTCGGGGTCGGCGTGGCGGTCAAGATCGGAGCCGGAGTCGAAATACCGGGAGGAGTCCAGGTGATCGTGACCTCACCGTTGCCGTCGTTGATCGTGCCCGAGTTGACCCCGGTGGTCAGGACGGGGTTCTCGATGGTCGACGCGGCGAACGAGCTCCCGCCCGCGCCCCCGCCGCCGGCGCCACCGTAGCCGCCGAAGGTGCCGCCGCCACCGGAGCCGCCGCCGCCACCGAAGTAGCCGCCGCCCGCGCCGCCACCCGCGCCACCACCGGACGTGGTGGCGGTCGGGTCCAGGCAGGGCGGGGTGTGCACCCCGGTGCAGGGCAGGTTCCCGGCCCCGCCGGCACCGCCGGCACCGGACGTGCCTTCAGTACCGTCCCCGCCGCAGCGCGGATCGGTCAGCGGATCGGTGGTCGGGGGATTCCCAGCACCGTGCCGGCACGCGTTCAGCCCTCCGGCGCCTCCGGTGGTCTGGGTGCCGCCCTTGCCCGGGAGTCCGGCATTACCACCATCGACGGTCGACCCACCGCCGGTGCCGACGTCACCGCCGCCGGCACCCCCGGCTCCACCGAGCGCGTTGCCCTGCCCGCCGACGCCGCCGCCGCCTCCGCCGGCACCGACCAGCACCCGGGTGGACTGGTCGCACTTCCGTGCGACACATCCCGCCGCGGCCACGCGGACGTCGGAGGAACCGCCGCCGCCGGAGCCGTTACCACCGTTGAACGCTGTTCCGCCGTTCGCACCGGAGCCATCACCGGGCCCACCTGGCACGCCGGCGTCGGACCCACCGAACCCCCCGAGTGCTCCCGATCCGCCGGACGGGCCATTGCTCATTCCGCCCGAGCGCGAGGCCCCGGTTCCGTTGGCGCCCTTGCCCGCCACGTCCACCTGCAGGACCTGGTTGTCCTTCAGCCCCGTCAGTGCCCCGGACGCCTGGCCACCGCCGCCTCCGGGACGCCCGGTGATGTCCCCTGCCGGGGACGGGTGTGCCGCATCACCAGCGATGAAGTAGTGCCCGCCCTGGGCGCCGGTCACCACGACCTCGACCGAGCCCACTCCCGCGGGCACCGTGAAGGTGTCCGATCCGATGGTGTGATACGTGCAGGTCATTGTCGTCGTCCCGGACAGCACACCGGTCATCCCGCACACCGGCGGGGGCGGTACGGCCTTCGGTGGTGCGCTGATCGCGATCCCCACCGGCCGGTCACCGACGGGGATCGGGGTGCCGGCGGTGTTGCTGGCCACATCGATCGGCGTCACCGTGTCGCTGTCACGGTTGACCGCATAGGCGGCCACGCCGTCCGGCGTGACCGCGATGTAGAACGGCTCGATGCCTCCGGTGGAGATAGGAGTACCGGGGGTGTTGGTGGCCACATCGATCGGCGTCACCACGTTGTCACGCTCATTGGTGACGTACACGGTTCGACCATCGGGCGTGATCGAGATCCCGACCGGGCGGTCGCTGACCGGAATCGGTGTGCCGGGAGTGTTGGTGGCCACATCGATCGGTGTCACGGTGGCGCTGGCAGCGTCGGCGTTGTCCGTGACGTACACGGTCTTGCCGTCGGGCGTGATCGCAATCCCCTGTGGGTTGTTCCCGGCTGGGATCGGGGTGCCGGGGGTGTTGGTGGCCACATCGATCGGCGTCACCGTGTTGCTTGCGGCGTTGGTGACGTAGGCGGTCCTGCCATCAGGGGTGATCGCGACGTAGTGTGCATTGTCCCCGACCGGGATGTGGGCACCGGGAGTATTGGTGGCGACATCGATCGGCGTCACGTCATCGCTGAGGTTGTCCACCACGTAAGCGGTCCGGCCGTCGGGAGTCACTGCGACCCCGAACGGGAACTGACCGACCGGGATCGGGGCTCCAGGGGTGTTGGTGGCCACATCGATCGGCGTCACCGTGTTGTCGGCCCGGTTCGTCACATAGACGGTCCTGCCATCAGGCGTGACCGCAAGCCCTCTGGGGCTTGCACCGACCCGGATCGGGGCACCGG
Organism: Parafrankia sp. EAN1pec; assembly: GCF_000018005.1. Lineage (GTDB taxonomy): Bacteria > Actinomycetota > Actinomycetes > Frankiales > Frankiaceae > Parafrankia > Parafrankia soli. The sequence continues at coordinate 5,280,345 of NC_009921.1, forward strand.
CCGTATTGGTCGTCACGTCGATCGGGGTGACCGTGTTCCCGAAATTGTTGATCACGTAGGCGGTGGCCGCTGCCGGCTTCGGACCAGGCTCCTGCGTTGGTTCTGGACTCGGTGTCGGTTCTGGACTCGGTGTTGGTTCCGGGCTCGGTGTCGGTTCTGGCTCAGACGGGTGAGTGGGCTTAGGTTCGTTAGAGCTACCCCACGTGATGGTGACCTGGCCGTTGCCGTTATTGACGGTCCCGGCGTTGACACCAGCGGTCAGGACGACAGAGCTCACGGTGGGGGCGGCGAAGGAGCTTCCCCCGCCCCCGCCGGCACCTGCCCCGCCGCCACCGATCGAGAGGCCACCACCTCCCGAGCCGCCGCCACCACCGAAGTACCCACCACCACCGCCGCCACCGGCGCCACCGCCCGCGGCCGGATCATCGGGGTTCCGGCAGGGCGGGGTGTGCAGACCCAGGCAGGCCTGGTTTCCCACGCCCCCGGCGCCGCCTGACCCAGAGCGGCCATCGGTGCCATCACCGCCGAAACGCGGATCGTTGGGATCGGGCGGAGGCGGAGTCGCGTGCCGCCCGGCGTTGAGCCCCCCGACCCCAGCTGCGGTCTGGGTTCCACCGCCCCCAGGAGTCCCCGGGTGGCCACCATCGACGACGGCACCACCAGCCGCGCCGGCAGCACCGCCACCGGCGCCGCCGGCACCGCCCAGCGCGTAGCCCTGGCCACCAGTGCCGCCGCCTCCGCCGCCGCCCGCACCGACCAGCGCTCGGTCCGTCAGTCCGCACGTCAACGTCGCGCAGCCACCAGTCGCGATCCGTACATCCGAGGAGCCGCCGCCACCGGCGCCGTTGCCACCGTTGAGGATCGCGGTCCCGCCATCAGCCCCGGCGGCGTCCCCCTTACCGCCTGCTACACCGCCGTTGGAGCCACCGAAGCCCCCCACGGCGCCCTGTCCCCCGGAGGGTCCGTTGTTCTTCCCGCCAGACCGGCTCGCCGCCGTGCCGTCAGTACCCTTACCGGCAACATCGACCTGCAGAACCTGACCTGAGGACAGATCCGCTATCACGCCGTACGCCTGGCCGCCGCCCCCACCCGGACGGCCGGTGATATCACCCACCGGCGAGCCGCCATGAAAGTCGTCACCGGCAATAAAGTAATGCCCGCCCTGGGCGCCGACCACCGTTATCTCGACCCATTTTGCGCCGTTGGGCACGGTGAAGGTGTCTGACCCGACCGTGCTGTAGGTGCATGTCTTCTTGTCGAGGACGCCTGAGCTCCCACAGGCTTTTTTCGAAGAGGCGCTCGACGAGGACACCGCTGCCACGGAACTGGTCAGCCCGATACTCAGCACAACGCCTAGCACCGAAACAGACCACGCGAAGACACGACGATTGCGTATGACGATCAGCCCCCTCTGACTGCGTATTCGTGAGCCAACCCAAACTCCCAAGACCGAACACCCTCTTAGCTATGCCCCCCGGAATCGGGCTTCCAGGGGTCCCGAACTGTTTCTTGCCAGGTCTGGGTTGATGCGACCGGCGAGGCGGCGGGCCATGATATTGATCACCACAATGTGGATCATTGCTTTGGAGCGGTGGGCAGGGTTTCGTAGTCGCGCGGCGGCGATAGGAAATCGATCGGCCGAAGGTCCGTTCCACAGTCCACGCAGAATCGTGGGGTCGCCCAGCACCACGGGCCCCCGCCTTTCCTGCCCACGATCTTCTTCACCGCATCGTCTGTATACCCGCACAGTTTCGTGGTCCCGGCGCGCGGCACCGGGACCACCTGTCCGCTGTGGGTGTTGCAGAAACCGCGTTTCGTCACGAGACGAAACGTCGGGCGGGCCATGCTAGGTGCCGCGCCCGCCCGCGGACCGGGGTTACAGGTGTCTTCAGACGCCGTCGTTGGCGCACAGCGCCCAGACGTCGGAGTAGGTGTTCGGCGAGCTTGTACCCCCGGTATGGGTGAAGGCTGTCCAGTACGCAGCCGTGGTGGTCCCGTCACTGACCGGGTTTCCGCTCGAGTCGCTGGGGAAACTTCCGTTAAGGTGGTCGCCGCCTGAGCCCGGTCCGGTGAAGTCCGTCGTGGTCACGCTGCCTCCGCTGATGGCGGCGCCCCCGCTGATCAGTTTCCCGTCCCCGCTGGGGCAGTTGACTGTCACCTTCTGGCCTGTGCTCCCCGTGGTCGGGCCGCTCGCCTCGCTGAAGTGGACCTTCACGGTGACGCCACTGATATTGATGTTGTTTCCGCTGCAGATCGCGTAGGCGTAGGTCTCGTTGGTGCTGTTGGTGCCGTTAGCCCACCCGACGGCGGTCCAGGCGTTGGGGTTGGTCTCGCCGTCGGCTGCGGCTTTCTGGCCGTAGTCATGTGCGGAGTTGTTGAAGGTGGGGAAGCTGGCGATCGGCTTGAAGTTGCCGACGCTGGCCGGGGTGACACGCGCCCCGCCGCCGAGCAGGACCGTGTTCGCCGGGCAGGTCGCGGTGACCAGGCCCACCGTCGACCCGCTGGTGGGCGCGTTGGTCTTGTTCATGACCACCTGGGTGTGGTTGATCAGGTTGCTGGTGAAGCACACCGCGAAGGGGGTGGTGGAGAAGGAACTGTCGACCTGGCCGCCGCTTCCGCCAATCCCGAGCCAGTGCGTCACGTCGGTGCCGACAACCCCGGTGGAACCGGTGTATTCGGTGGAGCCGTCGGAGCTGGGCGAGGTGCCCATCACATGGTTGCCGTTGCCGTTGCCGGTGGCCTGGTTGATCCCACCGCCGGAGATCAGGCCGCTACTGCAGTCCGCGTGGGTTGAGATCTCGGAGTTAGCGCTTGCAGGACCGCTGGTAGCCCCGGGTGACTTCACTGTGACGCCCACGGTGTTGGCGTGCGCCGCGGCCGGGAAGGCCACCGCCAGCGCGGCGCCCAGGACCAGTGCTGTTCCCGCTGCGCGCGTCCGCATGGACAGATGTGATCTCACGTCGACCTTCCGTCAGGGGTGTGCGACGCGAGCGGATGTGCCCGTCCACACCGAGGATGACAACTTCTGTGCGTGAAACGCAGGGTGTGCGACGCTGCACCAGATCCGCAGATGCGGAGCGATTGGTGACTATAGACCGTATCTGCGTGGGACTCGTGGTCCTTGCGCTGATCTGAAGCGAGGAAGTTGCGGGACACTGATCGACTGTCCGGATTTATCCGTTTCGCACCTTGCTGGTGGCGGCGCGGCCACGGCTTCGGCGCACGTGAGCTGGGCGTATGCACGGCGCGTAGGGGATGGTGGAGCGGTCGGCGGAGGCTCCTCACGAGCTGGTCCGGATGCCGGCGCGGCAGACGAGGCAGTCCGCGGCTGCCCTTCCGCGCCCTTTCAGCTGCCGAGCAGCGCGAGATCCTCTTCCGGCTCAGGCACCTGGGCGGGCGGTGTTGCGTTCTGAGGAAGCGAGGCATGCCAGCGGCCATGGTGGCCGCCGGTCAGACAGCTGCTGCGAGTTCGGTGAACGCGGCGGCCAGCCGCAGCCTCGGGTTGGTTTCGACGGCGAGCTCGCAGTGGCCGCGGCGGTTGTTTTGGATGATAAAGGTCCAGAACCGGGCGGATGTGGTTCGAGAGGAAGGCTATTGCGGGAGCGCCTCGTGGACGTCGTCGGGCAGTTGAGGAACATGGCTGAGAAGAAATCCGATGCCGGCACCGACGACCCATTGCGCCGTATCGGAATCGAGAGCCCATGGCCGGCTCATCAGCAGCCGACGGAGACCGGCACGCCCGGTGGCCTGGTGTGGCGCTGTCTCCACAGTCACCTGCCATCTCCCGCCGGACGACCAGTGCGGGTCATCAGAGGTATCGAGAGCGTGCATGAAGCGGTCGACCAGCGCGGGCCATGCCGGGGTTCCCCACCAATGCCGGCAGGCCAGCCCGCCGTGAGCCGCCGCCCTCCAGAACGCGTAGAGCATCCCGCGCTCTTCCGCCATCGCCGCAAATCCACCTAACGCCTCATCGGCGTGGTTGCGGTAGTCGTTCAGGTCGCTCCCGGCGAGTTCGGCCAGCGTCGGTCCGGTCGGCAGGCGTCTGGCAGGGTTAACCAGCCATCGCCAGATCCGCTCGGCGAGCCAGTCGGTCGCATCGCTGTCAAGACCATCGCATGCCTCCCGCAGTGACTGCGGTCCGAGTCCCAGGTCGCCGCGCCATCGCCGGACAATCTCACGCACCCGCCAGCTGGTGTGGGCGTTGATCCGCAGCATGTCGCCGTCACGCAGCCGGCCCTGGCTGTGCCAGTCCTCGACAGGGCTGTTGCGCCAGGCGCCGTTGACGATTCCGACTGCAGCTAAATCGAGGACAGCACCGAGGTCATCGGGATCGATCTGCACCTGATGGCGCAGCATCACCTCCACAAGCACCTGTTCCCGCTGCCTGGACATTGTGCTACCGGAAGCGGCCGGGGTCTGCTCAGCCATGACATCGCTGTGCCAGCCTGCCGTGGACGACGTCCGGCGGGCATGACGCATCCGATCCGAACACTTCCGGTTCGGCGCGGTTCTGGGCGACCTCGACCAAGCGGGCTTCCGTGCAATGCCAGAGACTCTGCACACCCATGCCAATCACGCGGTCGAGGCCAAGCTCCCCTTCGGAGCCAGCAAGCGAGATCATCGCGGCGGGTTCTGCTGCTTCTTGCTGGTCCGCTTGCAAAACCCGCGACCTGGACCGTCCGCCGTTGCAGCGGACGGTCGTCCGCCGCGATGCTGCTCATCGCCGCAGCTCAGAGGCACGCCCTGCCCCGCTGCCGTGAGTCCGCGTTCCGCCGGGGCCTCTCGTGTAGCAACGCCCCGATATGTCGCGGCGGACGGTCGGGTTTGGCATTTATGCAGGTCAGCGGGGTATGTCCTGGACTGTCCGCCGCTCTGGGTTGCTACACCCGTTGCTACATAACGATCTTTGAACAGCCGAATTGATCTCAACGGAGAGGCAAAAGGCCTGTTCAGAGGCGGTGGGCAGGGGCGGGGTCGAACCGCCGACCTTCCGCTTTTCAGGCCGGTCCATACCGTCCAGGAACGTCCACACACGTACCCTGACGTCCACTTTTGGCCGCTGGAGTACCCCTCTGGCGGCCCGCGTTGCCACACGCACTGCCACACGTCGCTCGGCCCCGAGAGGACCAGCAACGCGGCCGAGCCTTCGCTGCACCCCTGTGTGGCAACCGGTATGGCAGCACCAAGAGGCCCGCCGGCGCCTGGCAACCCACCACGGCCGCGCGGGGCACCCGATGAGCGCCGAAGCGGCAGCAGCCGCGACTTCGACGCCGGCCTCATCCCAACACTCAAGATCATCCCCCGCTGCTGCGAAGATCGTCACTGCGGTGATCGTGACCGTCGTCGGGCTGACGTTCCTGTTCAGCTTCGGCAACATCCTCGCGCTCGGCTTCGGCTCGGCGTCTCCCTCTGGGTCGCTCCCCTCGTCGCACCCGCCGTCGACCTCTTCGTCGTCGGGCTCCTCATCGGCATCCGTCACCTCGCCCTTCACGGCGGACCCGCCGACCTACAACGCTCCGCGCGGCGCCTCCTCATCTTTGCCAGCATCGTCACTCTCGCGCTGAACATCTCCGAGCCACTGATCACCGGCCACTACGGCAAAGCCGCCTTCGACGCAGTCGGTCCACTCCTGCTCATGGGATGGGCGGAAGTCGGACCGCGGCTCATTCAAGCAATGCAGACGACAGAACCATTTCCGGCCGATACGCTTCCGCTTCCACCCGCCACGCAGACAACACCCATCGTTGATCTACCTGTCCAGTCAGCATCACCATCACAGCCTCCGGCGCAACGTAAATCGGTCGAGCCACGGCTTTCCAGCCATCATGAGCGCGCCTCGGACCAGGACCTGATACACCGGGCCCGCGCCGAAGACACCCTGCACTGGAAGCAACATCACCGGCCGATCTCAGCCGAAACCCTCCGCAGGCGCCTCCACGTCGGAGCACCCACCGCACGTCACCTCGTCACGCAGCTACGGACCGCAACTCACGCCCGACTCGACACCAAAATCGACGACGACTTTTCCGCCGTTCAAGACGATGGGCTGTCGGAGCCGTAACGTCTGCGTTCCGGCACGCCGGCCGACAGAACTGGAAAAAATATCCAAGGATCTCCGGCCGGTGTGCACGGCACCCGACCGTCCCGGCGGCCGAGGCGCGGTTCTTCGAGTTCACCGAGACCTGGGGCGATCGCTACCCGGCCATCATCTTCACGCGACCTTCGCGCAGCCGGTCGGCTTTCATCGCGGATCCTCGGTGCTGATGGACGTTGTGGCGCCCTCAGACGAAGTCGTGGGGGCTCCATTCGTCGAGCCAAACGATGGATGGGCGGTCGTCGTCGAAGCGGATCGGTAGCCACACGTAGTCGGCGATCGCTGTGTTCTCGCCGCGCACCGCCGCCATCACCGTCTGATCGTTGCCGGTTGAGGGTGGCGTCTCGCCGCGCGCCATCGCCGCGACAACGTCGTAGACGTTGGGCATGTCCTCCGGCAGTTGCGGGAGCCATCGGTCAGCGAGGGCGATGTAGAGGTCGTTCTTGTGGGGGTGCTTGAACACGGAGCTGATCTGCGACCGGTACGAGGTTCGCGAGGCGTCATGGGGATGTGGGTCACCGAGGACGTCGAACGGGCCGTGATAGCTCAGGCCGACCGCGACCTCGGAGAAGTTGGGGAAGTAACCGGTCGTGCCCGAGGTGATGAGGTAGTGGAATCCGCCGCGCTCGAAGTGCGCGGGTGCCTCGCGGGTGAAGGGCGGTCCTGGGTGCGGGAAGTGGCTGCTGTAGTTCCCCGTGACGTCGGTGTAGTCGTCCGTGAGCTCGACACAGATGAGCTCGGTGTGCACCTTCTCGAAGTAGTAGTAGGCGTTGCCCGTCTTCGGGTCGACGGTTAGATCGAAGTCGCCGGCGTCGAAGCCACACGGCCGCAACCCGGTGCGTACGATTTCGTAGGGTCCCAGCAGATCGTCGGCGACGAGGACGGTGGAGGTTTGGGTCTGCTGGCCGTCCCTGCCCATGATCTTAAGCCAGCACACGTACTTCCCCGTGCGCTCGTTGAACAGGATGTGTGGCCTATCCATCATTTGCGTTGGATGCAACGGCGAAGTGGGATCGCCGGCTACCGGCGGGATGATGAGGCCCCGGTCGGTCCAGGTGACCAGGTCGGACGACGAGTACGCCCGCACGCCCCAGTGCCAGTTGCCGCTGCCCGGTATCGTCCTCTCCTTGTTCTCGCCGTACCAGTAGAACAGGCCGTCGGTGCCCGTGATGATCGAGCCCCCGTGGGCCTGGATGCGCCGGCCCGCGGTGTCGAGCCAGACCTGGCCGGGCCGGATCGTTGGGCACACGTCGGTGTTCGCCGGGGTCATCGATCTCCTTCATTATCAGCCGCGTTCGACTGTCGTGTATTCTGGTTGCGCGTTGCTCGTGGTTATCCGCTGGCGGCGATGTGTGCTGCGGTTCGCCAGGCGAGGGCCATGATGGTGAGGACGGGGTTTGCGCCGCCATTGGTGACGTGGAGGCTTGCATCGGCGACGTATACGCGATCTGTTCCCCAGACTTTGCCGAACGGGTCGGTTGCGCCGTGGCGGGGTGAGTCGGACATGCGCGCGGTGCCTGCCTGGTGCTGGCCCGCGGATAGTGTCGTTTCCTTCATCGGGCCTATCTGCCAGGTTTGGCGAGCGCCGGATGCGTGTAGCCATTCCTCGGCTCGGTCGGTGAGGAACGCGACGGTTCGGAGGTCCTCGGGATGATGGAAACCTTCGAGTCGGGCCACAGGGAGGCCGAGGTGGTCGGTCACGCCTGACGCCAACCGGACGCGTGCGCCGCGAATCGTCACTTCCTGGACCGGCCCGGAGACGATGCCGGTGTGGCGGTAACTCTCCGCCATGGCGCGACGCACGTCCGCCTGGCTGACGTCGGGGGAAAGTCCCATGAGGCGGGTCATGAAGTAGTGCATGACGGGGAGCCTGACGAAGTCATCCCCGAGCAGGCCTCCACCGACGACGCTGTCGTTTCCGTGGGCGAAGCGTCTGGTCGCGATGGACGGGCCTGGTCCGAGTCCGTCGTGGACCGGCTCGTCGAACACGCCGAGCGCGCCTGCGTAGAGGTGTCCTTGGAGGCAGTCGCCGACCCAGTCGTTGCCCAGGCCGCTGAGCTGGAGCAGCCTGGCGGTCTCGACCGCGCCGCCGGCGAGCACGACCGTTCCGGCGCGGATGACGCGTGACGCGCCGCCGGCGGCGATCTCGACGTCGCCGGCGGCGGATACTCGCGTGACCTGCGCGCCAACAGTCAGGTCGGCGCCGAGGTCGACGGCGCGGGGCAGGACGGTGCTGTGGGTGCCGTTGCGGGCGTCGACGGGGCAGGTGAAGCCGACACACATCCCGCAGCGGATACATGCGGCCCGGCCAGCGCGGGGTCGGGTGTTCAGCAGCAACGGGGTTGGTCCCGTCGGCCATCCGAGCCTGTCGGCGCCGGCCGCGAGCGCGGCAGCCAGGGCGCTCGGCGGGAAGGGGGGCATCGGGTAGTCGCGTTTGCGGTGCGCGTCATCGGGGTGCGGGCGGCCGGCCACGCCGAGTTCCCATTCCACCTGGTCGTAGAACGGTTCGAGGTCACCGTAGGTGATCGGCCAGTCCGCGAGCGCGGATCCTTCTGGGACGCCGTACAGGGAGGCCATCCGGAAGTCCTCGGGCCGGAACCGCCAGGCCTGGGCGCCGAAGAACCGGGTGCCACCTCCGACGGTGATTGCGTTGTGGTGGTAGCGGCCGTCCTCGGACTCGACCGCGATCTCACCGTCGTCGCCGAGGACTGCCCGGGGGTGCCCGGGGGGTGTGTCGAGGTCGCCCCCGAGGAAGAACCGGTGGTTGCGGATATGGTCGGTAGCGAGGTCGCCCGCGCCGTACCACTGGCCGCGTTCGACGACGAGCACGGATGCTCCCGCGGACGCGAGCACGAATGCGGCGACACCGCCACCGGCTCCGCTTCCCACAACGACCGCGTCGTAACGTTCACGCAGGTCAGACAACGCCCGCGTCCGCAGGCGGGCCACGACCGGTGTGTCGACGGCCGGGGGCCCGAGCGGATAGGGGACGTACCCGACCTCATCCCAGCTGCCCGCGTCGGGGTCGGCGTAGAAGTCGAGCAGCGAACGGTGTGAAGAGGAACGGTTCATCGGGCTCGCCTTCTGTCGGAGGCTCCTACATGGGCCGGAACCGACGAGCGCGAACACGCCGCGCTCGTGAGTACCTGGGCGCGGATGGCATCGAGGGTGGATGCGAGGGCGATGGTCTCGTCCAGTGGCATCACCGGGCTCTCGGCGAGTCCTTCGGCGAGGCAGCGGTGCACTTCGGCGATCTCGAACTGCAACCCGTTGCCCTCATAGGAGCCGTCGATGTGTTCGGCGCTGCCGGGGCGGGTGGTGACGGTGAGGGCGTTCGGGCAGTGCATGAACGCCGGGAGGTCGATCGATCCGCCGGTGCCCGCGATGCGCGCCGCGCACGTCATGGTCACCCGGATCGCCGCTTTGACCACACCAAGCGCGCCGCCAGGATGGCAAAGCACCGCCGCGACCTGCTCGTCGACTCCGGTCTCGCCGATGACACCGGCCGCGGCGACCTGCTCGGCCGAGCCGAGCACGAGCGAGCAGAGCTGGATCGGGTAGATGCCCAGGTCGAGCAGAGCACCGCCACCCAGATCCGGGTCGAACAGGCGATGCTCCGGGCGCACCGGCCACCGCATCCCGAAATCTGCCTCCACCAGCAGCGGTTCGCCGATGCGTCCGCTGGCAAGCACGTCGACCAGGGAGCGGTAGGCCGGCAGGAACCGACTCCAGATCGCCTCCATCAGGAACAGCCCGCGGTCGCGGGCGTGTTCGGCCATCCGCCGGGCCTGTCGGGCGTCGAGCGCGAACGGTTTCTCGCACAGGACGTGCTTGCCGGCCTCCAGGAAGGCGACGGTGTCCTGCTCGTGCCGTGACGGCGGGGTTGCCACGTAGACCACGTCAACGTCGGGGTCGATGGCGAGCGCGGCGTAGTCGCCGTACCTGGTCGGGATCCCGAACCTGTCGCCGAAGGCCGTCGCGCGCTCAGCCGCGCGTGACGCCACCGCGACGATCTCTCCGTCGCCGACCGACCGCATTGCTTCCGCGAACCCGGCTGCGATCTCGCCCGGTCCCACCACACCCCAACGAATCATGATGGTCATCCTTTTCGGGTTTGGGGGAGGGCTATTTCGATTTCGCTGGGATGGTGTCGAGCGCGTCGACGAGTTGCCAGACTGAGCGGGCTCGGGTGTAGGCGGTGTACCGGCAGATCGTGACCTCGTCCACGAACCAGGATTCCGGTGCCGAAGGCGTAGCCCTTGGTCGAGCGTTCGCCTTCGTCGAAGATCTGGTTCGCCACGGCTTCACTCATTTTCAGGGCCTTGGCGACGGGCGCCTCGTCGCCGGTGCTGTGACCGATGTGAACAGCGGCGGCCGTGGCCATGTACGTGGTGCCGGGCCACACGTCACCGATTTCCGGGATGTAGCGGCCGGGTGGCTGGATGTAGTCCATCGGGAAGTGCTTCAGGTCTGTGTTCACCATGACGGGTGGACCGGCGGGGTTGCCGGCCTTGTAGGTCGTCCACCCGAATGGGCAGAGCGCCGCGTAGGTGCCGTCGTCGGGGCTCAGCTGCTTCCATGTCGGGAGCACGCCACCGAAGTTCCCCTGCGGGGCGATGTTGTCGTGCCGGGTGGCGAGGGTCCTGACGGTCGGGCCACCTGACGGCCCTCGACCTGCTCGCGGACATGGAACGCCACCTGCGGGAGAGTGCACATCTCCCAGAAGTTCGACGACTGCGAGCTACTCATGTTCCACAGCCCCGAAGGTCCCGAACAGGTTGTAGTAGAACGAGCCGACGCCGCCGAGCGGGATACCCAGACCGGGCACGCCCAGCCCGCCGATGAGGGTCTGCAGGCCCGTAGGCTCACCCGTAGCGCACTCATGGTCGCCGATGGTGGCGCAGGGGCCCGCACCGGCGATGCCGCTTCCGGCACCCTCCAGGACTCCGGCCCCCCGCCGGACGTCGACGGCTTACGCGAGCATCCGGCGAACCCACCTGCATCGACGACACCGGCGGCAGATAAGACACCTCCGAGGAGGAACGTCCTCCCTCGAACCGTCATGTCACCACGTGCAGCGATCAGTTCAGCGTCATCTGGCGACTTCATCCGGCCATCGCTCCATGTCAACTACTTAGAGTCATTTTCCCGGGCGCATCGCACTGCCAGCGCGCGAGTCCTCTCCGGGGCCGCGCCTCGTCCAGCGCGCAGCCCACGACACGTCTTACCGACAGGGCTGTAGGTTTATCGGGAGGTTCCTGATCGTGTCAACCCCACTGGGAGTGCCAGGCTGATGCCACCGGAGAAGGGCGCGCTGAACCGCCGCGGCGTCGCCCGGCGCGAGCAGATCCTCGACGCCGCCGTCGAGCTGTTCGCCCGGCAGGGCTACCGCGGGACCGGGCTGTTGGAGCTAGCCGAGCGCATCGGCATCAGCCACCCCGGGATCCTCCACCACTTCGCCACCAAGCAAGATCTACTCCGCGCCGTCCTGGACCGACGCGACCAGTTCGCCAACCGGGTGATCCGCGGCTTCGCGGGCGCAGGCACCTTCGGCCTCCACAACTCGCAAGACGCGGTCGAACCGGAAATTGTCACTCGGCTGATGATCGTCCTGCGCGTGGAAAATCTTGATCCCGAAGATCCCCTACACGACTACTTTGACGAACGCGACCGCCAGACCCGCGGCCTCATCGCCGACGAGATCCGAGGCGGTCAGCAACGAGGCGAGATCCGCAGCGACGTCGACCCCGACACCAAGGCTGCCGAGATCCTCGCCCTCACCATCGGACTCGACGCCCAATGGCTCCTCAACCCCAACCGGCGGACCCGCACGATCACCAGCACCCGGCGGGCATCGATCGCGACATCCGCCACCGTCCACTCGTGATAGCTGTGCACCCGCGACGTCACGACCCCGCAACCCGGGCAGGCCACCGGCCCTTGGGGCGTCCGGGCGCACAATCGGACCAGCTCGCCCTCGTCCACCACATCCTCGACGATCAGCGGCGACAAACCCGAAAACACCAGCTCAACCAGACGATCCGCTCCACCCACGCCACATCGTGTCGCCACACACCGGGCGGACTGGCCGGCTTCCGCCGTGAAGCCTCACCAGGGACCACACTCCGTCACCACCGAAAGTGAGCCAGAGCCGATAGTCGGACACTCCCCTTGGCCGAGATGGAACGCGATCATCGTTGACGTGATGAGGTCCGGGTTGAGTGGTCGCACCGTCAGTCTCTGATCTGTCTGTGTCCGGATCGCCCTACCAGGCCGGCGTAGGCTCCGGCCTAGCAGGTAGGATCAACTGGAGTCAGGACGGTTTCTTCACCGAGATTTCGCTGACCGCGTCGTAGAGCGACCAGACAGAGCGGGTTCGCGTGTATCCAGGAAACCTGGAGATATGGTGGTCGTCCACGAACCAGCTCTCGGGGGTTGCGAAGGCGTAACCGTTGCTCTCGATGTCGTAGATCTGGAGCGCACACCCCTCTCCGAGCTTCAACGCCTTTTCCGTGATGTCCTTGTCCTTGACCTTGGCGCCGATTCGGAATGCTCCCGCGGCGGCCAGGAAGGCGATACCCGGAATCACTTCATTGATTTCTGTGGTCCTCAGCGAACTAGGGTAGATACTGAAGTCCGGCTTGAGGATAATCGGGCCACCCATCAGGTTCCCTTCGGGATCCCTGAACCGGACGAATGAATCCAGAGTGTTCTTCAGGTGAGTACGGGCATGGTCCAGATCGACGACGTCAGGCAGGCCGAGCTCCATCGCGACGAGCTGACCGGCGAAGGACTCGAGCCAGATGGCGTCCGGCGGCGGCACCGGCTTGAAACGACCCCTGATAGTACCGGTACGATCTCCGATCCCGCCGGTGCCGTCGCAGTAGCGGTATCGACCGGTGGCCGGGTTCCAGAAGATCCTCTCGAATTCCTCCTTCGCTGCCGCCAGTTCCTCGTCGAGTTCCTTCTGTATCTCAGGTGTGGCCTCGTCAACACCGAGTCGGGCAGCCTGGGGCGTCAGCGTCGAGAGGATTTGAAGCGACAGCAGATACAGCCCGCAGTTGTAGATTCCGTGACCGTTCACGACAGCCTGATCCATAGTGTTCGGCGGGTTGTTGGATGCCGGGTCTGCCGGCAGGTGGGAGCCGGTCGGACGGAAGAACTGCGAGTATGTCAGCGCCTTCAGCATCGGCGCGTATCCGTATTCCAGCAGATCGTCGTCGTCGTAGAACTTGATCAGCGCGTACGTTCGGTAGATGAGCTTGTGCGGGCAGTCACGAAAGGGATCTCCGGCTTCGTCCGCGAACAGATCACCGAGATCTCTGGTGGGCGGAGCGGGAGGGTTTCCCGCTGTGGGCGGCTTGGAGAACGGGAGATTCTGGAATGACGCCGTCTGGGTGATGTAGGGTCCCGAACTTCTGAAGGTCTGCTGAATCACGCGCCCGATTCCCAGCGGATTCTGCCTGACCATCTGAAGCAGCGGGCGAACACGACCCAGCTCCAAGCTGCGGAACAGCTTCGCGAAAACGAGGTAGCCGGAGCTGTCCATGTCGACTTCGTTCGTCTGCGCTCCACCGTCCCCGCCATCGGCGTGGAAATAGATGTGGGTTTCCGGGATCGCGGATCCCAGACGAGGCGAGGTTCCCTCTTCGACACTCATCGGCATCGTGTTGCTGACGAGCCCGGACTCCCAGAACGAACCGTTGAAGATCATGTGATACAGCTCGTTCAGAGAAGCCTTGCGTAGCCACGGCGGAACCTGTGGATTCTCGGCGATCGGCTTCCACCACGACTCGACGGCGGCGAGAGAGTCATCGTACCGGGCCAGCTCCTTCCGGGCGATGGTGAAACCCTGCCTGAAGGGGTACGAATCCTGGACGTAGTCGTTGGTCCGCGATGTCTTTCCGCCGAGGAACGCCGTGTACCGACGCATCCAGACGGCCCTCGTCGTCGCGTCCTCGCCGTCGTAATAGACCTGCGGGAAGTCCCAGGAAAGGGCGAAGCGAACAGTCTGTGTCTGGTCGGGCTCCAGGGTGAGCGCCACGGCCACCGCACCGGCCGATGCCGACTGGTCGATGTCGCCGTTCGGCAGCTTCCCGTCCGCGCCAGCCGCGGAGAACGGGGCGTAGATGTCGCTCCCGTCGCCCGATCCGTCCCACGAGGTGCAGTAGGTGAGTGTCTGCCCGGCGAATGGATGCGCGGCAATGGTCCACTCGGACGTCACAGTGTCCGGCGTGTTCTCCGGGGAGTCCGAGCCGAGGGTCACCCCGCCTATACCCGACGCGGAATCGCGATCGAACCTGCTGTAAAGACCAGTCCGCACCGAACCCGTGGCGAACGCCGGGGCGTTCGGGAACGTCAGCATGACAGAAATCTTGATCGGCTTGGCGGTGGGATTGTTCATGAGCATGTCGAAGAACGCCACCGGCATCGACGTGCGCTCGTCCTCGTTGGCCACGATCGGCGACCAGATCTTGGTGGAGACCTTTGACTGGAAGCCGCTGTAGGTCATGTACCCGAACGGGAAGAGTACAGCGTAGCTGCCGTCCCCGGGCTTCAGCGTGTTCCAGGCAGGCAGGACGTCGCCAAAAGTGCGATCAGGAGCGGTGTTGGTGTGCGGTACGGCCAGTGTCCTGACCGACACACCCCCGCCGCCCCCGACGACCTCCTCACGTGCGTGGAACGCCGCCTGCGCGAGGGTGCGCATCTCCCAGAATTCCGTGGTCGGCTGCCCGCCCATGTTCCACGGTCCGAACGTCCCACACTGGTTGAGCATGAAAGAGCCGCCGCCGACGCCCCCGAGCGGGAGGCCCAGGCCGGGTACGGACAGGCCCGCCCCCACACTGCGGAACACGGGGTTCGGGACTCCCGTCCTGCACTGCTGATCCCCGAGCGCGTTGCAGGACCCCGCTGGCACCGCGCCTAGCTTGCGGACATATGCCGCCTTGGGCACAGGGTGAACCGCCGGCTTCACCGCAGCCGCGGGTTCGCTTCCGGTGCAGGCAGCAAGCGCACCGCCGAACGCCGCCAAGCCGGCCGCCGCGGCTGTACCGCGCACGAAGGTCCTGCGCGAGACGCCACCGCCACGGTGTGCGCCGGATAATTCTCTCTCACCCATCACGCCGCCCTTCCGAAGGTGAAGTTCGTCTGTTGGTGCGGGGCCCGGCAAGGCGGTGTGATGATGACCTCGCCGGCCTGGTGCACGACGTGGCCGCCGAAGAACAGACGCCGCCGTCAGGGCTGAACTGGTTCCACACCCCGAGCACACCGTCGAAGCTCCGCCTGGGGCAACGGTGTCGTGCCATGTGGCGAGGGCCTAGGACGGTCGCGGCACCACCGACGTCCCAGGAATGTCAGATACTCCCCGCGGGATGGTGCGCAGGTCCCAAAAGCCCGACGACCGCGAACGCTCTGGTCCACGGCTCGAAGGGCCCCGACAGGTTATGGCAGAGCCAACCGACACCGCCGGGCCGGAATGCCCTGACCGGGCATACTTAGGCCTGAGAGCGCATACAGGCCCCTCCGCACGCCAGTGACGCACACCCGGTCGCCCATCGCACTGGCAGGGCCGGCCCTCGCGAAGCCCTAGACGCGGACATATGCCGTCTCTCAAACACTCGGGTCTCCGTCGGCCCCCGGAACCGCCGCGATGGGCGCGAACCCGCCGAACGCCTCTGCGGTGTCGGGCCGGCGATGGGCATGGCCCCCTCCCGAGGATGAGCGCCATGCGCGGACGGCCTCGCCAGCGCCCGTCGCGACACCTCTGGGATCTTCCGGTGGTTCCATAGCAGTCCCCAGCTCCACGTTCGCTACATCACGTCACCAGCCTGAGCCGTCTCAGGAGCCGCTCGTCGTCCGCCGGGAAACCGAACCACATCTTCCTGACAGAGCTGTATGTTTATTCGGAGGTCGCGCCTTGTCAAGCCCATCGGGAGTGCCCGGCTGATGCCACCGAAGAAGGGAACACCGAACCGCCGCGGGGTCGCCCGGCGGGAGCAGATCCTCGACGCGGCCGTCGAGCTGTTCGCCCGGCACGGCTACCGCGGGACCGGGCTCCTCGAGCTGGCCGAGCGCATCGGCATCAGCCACAGCGGGATCCTCCACCACTTCGGCACCAAGGAGGATCTTCTCCGCGCCGTCATGGCCCGGCGCGACGAACTCGTGGACCAGGCGACAACCGACTACGCGGGCAAGGGCATCTTCGGCGCCCAGGACCTTCAGACCCCGACCGAACCCGACATCGTCATCCGACTGGTGACCGTCCTGCGGGCGGAGAACCTCGACTCAGAGGACCCCCTGCACGACTACTTCGACCAGCGCGACCAGCAGACCCGCGGTCTCATCGCCGACGAGATCCGGCGAGGGCAGCAACGCGGCGAGATCCGCAGCGACATCGATGCCGCGGCGAAAGCCGCCGAGATCGTCGCCGTCGCCCTCGGGCTCGAGACCCAGTGGCTGCTCAACCCCACCCTCGTCGACCGATCCGCGATCCTCCGCTCCTACCTGCGGGCCCTCCGCGACGACCTCACCCGCCCGGACGCACCCCGACAGCAGACAGAGACGCCGAAGTAAGTCCGACACGGGCCCATCCGCGGCTTCGGCGGCACCCGGGGGCGAGCGCTCGTTGCACCCCACCCCTGACGAACGACGGTTGTGCAGACGAGGCCGATGGGCCGCCTCGACCCCCCGCCAGAAACGGCGGCGGAACTCCTGGTCCCCGGCCCGATCCGGCCTGATCACCTTGACCGCGACCGGCCGCCCCCGCCGGTCGCACACGTAGTGAACAGCGCCCATTCCGCCCACGCCCAGCCGGCTCAACAGAACGCACGGGCCGATGACTGTCGGCTCGTGCGGCAGCAGGGCGTCCCGGGGGAACGATCACCCGGCCGCCGGAACCGTGCGCCCCTCCGGGTACGGCACCATGCCAGCGGACTGCGTCAGTCTCTGACTCACCCGGTGGGTGAGCCCGCCGCCGGGCCGCGACGCGGCGGCGATCATGCGAGATCGAACTCCAGGTGCGGGACGGTCAAGGCCGCGCAGGATGAAGGTCGGCAGGTACTCATAGCGGCGGGCCGCAGGCCCACGAGCAGCAACCCGCTCGCCCTCGAACACGCCAGCGAGACTCGATCGCCGGCGGAGAGAGTCCGACTATCAGCCGTGTTGTGTGCCGGGGCAGTTCCACGGTTGTGTGGTGGTCTCCGGAGGACGATGTTTTTGGTCGTGGCTGTCAAGACCAGGCCTGCCGCCGGCCTCCTCGCTCGCGCTCAGATGATCCGGAGTTCCTTTGGGCTGGCGATCCACCAGCGCCGACGTCAGGGAGTAGCCGTCGTCGTCCCGCACCACCTGCTCATCGCCTCTCGGCAAGGCCCTCATGAGGAAGCCCTGGGGGAGAGCGCCCCGTAGAACGTCCGCCGTAAAAGCGGACGGCCTACCAGGCTCGATCTTGAGCACCGTCGCAGGTCATGGCACCGACACGACCGGGCCAGACGACCTCCGCTGCCATACAGGGCCCATACCTTGTGGCAACGTCCGTGAACACAGGCCTCGTGACCTCCCACCCGGAAAGCGGAAGGTCAATTCCACCGTTCTCGCAGGTCAACCGGGGTCCGAGACAGGCCATCACTGAGATCGTGTGACGCCGTTGCCACACTCGTTTCCATATAACGATCAAGCAGTGATCGATAAATCCAGCTATTTCCGCAGGTCAGAGGCGGTGGACAGAACCGCGCACAATGCGAACCGCTACCCCGCCATCCCCGGCCCCACGATTTCCATCCCAATCTCGAGAAGAGGCCGTCTACCAGCGGAAAAGCGCGGCCGCGCCGTCGTGCGTCCGCACACGGGGCGCGGGCCACGACCCCCGTCCGCCAGGTAGGGCCAGATTGGCTGCGACGGCGAGACACCGCCCACGGCCCGGAAATCGGAGGATCAGCCAGGGTGATCTGCCCTAGTGTTCCGGGCCGTGGCGGACGTACACGGGACATCCACCTCCAGGAACGCCTCCTGCCCGCAGGAGGCGAACACCCGGTGAACCGCCCTGCCGGACTACGACATGCGGAACGCTGCGTCGGCGGTGGATGCGCTCATGGTCAACCGCCCCCGTGGGAAAGGTACTCGGCGTAGAACAGGCCCAGGCCGAACGCTACGGCCAGGCCGGAGACGATCCAGAACCGGATGATCACCGTCGTCTCCGGCCATTCGGCGAGCTCGAAGTGATGGTGGATGGGCGCCATGTTGAACACCCGTCTCTTTGTCGCCTTGAAGAACGCCACCTGGATCATCACCGACAGCGTCTCGATGACGAACAGGCCCCCCAGCACGAACAGCAGCAGCTCGGTGCGGCTGACGATCGCGATGCTGGCGAACGCCCCGCCGAGCGCGAGCGAGCCGGTGTCCCCCATGAAGATCTTCGCCGGGCTGGCGTTCCACCACAGGAAGCCGAAACAGGCCCCCATCGCGGCGGCGGAGACCAGCGCGACGTCGAGCGGGTCGCGCACGTAGTAGCAGCCCTCGGTCAGCGCCCCGGACTCGCAGACGTTGCCGAACTGCCAGAAGGAGATCACCACGTAGGCGCCGAAGACCATCGCGGACGTGCCGGCGGCCAGGCCGTCCAGGCCGTCGGTGAAGTTCACGGAGTTCGAGGTCGCGGCGATGATGATCCAGGCGAGCAGCGGGAAGCCGATCAGGCCGATCGAGAACCCGGTGTCGCGCACGACCGAGATGAACGTCGAGCCCGGCAGCAGCCCGCTGTCGTTCTTGAACCGGACGGCCAGCAGCCCGAACGCCAGCGCGACCGCGGCCTGGCCGGCGAACTTCGTCCGGGCCGTCAGCCCCAGGCTGCGCTGCTTGCGGATCTTGATGTAGTCGTCCAGGAAGCCGACCAGGCCCAGGCCCGTCATCACCATCAGGACCAGCAGGCCCGAGGCGGTGAAGCCGATGCCGGTGACCAGGTGCGAGACGAAGTACCCGGCGAGGGTGGCGAGGATGATGACGGTGCCGCCCATGGTGGGCGTGCCGCGCTTGGTCAGGTGGCTCGACGGCCCGTCCTCACGGATCTCCTGCCCGTAGCCCTGCCGCCGGAAGAAGCGGATCACCGACGGGGTGCCGAGCAGGGAGATGACCAGCGCGACCAGTGCCGCGAAGAGAACTCCTCTCACGCGAGCGTCACCCGCGCACGCCTGGTTCGCCGGAGTGTCCCACCGTGTTCCACGTGTTCTCGATCCCCTCGATCGCGGCGCCGTCCCCACCCACTGCAGTCCAGTCTCTCGGCTACCTGCTCGAGCGTTACGACCGGCTCGCCTTCACCAGAACCACATCGCACCGGCCGTGGGGTGCCAGAACTCGGCTACTGGTGTTGATCTGGGATTTTAGGTGGCTCATTCGTATTCGTTGATCAGGCCGCCGAGGACGGGTCGGTGCTTGATCCGTTCCGTCGTGACGTCGGCGATCGGGTGGTCGAGGCGGTTGGAGTTGGCGCGCGGCGCGGGCGTCGTCGTTGTAGTGGGCCGCGTGCACGGACACACCGATCCCAGTGTCAGTCCGGAATCAGAGGACGCGCGCGGACGAGCGGATCCGCCGCACCCGCCGAGTCTGCGGACTTCGTCATTTTGCCTCGCGCCGGGGATGACTCGGATGGCATCGTGTTCTTTGGGTCACCGGGTGACTGTTCATGCGATGCGTACAGGAATCGGCCGGCCGGCGCTGTGTGGTGCCGCGACCGCCCTCGCGTCCAGGTGATCAGGAGGGACCTACGGTGCTGCTGGGTGAACGACGCGGCGACGAGCGCGCGGCACCGTCGTCGGGTTCAGGGCAGCGCGCGATCGTGGCCGGAGTCGGGCTGTGCGTGATCGCGGCTGCCGCGCTGTGGTTGCCCTGGTGGGAGGCGAGCAGGCGTCCGGTCGTGTTGGGGCGCGGCCCGGCCCGCGGGGTGGTCGAGCAGTGGTCTGGCACCGAGATCGTCGGCGCTGGCAGGTCCGTGGTAGTGGTGTTGCTGGTCGTAGCTGCGGTCGTGGTGGTGGCGTGGTTCGTCCGCGCCAGCCGAGTACCTGGTTTGGCCCGCGTGCTGGTCGCAGCGTCAGGCACGGCAGCCGTGGCCACGGCGGTCACGTCCCGGGCGAGTTGGGGTTGGGCGAGCGGCGCTGCGTGGGGAGCAGTGGTGGCCTCGTGCGCCGGGCTCACCGCTGCGGCCCTGGCGGTTAGTGGCGTGGTCCACATGGCCGGGCGCGTGCGTTGGGTGCCGCTGGTGGGGGTGGCTGTGGGGGTGCTGGTGCTGGTCGTGCCAGCTCCTGGCCTGGGAGGGTCCTTCGCGGGGCGAACCTCGGGTCCGTACGTCGGGCTGGCTGAACTGCGGGACGGAGAGTTCCGCAGTGGTGTGCGAGGGCTGCCGGCATCGGTTGACGATCTCCGCCTGACCGTTGTCGACGGCAGGGCGGCGGTGGCTACCTGGCAAGGGCTGGTCACGGTCGACGGTCGCGGGCGTGCGGAGGTGCTCGCCAGGCTGCCGTCCGAGGTCTCCGGCCGGGTGGCGCGAGAAGGCTTGATGCTGGGTGTGACCGGCGATCGCATCGCGCGGTGGGACGGGTACTCCGAACTCGCCGTCTGGAACGTGACGCCCGGCAGTCCGTTCGAGATGCGGGTGACCGATGTCGGAGAGGCAAGCCGGGTGGGAGTCGACGGGTCGGTGTGGCTGCGAGCGTTCGACGACGCGCCTGGCACGTTGCGTCGTCTGGATGTGTCCGCTGTGCGTGACGGGCAGGTCGTCGATGCGGTGGACCTCCCGGCGATCGAGATCGCGGCACCTGGCAACACGAGCCCGGGTGCCGTTGATTTGCTGCCCGTTGACGAGGGCGCGCTGACCGTGCCGGACGATCCGCGAGACGGTTCGCGGCTGGTGCGGCTGGGCGCCGCCGCGGCCACGGATGGACCGGTGAGTGAAACGCTGGCCGGCGGGCTCGATCCGGCGTGCGGGCTCACCAGTGACAGCACGGCGAGCTACTTGCCCTTCGTGCCGTGGACGACACTCAGCCGCGACGACGCAGGCGGTACGTGGTTCGCCATCCACGCGGAACCCTATGACGACAGGCCGGTCATCGCGCACCTCGATTCCGGCGGCGTGCTACGAAAGGTGGCGGCTGCTGCGCCTGGCAGGGTGGCCGCGATGACGCTGGAGGACAGCGGTTCCCTCGTGTTGGCCATCGACGCGCCCGAGGAGCCCGACGCGCTATGGGTGCTGCCCGACGCCGCCAAGCACCTGGAAGACCTACCATCGCCGAGCGCTGACTGTGTGGCATCGCCGACGCCATTCGCGCCGCCGGCGACGCTGGATGCGGTGTCGGACTCCGCTGGCAGCCGGTTGGGTGTCCCCCTCGGCGTCGACGGCCGCTGGGCAGATGCGAGCGCCGGGGCCGGGAAGAGCACCGAGTTGTTCGTCGTCGACCCGGACGGCGATCGCACGTCGGTGGGACGGCGTCGGGACGGGAGCCTCGGCTCTGTGGTGCCCGATGGGACCGGCGGCATGTGGTGGGTCGAGGTTGACGAGACCGACCCCGAGAACCATCGGCTGGTGCATGGACGACCTGGCGAGCCCGAGCAGCGCGCTGAACCCGTCAGAGGCATCGACGACTACGGCGGGTCGATGCTCATCGCCGATCTCACGGGCGGACCGCCGCTGCTGGGCACCCCCGACGGAGCCTTCGAGCTCGTTGACGGTCAGGCCCGGCAGGTTTTCGACGGCCCGGTCGATGACGGCGTGATCGGGCCCGATGGTCGCGGCTGGTTGCTGAGCGAAGGCCGCCTGCTGAGCTTCGACGGCCAGGACGCCCGCACGGTGATCGACGCCGTGGATGCCGACACAGCGCCGGTCTCGGTTCAGCTGCGGCACGGGGTGCGACCCGAGCAGCTCACGCTGATGCGCGCTCAACTCGGCCTCGATGCCGATGGCCGCCCGCTGGTGGTCAGCGACGACGTCGTCCTGGCAGTGACCGACAGCGGCGCGGTGCAGGTCGTCGCTCAGGACGACCAGTTCCTCCATATGACCAACGTGTATCCGGTCGAAGGCGGCACCGTCGTCACCGTCGCCGACGGGTCCGAACACCTCAGCCTCAATGTCAACGCCATGTGAGGCAACACCATCAGTTGTTCGCGTAGCCGTCCGAACAATGGTCAAGAAGGTAGACGAGCCACGCGCGGACGTCGTCCGCCATGGCCTCGACCATCAGCCCGGACTGTCCGTCCCCCGCAGGAGTTCGCGGTCGTGACCGCGGGAATTCGCGATCACGACCATCTTGTACCGTCGACGCTGATCGACCGCAATGCCAGCTCCGGTGCCTGTGGGGCTCCAGAATCCCGATTTGGGCGGTGACCTGCGCGTCTGCCTGCCGGACGGGGCCCACATCGGGCAGGCTGGATGGTCATGGTGTGATCCCTGCTCTACGCCCTGACACGCAACGCTTTCGGACTGATGCTGCTCCGCGTGCGCGGCGACACCGCGAAGGACGTGGAGCTCCTCGTCCTGCAACACCAGGTGGCGGTGCTGCAACGACAGGTCCAGCGTCCGGCCCTGGAACCGGCGGATCGGGTGATCCTCACGGCGTTGTCCCGGCTGCTGCCCCGGGCTCGCTGGGGTTCGTTCTTCGTCACCCCGGCCACCGTGCTGCGCTGGCACCGTGACCTCCTCGCACGAAAATGGACCTACCCTCGGACGTCGCCCGGACGGCCATCGGTCCGCCGGGAGATCCGCGATCTGGTCCTGCGCCTCGCACAGGAGAACCCGACCTGGGGCCACCGCCGCATCCAGGGCGAACTCGCCGGGCTGGGCTACCCGGTCGGGGTCGCCACCATCTGGCGGATCCTGCACCGCGCCGGCGTCGACCCCGCGCCCCGCCGGGCCGACACCTCCTGGCGCACATTCCTGTCCGCCCAGGCCTGCTGGCCTGCTGGCCTGCTGGCCTGCTGGCCTGCGATTTCTTCACCGTGGACACCGCGTTCCTCCAACGGATCCACGTGTTCTTCGTCGTTGAACACGCCACCCGCCACATCTACGTCCTCGGGGTCACGAAGCACCCGACCACGGCGTAGGTCACCCAACGGGCCAGGAACCTACTGATGGACCTCGAGGAGCACAGCCACCGGTTCCAGTTCCTTATCCGTGACCGCGACACCAAGTTCACGGCCTCCTTCGACGCTGTCTTCACCGGGGCCGGCATCGACGTGGTACGCACACCCCCCGCAAGCCCCGACGGCGAACGCGATCACGGAACGCTGGATCGGCACCGCCCACCGCGAATGCACCGACAGACTCCTGATCGTCTCCGAACGGCACCTGACCGCGGTCCTCGCCAGCTACTGATGATTAATGTGCGAGGTTATTTTGATCGGAGATTTTCCCAGGCCAGTCCGGTTTCGGCAAGGAACCCGACGAGAAGCTCGGGCCGGTACTGCATACATTTCAGTCCATGCTTGAACGCCTGAAATACCTCGTCGATACCACGGGCAGCCAGATGCACCAGGGTTGTGCGTTTCAGATACGACCAGGCACCCTCCGTGGGATTCAGATCGGGCGCATAGGCCGGCAGCCACACAACACTGATCCAGCCGGTGTGCGCGGCCAGAAACGCGGCCATCTGCGCCTGGAGGTGGATGTTCAACCGGTCCCACACCACCACCAGCCGACCCCCGGGAAGCTGCACGTGCGCGGCCAGCAGAAGATCCCGACAATCCGCCCAGCACAGCCCCTTGCGCTCACCCGAACGGCCGTGACTGACCCGGACCCGGTAGACCAGCCGGGCCCGCTGCCCGGGTTTGTAGCAGACCATCCCGACCACACTCACCCGCCCGGCCCCACCCCGCCCCGGCACCCGCACCACCGGGGTCACCCCGCGGCGCGCCCACGTCCGTCCACGTGGCGGCCTCAGGCCCTGCCCTGTCTCGTCGAGGAAACAGACCCAGGCACCCCGGGCCGCCGCGGTGGTTTTACCGCCGGCCATCCCCGGTCCTTCCACTCCTCGACCACAGTGTCATCACGTTCGACCGCGCGCCGCACCGGCAGCTGGCACGACCAGCCGTTGCGGTCCAGCAGCATCCACACCCCCGGCACGGTGTAGGTGATCCCGAACTCCCGCCTGATCACCTGCGCGACCCGGGCCAGGGTCCACCGCTGATCGGTCCAGCCATACACCCCCGGCCCCCGACGCAAGATCGCCTCCAACCGGGCCAGATCCCGATCATCCAACCGGCACGAGGACACCGGACCGGTCGACCGCAACGCCGCCGCACCCCCCGATTCCCATGCCCGATACCAGCAGCCCGCTGTTTTCGGGGTCACCTTGAATTCCCGCGCCACCTCCGTCCGTGTCGCTCCCGCAGCGAACCTGTCCGCCGCGGCCAACCGAACCCGCTCCCGTTCCACCTGCCCGGCGGGCGTCAACCCGCCACCCGTCGCATACCTCATGCCGATAGATGTACCCACACACCACAAGCCATCACCAGCAGCATTAACCCCGTGCATTAACCATCAGTACTGCCCCGGTGCACCGCCGGCCCGCACCGAGGGCCGGAACACCCGTGAGCGCCTGTCGGATCGCAAGACAGACTGGATCCCTGAGGCAGAGCACGGTTCCCCAGGAGCCCGGAGCTCCTGCCACATCCCGACCTACACCCTGCACGGCCTGCAGAGGCTGCACGTCGAACTCACTCCGGCATGACGGCTACCGGAGACCTCGAAGGCAAGGTCGCGATCGTGACCGGTGCCGCCAACGGGATCGGCGTCGCGATCGCGACGCGGTTCGTCACCGAAGGCGCCAAGGTCGTCATCGCCGACATCGACGCCGGTGGTCAGGGCGTCGCCGCGGAGCTTGGTGAGCGCGCCACTTTCTTCAGCACTGACGTCTCCGACCCCGTTCAGACTCAGGCACTCGTCGACTTCACGATCAGGCACTTCGGCGGACTTCACGTGCTGTGCAACAACGCCGGTGTGTCCGGTGGGCTGCGGCGATTCCTCGACGACGACCTGCGCGACTTCGAACGTGTAGTGGCCGTCGACCTATACGGGGTCATGGCCTGCAGCCGCAGCGCCGCCCGGCACATGGTCGATCACGGCGGCGGCGCCATCGTCAACATTGCCTCAGGAGCCGGGATCACCCCCGGAATCGGGATGCTGCCCTATCGGGCAGCAAAGGCCGGCGTCGTCCAGTTCACCCGGTGCCTGGCGGTGGAGGTGGGCGAGCACGGCATCAGGGCCAACTGCATCGCCCCCGCCAACATCTCCACAGACATCAACGCCGCATTCGACAAGGCCACCGTCATCCGCCTGCAGCCGTTGCCGCACCAGGGCAGGACCGGCGACATCGCCGAGGCCGCGCTTTACCTCGCCAGCGACCGCGCCGCCCACGTCACCGGCCTGGTCCTCGCTGTCGACGGTGGTATGTCCCTCGGGACACCACCACGTCGCTGACAGATCGGGACAGTCCCGCGGCGCCGTCACGGGCGAACTCCGCTCCCATTCTCGGCCGGCGCAGGCATGGTTCTTCGGCGTCCCGGTAGGGCACGACGCGGGGCCCCGCCCAGAGACGATGTCCGTCGACGCCATCGGCTCCGCAGAGGCTCCAGACGTTCTGCCGGCGCGCCACGCCCGATCGGGTGTGCCGCGGAGACCAGATCTGCGGTGTGCTGCGGGATCTCGACGGGAGGCGGTGGCCATGGAGGGCCCGGGGAACATCCTGCGCGCGTCGGCGGCACGATTTGGTCCGAAGCCGGCACTGATCACGGCAGACCGAACGCTTGGATTCGCGGAGCTCGACGCGCTCAGCGACCGGGTCGCCGCCTGGCTGGTCGACCGCAGCGTCCGACGAGGTCAGCCGGTATCGCTGTACTCGCAGAACCGCTGGGAGTGGGTCGTGGTGGCTCTGAGTGATTCGAGTGGCCCCACTCTCCGACTTGGGTTCTAACGGTGGTTGCAACACCAGTCCCGAAAGGTGTTGCGATGACCGGATCCCGGTGGAACGTCCGCAAGCGAGGCCCTGAGCCGCAGGCAGCCAAGCGTGATCACTACCTTCTGCTGATGGCGCAGGGCATGAGCAACTCGGTAGCGTGCCGGGAGGTCGGGATCAACCGCAGGACCGGAACACGGTGGCGATACGGGCGCACCAGCACCGACCACGCCGGCCGTACCCGCTCCTACCCACCGATCACCCAGCAGCCGCGTGTGGTGTCCTCGCGGTTCCTGTCCGAGGACGAGCGGGTCCGCATCGCTGACCTGCTGCGCACCGGGAACTCGATGCGGGAGGTCGCCCGCCAACTCGGCCGCAGCCCCGCCACGATCAGCCGCGAGATCCGCCGCAACCGCGACCCGCACTCCGGGGTCTACCACCCTCACCAGGCCGAACAGCGCGCAGTGGCTCGCCGCACCCGGTTCACCGACGGGAAGCTGCGGTGTAACCCGCAGCTGCGCCAGTTCGTCCAGCAGCGCCTGGACCAGCACTGGAGCCCCGAGCAGATCAGCGTCGCACTCCGGCAGGAATTCCCCGACGACCCGGACATGCAGGCCGCACCCGAGACCATCTACCAGGCCCTCTACCGGCCCGAACGCGGCGGCCTGGACCGCGACACCGCCACGAAACTACGCACCCGCCGACGGTCCCGCCGCCCGCGACGCCGTCCTGACCAGCGCGCCACCCGCTTCGTCGGCCCCGGCACCCTGATCACCCAGCGGCCGGCCGAAGTGCAGGACAGGATCCAGCCCGGTCACTGGGAAGGCGACCTCATCGTCGGCCAGGGCAACCGGTCCGCCATCGCCACCCTGGTCGAGCGCTCCACCCGCTACCTGACGCTGCTGCACCTGCCCGGCGGCGCGGTGCCGACCAAGTCCTCGACGCGCTCGTACGCGAGATCTCCGGCCTGCCCACCCCACTGGCGCGTTCGCTGACCTGGGATCAAGGCAGCGAGATGAGCCGCCACGACGAGTTCACCGCTGCCACCGGTGTCCCGGTCTACTTCTGCGAGCCCGCCAAACCCTGGCAACGCGGCTCGAACGAAAACACGAACGGGCTGCTGCGCCAGTACTTCCCGAAGGGCACCGACCTGTCCGTCCACACCGCGGCCGATCTGGCGGCCGTCGCTGCCGAACTCAACGCGCGGCCCCGCAAGATCCTCGGCTGGACGACTCCGGCGAGTCAGCTCGATAAGCTCGTCGCAACACTCGACCTCCCGGATGTTGCAATCATCGGCTGAATCCGCCCTCTGCCAGCACCCGCCCGACTCACCACCCGTGGTCACCCCGACCCCGGGTTCCACCGTCCGTCGCACACGCATCCTCGGCGAGCTGATCAACGAGTACCGCAACGCCGCCTGACGACACCCCCGGAGCCGCCTGACGACACCCCCGGACGATCACATCAGCCGCAAAAGACCAGCTCACAGGCCGAAACCCGAATTTCGGAGCCCCACACGCACCACACTCGTCCGTCGATGCGCCACGCTCGAGGACGTCGAGCCGACTGACACAGCTACCGCCGCGCGCTATACGCTGCGCCAGCTCGCGACCCGGATCGTGGCGCTCACCGCCGAGATCGACGACCTCAACCGCCGGTTGGCCGCCGTGCTCAACCGCCACGCACCCGCCCTGCTCGCCAGGGTCGGCGTCGGACCGGACACCGCCGCGGCGCTGCTCATCGTCGCCGGCGACAACCCGCGACGGCTGACCAGCGACCGATCCTTCGCGGCACTGTGCGGGGTGAGCCCGATCGAGGCCTCGTCCGGGAAGACCCGCCGACACCGCCTCCATCGCGGCGGCGACCGCCAGGCCAACTCCGCGCTGCACCGCATCGTCATCACCCGGCTGCGCTGCGACCCCCGCACCCGCGCCTACCAGCAACGACGCCTCACCGAAGGCAAAACCCCACGCGAAATCGTCCGCTGCCTCAAGCGCTACATCGCCCGCGAGATCTACAACGCCATCCCGCGCACCAACCCACCGGCCACCGCGACTACTTGACAACACAGGGGCGTCAGCGCCTCCCGCCGCACTCGCACCGAATGGCGCATGGGCATCATGTATCCCGAAACGGACGCTCCGGGATAAACAGGGTTCGTTTGTATCCAGCCGGGCGCGGGTATTAATGTGCGTGATCGTTTGCCGGATGCGGATTCGACACGGGAGTGGTCGAGACGGCGGTCTTGGCGTGGGACGACGAGCTCTATGGTCGTCTCGAGATAGGGCTGACTCTGACGGGGTTGTCGAGTCGGCGGGTCAGGCGTGTCAATGCGGCTGCCTGTCGTATGCTTGGCCGGGACAGCGCAGAGCTTCTTGGCACCACGTGGACGGCTCCTGACGTCCGGTTCAGCGGTGGGAACTGGCGGGAGCTGGGTTCCTTACTGGGCTGCGGCAGCCCGGTGTCGCGTCGTTTGATACGGCTCGTGCGCCCTGGTGGGAGTGTCATTTACCTGCTGGTCAGCGCGAGCGTGACGGACGAGGTGGAATGCGGCGGGCTGACGGAGCGGTGCTGCCTTGGTCAGCTTATCGACGTGACCGTCGGGCAGACCGCGCGTGAACAACTCGCGCGGATTCTGGAAGACAGCCCAGTCTCCACGGCACTTGTCAACCGGGCCGGGCGAATAGCCGTCCTCGGGGGAGGCGTTATTCCAGGAATGGCCGAGGATCTCAAGGCAGCCGAGCATAAATCCGTGTTCGAAGTATTCAGCTACCTGCCGGATGCGACCGCGATGATCCGGCGCGCCATGGCGGGAGAGCCGAGCATCGGGCTGATGCAGGCGTTTGGCCGTTGGATCGACCTGCACATACGCCCGGCTCTCGCCGAGTCCGGCGAGGTCGACTGCATCGCCGCCATCGCCATCGACGTCACGGAACGCGAACAGGCCCAGGCGGACCAGCGCCTGCTGGCGGATCTTGCCGGCCAGGCGTTGCGCAGCATTGCACCGGAGGAGCTCTGGGATGAGGCCGCGCAGGTGGTCGCCCGCCGCTTCGACGCCATGGTCGCCGTGCACGTCGTCGTTCCCGACCGCGAGCTCCGCCTGGCTGCCATGGCCGGACCGGCGCCGCTCCCCGCGGTGGCCGTGAAGCTGTGGGAGAGCGCCAGGTCCGTTCTCGGCCCTCGGACCGTCGGGCCTGAAGGGAGGCCGCGGGAGAGGGACGATCCCGGCGAGGGGCGCGGCAAGCCCGTCGCGACCGCCACCGCCACCGCGGGCGGGGCTGGACGTGGCGTCCACCTGCTGTCGGTGCCGCTGGGCCAGCCCAGCGCGCCGAGTGCCGTGCTCACCCTGTACCGCGGGGACCAGCCGGCGGCCTCGACCCGCGGCCGGGCTGACGAACGGACTGTCGGAAAGTCCGCGACGGGGCCGTGGTCGACGCAGGAGCGGGAGTTCGCCGACGCGGTTGCCGGTGTGCTTGGCGCGGCGGCGGTGCGGTTCGCGATGGAACGGCTGGCCCGCTACCGGGCCTCGCACGACGAGCTGACGGACCTGCCGAACCGGGCCGCCCTCTTCGAGCGGTTATACGATGACCTCCGACACGGATTCGACGAGGGTGTGCAGACCGGGGTGATCTTCATCGACCTGGACAACTTCAAAACGATTAATGATTCTCGCGGTCATCTGGCTGGCGATGAGGTGCTCCGGCAGGTTGCCCGCCGGCTTCGGGCCGCGGTTCGCGCGAGCGATGTGGTGGCGCGGCTCGCCGGCGACGAGTTCGCCGTCGTCTGTCCGCGGGTGACCGGCGCGACCGAGGTCGAACGGGTGGCACGTCGGGTGCTGGCGAGCCTCGACGGACCGATCGCCCTGCACGGCGGGCGGGTGAACGTGACCGCCAGCGCCGGTGTCGCGGTGTCGGGATGCGACCTCACCGATGCCGACCGTCTGCTGAACGCCGCCGACATCGCCATGTACACCGCGAAGCGGGCAGGCCCGGGTCGGTGCTTCGTCCAACATGGCTGAGGGGTTCGACCGCTGTCCGAGGTGGACAGCGATCCGCTGGTCAGGGCATCAGTTCGTAGCCGGTGGCGCGGGCATGGTCGTCCTTGGGCCTCGCCGCCTCCACCTGGTTGCGTCCGTGCCGCTGGCCCGGTACAGGGCTTCGTCGGCGAGGCCGACCAGCCGCCGCTGGTGGTCGTCGGCGGTGGGGGTCAGCGCCGCGAAGCCGACGCTGATGGTGATGGTGATGGTGACCCCGCGGATCGCCGGGTGCGGCTCGGCGAGGTTCGCCACGGCGCGCCGGAGCTCCTCGGCCCGGCGACCAGCTTCCTCGGCCTCGGCGCCGGGCATGACGATGGCGAACTCCTCACCGCCGTAGCGGGCGGCCAGGTGCCCGGCACCGGTGTTCCTGGCCAGGCAGGCGGCGACCCGCTCGAGGCAGCGGTCGCCGGCGGGGCGCTGTTGCGTTCGGCGAAGGCGGTGCATGCCAGCGGCCGGGGCGGCTGTCGGTCAGACGGCGGCGGCGAGTTCGGTGGACGCGGCGGCGAGCCTCGGCCGTGGGTCGGCGGCGGCGGCGAGTTCGTAGTGGCCGCGTCGGATGTTCTGCACGAGGGCGTGGCCGGCGCTGACGGTCTGGACGGAGCGGAGACGTTTCAGACCGCGCATGGGCCGAAGCCTTGCCTTGAGCCGGCCGTGGTCGGCTTCGATCCGGTTGTTCTCTCGGGCGGCGTCGACGTGACAGGCCTCGGGGAGGAGCTCGTCGAGGATCCGCGGGTAGACCGGGGCCTTGTCGGTAGTGACCTTGACCGGCCGGCGCCCATGCGTCAGCGCTCGAACGAAGAATCGGCGGGCAGCCGCCTGGTCGCGGCGGGTGCTGGCCAGGACGTCAATGACCTGGCTGTGCTGGTCGACCGCACGGTAGAGGTAGGTCCAGCGGCCGGCGACCTTGACGTAGGTCTCATCGATGAACCACCTCCCGCCAGGCCGGTGCCGGTACGACCGGGCCGCGTCGACCAACAGGGGCGTGAAGCGCTGCACGCAACAGGTCAGCGAACTTCACTTTTCACGCGGACCGCCGCCTGAGCTGATCTCCTCCGTCGGGCGGGCAGGCTGCGCCTCACCCCGGGTTCTCCTGGCCGTGCAAGAGCGTCGACGGTCCGGCCGTGCCTGCTGGGTGCTGTGCGCTCTTGCACGGTCGGGAGGTTCTGGGGTAACCCCTCGGGTGTCCGACCGGCGGAGGCGATCAGCGGTCCCGCGCGGCCGATACTCGGCGACCTGCGGCGGCTCCTCCCTGTGGGGCTCCAGAACCCCGATTCGGGCGGTGACCTGCATGTTTGCCTGCCGGACGGGGCCCGTGTCGGGCAGGCTGGATGGCCATGGTGTGGTCGCTGCTCTACGCCCTGACACGCAACACTCTCGGACTGATGCTGCTCCGGGTCCGTGGGGACACCGCGAAAGAGGCGGAGCTCCTCGTCCTGCGGCAGCAAGTGGCGGTGCTGCGACGGCAGGTGAACCGGCCGGCGCTGGAACCGAAGGATCGGGTGATCCTCGCAGCCCTGTCCCGGCTGCTGCCCCGGGCCCGCTGGGGTTCGTTCTTCGTCACCCCCGCCACCGTGCCGCGCTGGCACCGGGAACTCCTCGCACGACAATGGACCTACCCACGGAAGTCGCCCGGACGGCCACCGGTCCGCCGGGAGATCCGCGATCTGGTCCTGTGCCTCGCACGGGAGAACCCGACCTGGGGCCACCGCCGGATCCACGGCGAGCTCGTCGGGCTGGGTTACACGGTCGGGGTCGCCACTGTCTGGCGGATCCTGCACCGCGCCGGTGTCGACCCCGCACCCCGCCGGGCCGACACCTCCTGGCGCACGTTCCTGTCCGCCCAGGCCCGCTGGCCTGCTGGCCTGCGACTTCTTCACCGTGGACACCGCGTTCCTCCAACGGATCCACGTGCTCTTCGTCGTCGAACACACCACCCGCCACGTCCACGTCCTCGGGGCCACGAAACACCCGACCACGGCGTGGGTCACCCAGCAGGCACGGAACCTGCTGATGGACCTCGACGAGCGTGGCCACCGGTTCCGGCTCCTCATCCGTGACCGCGACACGAAATTCACGGCCTCGTTCGACGCTGCCTTCGCCGGGGCCGGCATCGACGTGATGCGCACACCGCCACAGTCACCGAAAGCGAACACGATCGCGAAACGCTGGGTCGGCACCGTCCGCCGCGAATGCACCGACCGACTACTGATCGTCTCCGAACGGCACCTGACCTCGGTCCTTACCGGCTACGTCGAGCATTTCAACACCCACCGGCCCCACCGCTCCCTCAGCCAGCACCCACCCGACTCACCACCCGTGGTCACCCCGACCCCGGGTTCCACCGCCCGTCGCACACGCATCCTCGGCGGGCTGATCAACGAGTACCGCAACGCCGCCTGACGACACCCCCAGACGATCACGTCAGCCACAGAAGACCAGCTCCCAGGCCGAAACCCGAATTTCGGAGCCCCACAGGGTCGCAGTGGTCAGACAAGGCAAGCCCCGGCGTCCACCGGTAGTGCGACTCCGGTGATGTAGCGCGCTTCGTCCGAGTGCAGGTAGAGCACGGCGTTGGCGACGTCGATAGCCTCGATCCACGGCACGTCGAGCAGGTGGCGCTTTCGAGCGGCGTCCTCGGCACTGATCCCGGCCTCGGCTCCCGAGGCGATCAGAGCCTGGGTCGACTCGTTCGTGATCATCCTTGTCTTCGTCATCGTGGGATGCACGGAGTTGGCCCGGATGCCGTGTGGAGCGAGCTCGACAGCCAGGTTGCGCATCAGCCCCACCAGCCCATGCTTAGCCGTGACGTAGTGGGCGACGCCGGCCTCGGCCCGCAGCCCCGCCACTGAACTGGTGAGCACGATGGACCCACCGCCGGCGGCGATGAGATGGGGTGCGGAGGCACGCACGGTGTGCCAGGAGCCGGTGATGTGCACGTCGAGCAGGTCCCGCCACTGCGTCTCGGTGAGGTCAAGCACGCCGCCGTAGGAGACCATTCCCGCGTTGGCGCAAACCAGATCGAGCCGCCCCAGCTCGCGGACCCCGGCCTCGATCGAGGCCACGACTGCGTCCAGGTCCCGGACGTCCGCGTATCCGGTGACCACGCGGCGGCCGAGCGACCGCAACGCCTCAGCCGTGCATTCGAGGTCATTGGCTCCGCTCATCGCGTAGCTGGTTAACCCCGGATCGGCCGCAAGGTCAAGCGCGATGATGTCGGCCCCCTCCTCGGCCAGCCGCAGCGCGGATGCGCGGCCTAGCCCCCGCGCGGCACCGGTGATTACCGCGACCTTGCCTTCGACACGTCCCACGCCGAACGTCCTCTCCTGGTGAGGGTGATTGCCTAGTCGGCCCGCCTTCCCTCAGGGCGAGCGGTAGAGCCCGCGGCCCGCACGGGAAGAGCTGGTCGTAGTCGAGCTCGCCGACCGTCCGGGCCAGG
This sequence comes from Parafrankia sp. EAN1pec, assembly GCF_000018005.1. Classification (GTDB taxonomy): domain Bacteria; phylum Actinomycetota; class Actinomycetes; order Frankiales; family Frankiaceae; genus Parafrankia; species Parafrankia soli. Next base: position 5,313,836 of record NC_009921.1, read on the forward strand.
TCCGGGTAGGTCCCGAACAGGGTGGGTAGAGCGATGCTGATCTGGAGCTTGGCCAGGGCAGCGCCCAGGCAGCGACGGAAGCCGCCGTCGAAGTCGGCTGGGCACTGGTCGCGCCGGCACATGTCAAGGCAATCCGGATCGGGCCGCCGCTGGGCGTCCCGGTCAGCCGAGCCGTCATCCCGGACCAGCGCGGCCTGCTCCGGGTACTCCAACAGGGCAAACGCGGCGTTGGCGAGCAGGTTGGCCTCCCCCCGAGGTAGGGCAGCACGAGCTTGGAGACGACCGCGTGGTCGCTTAGCTGGTCACCGTCGGCCTCGAAGTGGGTCAGCAGGCTTGATCATATTGGGTGCTCAGCTCAGGCCATAACACGCTGCTTGCCCGTCGCCAGCGTCAGCTCCTTCGGCCCCCGCACCACAAGCAGCGGGTACTCCAGCTCCTCGGTGAGGTTCTGCATCCAGGGGAAGGCGCGGAACAGGCGCGGCAATGCCTCCTGCAGCTGGGCCCGGGCCAGCGGCGCGCCGACACACAGGTGCGGGCCGCCGCCGAAGGAGACACCCCGCTTCACCACTCGGCGCAGGTCGAGCTCGTCAGGACGCTCGTACTCGCGCTCGTCCCGGTTCGCCGAGCCGAGCAGGCACATCACGGTCTGTCCCTCCTCGATCCGCTGACCGCCGATCTCCACCGGTTCGTTGGCGTAACGCGTGAGCATCTGGAAGGAGCTGTCGTAACGGAGCAGCTCATCGAAGGCCGTGGCGTGGACGACCCCGGCGTCGTGCCGCAGCAGCTCGGCCTGGTCCGGCGCGGCCAGCAGGGCGAGGGTGGAGTTGGCCATGAGGTTCGCGTTGGTGTCCTCACCGCCGAGGTAGAGCAGAATCGAGTTGGCGATGATCTCCTCTTCGGTCAGCCGCTCTCCGTCGATCTCGGCTTGGACCAGCAGCGAGATCAGGTCGTCCTTCGGGTTGCGGCGCCGGTCACGCACGTGCTCGGCAAAGTACTCGGACAAGGTGACCGTGCTGTCCGAGATCTGGACCAGCTCGGCTCTGCTGAGGTCCTGCTCGAGGAGCCGTTGCACGTTCTTGGTCAGCGAGTGGCACCAGTCGATGTCGCTGCGCGGCACACCGAGCATGTAGCAGATCGTGCGCAGCGTGACCGGGTAGCAGAACTGCGAGACCAGGTCGAACTCGTCGCGCTCGACCAGCTCGGCCAGCAGCTCGTCGACGATCGCCGCGATGTCGGGCCGCAGTCGATCCGCGGCCCGCGTGGTGAAGGCCGAGGTGAACAGCCGGCGTACGCGACGGTGCGCCTGCCCATCGTGGAAGATCATCATCGCGTCATGGATTTGGATGAGCGGCAGGTCTGGATTCTCGATGGCCCAGGCGAACGGGTGTTCCTTGCCCAGCCGCTTGTCGCGTAACGCGAACAGGCAGTCCTGGTGCCGGGCCACTGTCCAGAAGCCCAGGTCGTTCCACTCCACTGGGGCTTCGGCCCGCAGTCGAGCGTAGGCCGGATAGGGATCGGCCTTGATCGCCGCCGCCGTCGGATCGAATCGCATGTATCCGCACCCCTCGATGCCCGCAGTTTCGTCGCGTTCTCAGTATTGCATCTCTGGAGTAATTTAGGTCACGCGCCCGAGCTCGCGCAAGCAGATCCGACGGACTGCTGCCGGCCGAGCTGGTCGAACCCTTTGCTGGTAGGCGGGGCATCCGTGATGATCACCCGGCGTGGTGTGCGGCGTCATTCCCTGCCGAGGGAACGTTTGGTTCCCGCCGCCATCACCAGCCTGAGCTGGGAAGACACCGTGATGGGGTACCGGTTTGTTCGGCTTGCGACGGGCCGGCGTTGGCGTCTGATGGCGACGAGCCGGGACGACATCGGACCCGCGAGGGGCCGCTGGTGGCCGTGGCGTGGCGACGAGGCGTCGAGCTGGGGAGCGTCTGGAGGCTGCCAGCGTGTCCAACACGTGGGGTCCGCGCTCGCGTCGAATGGCACGCCGCCGTCACCTGATTGCTGTCGGGTACTGCTCCAGCTCATGGCCGGCGCCGACCATTACAGTAGCTAGCTGGCCGCACGTCTCGCGGGGATGCGCTCGGCGAACCGGCGCATCCCGGGGATCGCGTCTCGGGACCGCGCCCAGGGTGTCACGATGACCCGGTCCACCCCCGAGGCGAGCCAGCCGGCGACGTCCACATCCTCCCCCGGCGGGGCTGCGACGGTGGTGGTCAGCGGCCGGGTGCGGCCGTGCCGGGCGGCGGCGTTGCGCAGGCTGGCCAGCGGCGCCTCGACGGAGGCGGGCGTATCGTGCATCCCGATCCATCCGTCGCCGGACCGGACGGCCCTGCGCAGGGCGGGCGGTGACTCTCCGCCGACGTGCACCAGCAGGGGATCCTGGACTGGCTTCGGTTCGAACCGGACGGCTGGGAACCGGAAGAACTCGCCGTCGTGCCGCGGGACGGGCTCCGTCCACAGACTGCGGCATGCCGGCGGCGGCCCACTCCGCCGGCATCCACCCGGCGCCGATCCCCAGCTCGACCCGACCGGCGGACACCACGTCCAGCGTCGCCACCGCCCGCGCCACCGCCAGCGGGTGCCGCAGGCCGAGCTGGTAGACGTACGTTCCGAGGCGCAGCGTCCGCGTCCTCGCCGCGATCGCGGCGAGGTAGACCAGCGAGTCGAACACCGGGGTCTCGGGGCGGATCGGCAGGCGACCGTCCGGGTAGTCCGCGGCGTCCATCTCGGCGGGCAGCACCAGGTGGTCCGACATCCACACTGACTCGAAACCGAGCCGCTCGGCCTCCTGGGCCACCTCCGTCCATGCGCCTGGTGACACGCGCAGGAGGGAGATGCCGAAGTGGGTCACAGGCGCCGCAGCGCGTCCGAGCCGCCGATGAAGGTCGCCACCGCGACCCCGGCAGCGGTCACGAACGACATGATCAGGGCGATCGACGCGACCGTGGGGTAGGCCCCGTTCTGCCAGTTGTCGAACAGGACGGTGCCCATCACCTGCTGGAACGGGGTGCGGACCAGGACCGATGCGGTGAACTCGTGGGTGAGCAGCACGAACATCAGCGCCGACGACGCTCCGATGGCCGGACGCAGCAGGGGGAACACGATGCGGACCTTCGTCCGCAGCAGGCCCGCGCCGGAGGTCCGGGACGCCTCCTCGTAGGAGGTTCCGAGTGCCATGATCGCCGACATCTGCATCCGGGTGGCGAACGGGAGCATCAGGGTCACGTAGACGAGGATGATGATCCACGAGGTGCCGTACAGGACCAGCGGCGGCTGGGTGTAGACGAGCAGAAAGCCGACGCCGAAGAGGACCGCGGGGATGCCGAGCGGGCTCGACACGATGAGATCCAGCAGCACCCGGGCGACCCGGCCGCCCCGCTGGCTGCCGCGGAGCAGGATGGTGGCCGCGACAAAACCGACCGGCAGCGCGATCAGGACCGCTACCGCGGAGAAGACCACGCTGTTGCGGATGGCGTCCAGGACACCGTCCGTCGACAGCACCGTCGAGATGTTGTGGAAGGTGAACACCGACGGCTCGATGCGTCCCGACCAGTAGGGCGACAGCGCGACCGAGATCAGCGCCAGCACGGGCAGCAGCGTGGAGAGCACGAAGTACAGCATGATGCCCAGCGCCGCGCCGTACGAGGGCCTCGCCAGGCTCCGGAACCCGCCCTTGCCGCCGTGGGTGACGAAGCGCCGCTGATTGCCGAGGGCGAGTTTCTGGCCGATCACGACGAGCAGGCCGAATACCAGCAGCGGGGATCCCAGCGCGGCGGCCCCGGCCTGGTCGACCCGGAAACCGTTCACCTTCTGGAAAATGGCGGTGGTAAGCACGTCGACGCCCTGGTTCGTCCCCAACAGCAGCGGCGCGGTGAACTGGCCCAGCGCCATGAGAAGCCCGACGCCGGCACCGTAGATCAACGACGGGCGCAGGAGCGGGAGCACCACCTTGAAGAAAGTCGCCGAAGCGCTGGAGCCGTGCACATAGGCCGCCTCCATCAGCTCGCCGTTGACGTTGGCGAGACCGGAGCTGACGAAAAGGTAGATGAAGGCGGACAGCCCGATGCCGACGACGAACACGATCCACGGAACGGTGTACACGTCGATGGGCCCCTGATCGAGCCCCGACCACCACGGCAGCTTCCGCAGGGCCGTGTTGATGTAGCCCGGGCCCGGGCTCAGCAGGAACGACCAGCCGACGACCGATGCGATGGCGGGCACGACGATCGGCAGGACCGGCAGGATCCGCAGCCAGCGGAGCCGGGGCGGGAGGCGTTCGGCCCACCAGGCGAGCATCGTGCCGAGGACCAGCGCAATGGCCAACGCGCCGAGGGCCAACCAGACGGTGGTGAGGATGACCTCGCCGATGTTGGATGCGCCGAAGGCCCGCTCGTAGCCCCGCCCGCCGTTCGCCAGCGCCTGGGACTGCAGTTCGACGAGCGGTCCGAAGACCATCAGCCCGAGGACGAGCACGAACGCCCACACCAGCGCGGACCTCCCCGCGGGACGGAGGCGACCGTCCAGCAACGCTCCGCGGCCCGGCCAGGCAGCGGTGTCGGACCCGTCGGTGTCCGGCTGGCGGAACGCCACGTCAGAGTCGGTGGACATCAGACGACCGACAGTTCACTGATGCCCATCGCCGCTCCGGTCTCCCGGTCGAAGCAGCGGGCTCTGGCCAGGGCGAACCGGACGGCGATCTCGGACCCTCTGGGCACCTGGTCGACCCAGCAGTGGGTACCCTCCAGCTCGCACTGCGCGTGCAGGCGGAAGCCGCCGACATCCACCGCCACGTCGAGCACGTCGCCACCGAAGATCGAGTCGATCAGGGTGCCGACCACGTGCACGGTCCCCTCCTCCGTAGGAACGTCGGGCGGGACGACGCGCAGGTCTCCAGCCCGGATACGGAGAGCGACGCTCGACAGCGACCGGTCGACGGCGAGATCCGCGAACGGGATCTGCATGGACGTCCCAGGGATCCGCCAGCCCTCGGGATGGCGTTCGAGCTCCAGCCTGTTCGCCATCCCGATGAACGAGGCGACGTAGTCGGACGCCGGTGCCGCCCAGATCCGCCGCGGATCGTCGACCTGCTCGATACGCCCACTGTTCATGATCACCGCGCGGTCGGCCAGCGCGAAGGCCTCCGCCTGGTCGTGGGTCACGAAGACCGCCGTGAAGCCGAGATCAGCATGCAACTCATGCATCTGGGCCCGGACCTGGTCCCGGAGCTTCGCGTCGAGGTTCGACATCGGCTCGTCGAGAAGAACCAGCTCCGGCCGGGCGACGAGGCCGCGGGCCAACGCGATCCGCTGCTGCTGCCCGCCACTGAGCTCACTGGGAAGCCGATCGAGCAGGCTCTCGCAGTCGACCAGACGCGCCATGTCCCCGACCCAGTCCTCAGCGATCCCCCGCGACAGCTTCCGGGCCCGCAGCGGATACGCGATGTTGCGGCGGACGGAGAGGTGCGGCCAGAGCGCGTAGCTCTGGAAGACCATGCCGATGCTGCGCCGGTCCGGCGGCAGATTGATCCTGGTGGCCGAGTCGTAGACGACCTTGCCCTGCAGTTCGATCCGACCCTCGTCGGGAGACTCCAGCCCCGCGATGCACCGCAGCGTCGTGGTCTTGCCACATCCGCTCGGGCCGAGCAGGACGATGAACTCCCCGTCGTCGATGGTCAGCTGGAGGTGGTCGATCGCCACCGTCGGGGGACGGCCATCGAACCGCTTGACGATGCCATCGACTTTCACGGTCATGAGAGGCGTCCTTCTGGCCGAATCCGATGTCCCGTGCTCATCGTCGGAACAGCTTCGTCCAGGTCGCCAGGTGGTCGTCCACGAACTCGTCAGTGAACTTGTTCGGGTCGGTGGCCTCCACCTTGTCGATGGTGATCGGCGAGCCCGGAACGTTCGGCAGCGCGGATGCGGAGTTCTCCGCCACGACGTCCTGCCCCTCGGATGTCACCAGGAAGTTCGCAAGCACCTGTGCGGCGCACGGGTGTGGCGCCCCCGCCAGAACGCTGGCGTAAAAGTGCGACCCCGGGTACGAGCCTCCTGAGGGCAACACGTAGTCCACCGGGGCACCAGCTGCCTTCCGGGGGGCGATGAGTGACGGCGACATGATCGTCGTGGCTGCCACCTCGCCGGCGGCGAGCGCTTCGATGGACTGCACCTGGCTGGGGTACACCCGGGGGGCGAGCGCGGCGAGAGCGGGCAGGAAGTCCGGGCCCTCGGTCCTCTCCATCCAGAGGTAGTGATCGAGGATCACGTTCGACACGGACGGGTCCTGGATCGCGATGCGTCCACGCAGCTCGGGCTTGAGGAGATCCGAGTAGTCCTTGAGGCCGGCCGGCAGGAGATCGGTGTTCCAGGCGGGCACGAAGAACGGGCTGTTGGTCTGGAAGTACTGGCTGTCCGCGTGCCGGTACTCCGGCCGGTAGTCGGGGCTGTCGAACGCCGGGCCGGCGGTCGCGCGCAGCTCTCCGGCCTCGGCCATGCGCTGGAACGTGAGCGGGGACGCCGTCTGGACGACGTCGGCGACCACCTTGCCGGTCTTGATCTCGGCGTCGACCCGCTGGTGGATCGTCGCGTCGACGTCGCGGTAGGACTCGACGCGGATCCCGTACTTGGCGTTGAGCGCCTCGCCGACCGCCTTGTTGAGATTGGGAATGTTCGAGGAGTAATAGGTGACCGTGCCCTCTTCGCGGGCGCAGGATAATATTTGGTCCCAGGTCATTCCCGCGGTCCTGTCGGAGTTCTCCGAGCTGGCGGACCCGCCGCCACCACAACCCGCCGCGAAGACGAGGGAACCGAGTATCAGCGCGGCGAGCCGGGTGTTACGTAAATGGTGCCCCTTGTCGATCATCACTGTTTCTCCTCCGAATTTCGACGAATCCGCTCCAGTCGGATGTCGTACGCACCAGGAAACGGGGATAAAGTTCTCGGGGCGGGTGCTCGACCTCGAAAACTCCCGAACCTGGGGCGCGTCAGGCGACTTTCCGCGGATGCTGTAGCGGCTGGCTATCGGCCACGCAGGGTTCGGCGACCGATAGTCCCGCGGTCCGACTGGCGCGCCACCACAACGGGCACCGGCGTTACCGATGACGTCGACGTGCCCGTTCAAAACCTCGTGGACATGTGCGCCCGGGACGGGCGTCAGAGATCGAGATGGTAGATGCGGGCGGCGTTGTCCTGCAACAGCAGTCGCACGGTCTCGTCCGGCAGATCGGCCATCGCGGCGAGCAGGTACTCCCGCGGCGTCGTCGCGATCGACGCCGGGCCGGGCGTCATGCTCGTCGGGTGCGGGAAATCCGTCTCGTACATGAAGTTCCGCGCCCCGACCTGGCTGATCGCGCTCATCGCGGTGTCCCGCTCGAACCAGAAACACCCGTAGACCTGCCGCAGGAAGTACTCCTTCGGCGACAGCTCGTACTCCGGGTGCTCCTGCGGAACACCGCAGTTGTACCACTGCCAGTCCAGCGCCTCGAGCGCGAACGGGATCCAGCCCACGCCGCTTTCCACCGAGACGATGTTCAGCTCCGGGAACCGGTGGCAGATACCGCCACAGATCACCCGGACGATGGCCGCCGCGTTACCCATGAAGTTGAGGACCGCGAGCGAAGCCGAGTTGGCGTGCTTCCCACCGGGGTGCGTCGGGTACGCGGAGATGTCCCCCGACCCGATGTGGAAGTTGATCGGCAGGCCGACCTCCTGGGCCTTCGCCCAGAGCGGGTCCCAGTGAGGGTCCTCCAGGAACGGCTGGCCCCAGTTCTCGGGCGCCGCCGTCATGATCAGACCCTTGTGCCCGGCCGCCGCGACCCGGTCGATCTCCTTGGCCGCCAGCTCCAGGTCCCAGAACGGAACGGCGCTGATCGGGATGTAACGGCCCGGCGCGACACCGGCGAAATCTGTCAGGAAGTCGTTGTAGGCGCGCACCAGATCCAGCATCAGATCCGGATTTTCGACCTTCGTGAAGTTGCCCCCGCCGAAGCCCGCCACGTTTGGATAGAGGACCTGCGCGTGGATGCCGTCCTCGTCCATCCGCTTGAGTCGCGCCGCCGGATCCCACGCCGCCCGGTCCGCGTCCTCCAGCCGCAGCGGATGATCCGGCTGGTACTCGTGCCAGCCCGCCATCGCCGCCGCCGCCACTCCCAACATCCGCTGGTCCCCGACGAACCACGCCGGGTCACCCGACGCGTCCGGCCGGATGTGCGGCACCAGCGAACCCCACTTGCGCACCGACACCCGTGAGGTCCACAGATCCGGTGGCTCCACCACATGGGTGTCCGTGTCAATGATCTTGATTTCGTCTAACAGCGCCGGATCCATCAGTCTCACGCCCCTTCGTCACCCCAGCGATGGGCAGCGCCGCGCACCTGGCACCGCCCAGGTACCGGGCGGCGGCCACGACGATCCACCATAAGCACGCGAACCAGAATATCTAGATCGCGAATTATTCGGATCCTCGCATGGCACCAACCCCTGGTCAAGCGCCACCACTGCCAGTGATGACAGACCCACCGCACCCGCTCTCATATGCTCTAACACTAGAGTATATTGGGCCGTAGGGAATCTTGCGCCGGGACTCGACCCAGACATCGAAGGCTTCCGTACCAGGCGTTCCCCAAGCACCCCGAGCCCCGGCATCACAGCTGGAGGCACCGCGAACGTCCCCGCCGCACAGCGCGGACAGCGCGGAATGCTTCGCTCGATTCAGGGCAGAACTTCGGCGCACCCACGTTCCGATCGCGCTCCTCGCGGCGGCCCGCGCCGAGGTTCCCGCACCGGGGCCGTCCGGAGTTGCGACGAACGCCCTGGTCGCCCGCCCGAGGTCCGCGACGATGCGGACGCCGGCGTCCCCGCGCGCACAGCCCGCCCGCCCCACGACGGAGCTCCGACACCTGGCAACATGATCGAGAAGCCACGCGTTGACACTGCACGACAACAGTGTGAGGATTAGACTATCGATGGCTCGACTATTCAGGTTGCGATCGGGCCTCGCCGGTTCCAGGGCCGATACTCACACATCGTTGCCCGCCCGGCGAACCGCGACCTCGGTACGACGGACGGGCGAGAGGTGCCGCCATGACGACGCACGAGCAGATCTACCTTGACGGAACATGGGTGACGCCGGACGGCACCGAGGAGGTGTCGGTTCCGAACTCCACGACCGGGAAGGAGATCGGCACCATCCGACTCGGGTCGGAGAAAGACGTCACCGCCGCCGTGGAGGCAGCCCGCACAGCCTTCACCACGTGGAGCGATACTCCGATCGCGGAGCGCATCCGGATCCTCGACGAGATGACCCGGATCCTGACCTCCCGCCATTCCGAGCTCAGCGACCTGTTCTCCCAGGAGGTCGGGACGCCCACCGCCCAGGCGGGGGCCTTCCAGGGGCTGGCGACGAGCCTGTTCGGGATGTACGCCCAGAAGGCGTCGACGTTCGACTACGAGGACCGACGAGGAAACATCACCGTCCTCCGAGAGCCGATCGGGGTGGTCGGCGCAATCACGCCGTGGAACTTCCCCCTCCTCCTCATGTGCCTCAAGGTCGCTCCGGCACTCGCGGTGGGATGCACCGCCGTGCTTAAGCCCGCGCACATCGCGCCGCTCTCGGCATACGCGCTGGCGGAGGCGGCGGACGCGGCCGGCCTCCCGCGCGGGGTCCTGAACGTCGTACCGGGCGGTCCGCGGGCCGGAGAGGCCCTCGTCGCGCACCCGGACGTCGACATGATCTCCTTCACCGGCTCGACCAAGGCCGGCCGCCGGATCAGCGCTGTCGCCGGTGAGACGATCAAGCGGGTCACCCTCGAACTGGGCGGCAAGTCCGCGCTCGTCGTGTTGGACGACGCCGATCTCCAGGCGGCCGTCACCACCGGCATGCAGTCGGTGACGACCAACAATGGCCAGGGCTGCGCCTGCCTGACCCGCGTCGTCGTTCCCCGTGCACGGCTCGCCGAAGCCGAGGAGATGGCCCGCGCCTTCGCCGAGTCCACCGTCATCGGCGATCCTCGCGACCCGGCCACGACGCTGGGGCCGATGGCCTCGGCCGAACACCGCGACCGGGTCGACGGCTACATCCGTACGGGGATCGACGAGGGCGCCCGACTGGTGTCCGGAGGTCCGGGCGCTCCGGACCGGTGGTCTGGCGGCTTCTTCGTCCGCCCCACGGTCTTCACGGTCGAGGATGTCTCCGCCACCATCGCCCAGCAGGAGATCTTCGGGCCCGTGCAGGTGCTCATCCCACATGACGGCGACGACGACGCGGCTCGGATCGCCAACGCGACCGTCTACGGGCTCGCCGGCGCCGTCTTCGGTACCGACCCGGACCGGATTCGGCGGGTCACCCGGCTGATGCGCACGGGGAAAGTCGACATCAACGGTACGACCTTCGACCCGGAGGCCCCGTTGGGCGGCTACCGGCAGTCGGGCAACGGCCGCGAGTTCGGCGACTACAGCCTGGAGGAGTTCCTGGAGACGAAAGCGGTGGCGGACCTGACCGCCGGAGCCTGAGCCCGGCGCACCGGCGCTGAACGACACGCGCGGTCCGTCATACCGGAGCAACAGCCTGAACGGGGCGGACGTCGCGCGCACTGCGTCGGCCCGGCCGGGTGCCGTGGACGGTCGACCACGAGGAGACACATGGAAATAAGACTCGACGGGCGGGTGGCCCTCGTCACCGGTGCTTCGAAGGGCATCGGGCTGGCGATCGCGACCGGGTTCGCCCGGGCAGGCGCTTCGGTGATGCTCGTCTCGCGCAAGAAGACCGCGCTGGACGAGGCCCTTGAAGGCCTCCCGTCCTCCTGCGCGGCGTTCGCCGCCAACGCCGGCGACCCGGACGCCGCGGCCGCGGCGGTCGAGGCGACCCGCGCGCAGTTCGGCCGGGTCGACATATTGGTCAACAACGCCGCGACGAACCCGTACGTGGGGCCCCTCAGCGAGATCGACCTGGCCCGCGCCGAGAAGACCGTGCTGGTCAACCAGTACGGGCCGATTCTCTGGTCGCGCCTGGCGTACGACGCCTGGATGCGTGAACACGGCGGGGTGATCCTGAACGTCGCCTCGGTCGGCGCCTACGTCGTCTCGCCCGGGATCGGGTACTACGACGCCACGAAGGCCGCCCTGCTGTCGATCACGAAACACCTCGCGTGGGAGATGTCGCCGAAGGTCCGGGTGAACGCCATCGCCCCGGGCGTCGTCAAGACCGAGATGGCCCGCGCGATCTGGGAGGGCCACGAGCAGGAGATGATCGCCGGCTCCCTGCTCGGGAGGCTGGGTGAGCCGGAGGACGTGGGGAACCTCGCGGTCTTCCTCGCGTCCGACGCCGCAAGCTGGATCACCGGCTCGACCTACGTCATCGACGGGGGCGCACTCGCGGTTCCCCCCGGCGGGACGCACATGCAATGAGCGCCACCCGGGTGTCAGCGGCGAGCGCGCTGACGAATCTGGCCGGTCGCTTCCGCCTGCCCGGGATCGACCTGCAGGCGGACTGCTACGGCGACCCGGGCGGGGTGCCGGTCGTGTTCGCGCACGGCGGCGGCCAGACCCGGCACGCCTGGGGAAGCGCGGCCACGGCGGTCGCCCGGGACGGGTACTGGGCGATCTCGCTCGACCTGCGCGGGCACGGCGAGAGCGGCTGGGCGGAGGACGGCGACTACACGTTCGCGGTCTACGCCCGCGATCTGAGCCTGCTCGCCGCCACCCTGCCCAACCCGCCGATCTTCGTCGGCGCCTCGGTCGGCGGCCTCGCGGCGCTGCTGACCGTCGGCGAGTTCGGAACGGCGGCCAAGGCACTTGTCCTCGTTGACGTCGTCCCGGACCCCGCCGTCGAGGGCTCCGAGCGCGTGCTGGCGTTCATGCGCAGCGGCATCGACGGCTTCGACAACGTCGAGGCCGTCGCCGACGCGATCTCCGAGTACCTACCCGAACGGCGCCGGCCGACGGACCTGACCGGCCTGCGCAAGAACCTCCGCCAGCACGCCGACGGCCGGCTGTTCTGGCACTGGGATCCCCGCCTCGTCGCCGGGAACCGCCTTCCGAGCCGGGAGGACGTAGCCCGGTTCTACCGGGCCAGCAGCGCGATCACCGTGCCCGCGTTGCTGCTGCGCGGCGGACGCAGCGACGTCGTCGTCAACGATGGCGTGCAGGGTCTACTCGACTCCAACCCGCTGTTCGAGCTCGAAGAGATCGCCGACGCTGGCCATATGGTCGCCGGCGACCGCAACGACCGCTTCACTGAGGCACTGCGCCGGTTCCTACAGCGGCTCGACCCCGACACCGCCCGTCCGGTCCCGCGTTCGCAGCACCCGTGAGTCGGGGGGCGACACAGGCGCCGCGACCGAGAGGACACGAGAGTGGACATCAGACTGGACGGCCGGACGGCTCTGATCACCGGGGCGTCGAGCGGGATCGGACTGAGCATCGCCGAGGCGTTCCTCGAGGCGGGCGCCTCAGTCATGCTCACCTCGCGGAAGGAGGAGTCACTGCGTGCCGCGTCCGAGCGCCTCGGCGAACGCTGCGACTTCCGGACAGCCAACGCGGGCGATGGCGACGCCGCCGTGCGCTGCGTCGGGGACACCCTCGACCGGTTCGGCGGCCTCGATATCCTGGTCAACAACGCCGCGACGAACCCCTTCTACGGCTCCCTGGTCGACCTGGACCTCCAACGGGCCCAGAAGACAGTGCAGGTCAACCAGTTCGGCCCGGTGACGTGGACCGCGGCTGCCTGGCACGCGGCGATGCGGGACCACGGCGGCGCCGTCCTCAACCTCTCGGCCATCGGCGCCTACCGGGTGGCACCCGGACTCGGCTGGTACGAGTCCACCAAGGCAGCTCTGAACCACCTCACCGAGCAGCTGTCCTACGAGCTGGCGCCGCAGGTCCGGGTGAACGCCATCGCGCCGGGCCTGGTGAAAACCGAGCTGTCGCGTGCGCTGTGGTCGGAGCAGGAGACACAGCTCGCCCGCTCGACGCTCCTGGGCAGGCTCGGCAGGCCCGAGGACATCGCCCGCGCCGCGACCTTCCTCGTCTCCAACGCGGCGTCCTGGATCACCGGGACCACACTGGTGGTCGACGGGGGGATGCTCTGCGTACCCCCGGCGCAGGAGGTGATGGGAGCGGCACTCGAACGCGGGGAGAAAGCCGCCCCCGGCGATCCGGTGGCCGCCCGATAGCCTTCCGGCCGCTTCGCGTTCGCAGCAGAAACGACGTATGACGATTTGCCTGATGCGGTGGTCGAGGCGACCAAGTGACTCGTATCCGAACGACGAGGAGGAACCCTCGATGGCCGCGAGCCTCCAGACACTCATCGACGAGCGCGAGATCGTAAATGTCTGTCTCAACTATGCGCAAGCGTTGGACAGGTCGACGGGGACAGCTCGACGTCGGCCTGCTATCTACAGGCACAGCACGTGCGTGACGGTCTCGCCGACGGTAGCAATTTCATCATTGCCGGACGGTACAGCGATTATTTCGTCCGGCGTCCCGAGGGCTGGCGAATCGCGCGCCGAGAATTTGAGATCTGGTGGGCTGAGGGTAATCAGGCTGTGATAGCGAAGCCCTCCTCGTAGCCACGGCCGAAACTTTGCGGCGTGAGATCAGACCTCGCTTGGACTCCTGGCAGATGCCGTGGCAGCACCACCCGAAGTTTTCAGAAGGTGGGTCCGAGATCCCGTGCCACCTCGCCAATGGTCGTCGTTAGTCCCTCTGAGCTGGGGTTATGTATTGCAGCGGCACTGGCTGCCAGCGTCGTCCAGCACGATTTTCATCGTTTCCGCGGGGTAAGCATAAGGCCTCTCCTATGCTGATCAAGCCGGTTCGGCCCTCTTGCCCGCTTGGCGCTTGGCGGTAATGAGCATGGCCCGTCCCCCTCTGGCCCTCAACCCACGGCCGCAGAGTAGCAGCGTTACGGCGGTTACCGAGCCCGGTGCTGCTCCCGCGAGTTCGACGGGCGCGCATGCCCAATGTGCGCCAAGCCGTCTACGGGACAGACCCGCCGTGGCCGGACCGAGATCGGCGCAGGAAGGCTGGTGTCCCCGACGAGGTGGAGTTCGCGACCAAGTCGCGGCATGCGATTCCTCCTGAGCCCTCATACCGCTAGGCAAGCGGTTGGGGGTACAGAACACTTCCCGGAAACAGGCTAACCGCGCCCGGACCAGGGACCGTTTGGACAGAATTTTTACCATCAGTTGCGAAAACTCTACGGGAGACGACTGTAGGCCCCTGGCCACGGGCCGGACGGGGCACGGAGAACCTCGTCGAAAAGCACTTTCTTGAAGTTTTCGATCACGTTTCTATTCTTGCGAGCAAGAGGCAGTCCAAACGCGGTGGCCGCGTCGAGGACAGTTTCACCGGAAGTCACAATGTCGACGAGACCGGCCGCCTTAGCGGTGGCCGCATCGTAGCGCTTTCCTGTGGCGACCATCTCCATGATCGTGGGGTGCGGAAGCTTGGCGCGTAGCAGAAGCGTGTCCTCAACGGCAAGGGGATAGCCAAGATCCACGTTGAGAAGAGACAGGAAACCCTGCCCCGGCCGCATAACGCGGAAGTCATGTGACAACGCAAGCATAAGGCCGCTGGCGACAGCGTTTCCCTGAATTGCGGCGATGGACACCATCGGCAGCGTCAGAAACCTCGCGTAGAGCCGATGGACCTCGACGACAAAGGAAGCGATCTCATCTTCGTCTACCTTGAACACCCAGGCGACATTCACGCCAATACACCAATGTCCCCCTGAGCCGATGGTGACGAGGAAGCATGGCGACGGCGTCTGCTCTATCTCGTCCAGCAACAAATTCAACTGAGAGAGAGTGTCCGTGTCTAACGGGTTCCCGTCGGCGCCGAGGTCGAGGATCAGCGCGGGCCCATTTCTGCGCAGAGAAGGTCTTGATGTTCGATAGGTAGCCAATTGCCCCCCCAAATGAGCCCCATTCCCCGCCTCGCGACCCCACATAGCTGAATTATATACCGACACCGCCATGTCAATATTGGAGCTGTCCGATTCCACCTACAGGTCGACCTTTAAGTGATATGCGACTTACAGGTCGTTTCAGAATGATCCGCCGAGTTTCCGAAGGCAGATGATCGAGCAGGCGAGGCTGAGGAACGCCTGGTGGATGTCGACGCGGCGTTCCCAGCCGGGTGCGGAGCCGGCGGAACTGGTGCAGCCAGGCGAATGTCCGCTCCACAGGCCAGCGTTGATGGCCCAGGCCGGTGCCGTGAGGCTTCCCGCAGCGGGCGATGATCGGGGTGATTGCCCCGGGCAGCCAGCTGGCGGCGGTATTTCACATGGTCGTAGGCCCGGTCGGCGAGCAGGTAACGGGGCCGTCCTCGCCGGCCGCGGATCGGCGGGATCGCCTCGACCAGCTGGATGAACTAGTACTAGGGTGCATATCTGGTTGTGATCTGTCTGCGGGATTCGTCCTGGTGGCGGGGGTTGGTCCGGTAGGTCGTCGTGTATGACACGGGTGCAGTTGACGGACGAGGAGTGGGCGTTTGTCGAGCCCTACTGTGCTGAGTCGCTGATTCGCTGGCAGTATGCGGCGAGGGTTTCAAGGATCTCGTCGGCGGTCTTGGCCCAGACGAACGGCTTCGGGTCCTTGTTCCAAGCGTTGATCCATTTACGGATGTCAGCTTCGAGTTCGACGACCGACCGGTGCGTGGATCGGCGCAGCTTGCGGTTGGTCAGCTCGGCGAACCAGCGTTCGACCAGGTTCATCCACGACGCCGACGTCGGAGTGAAGTGCAGGTGGAAGCGGGGGTGGCGCAGCAGCCAGTTCTTCACCGCAGGGGTCTTGTGGGTGGCGTAGTTGTCCAGGACCAGGTGCAGGTCGTAGCCCTTCGGGACGGATCCGTCGATCAGCTTGAGGAAACGCAGGAACTCCTGGTGGCGGTGCCGCCGGTAGGTCTGCGCGATCACCGAGCCCGACGCCGGGTCGAGCGCGGCGAACAGGCTGGTCGTGCCATGGCGGACGTAGTCATGGGTCATCCGCTCGGGCGTGCCCGGCATCATCGGCAACACCGGCGCGGTCCGGTCCAGGGCCTGGACCTGCGATTTCTCGTCGACGCAGAGCACGATCGCCTTCTCCGGCGGGTCCAGGTAGACCCCGACCACGTCACGGACCTTGTCCACGAACAGCGGGTCCGTGGACAGCTTCCAGGTCTCGACCAGGTGCGGTTTCAACCCGAACGCCCGCCACATCCGCGACACCGTCGACTGCGACAACCCACTGGCCCTCGCCATCGACCGTGACGACCAGTGCGTGTCACCGTTCGGCGGCTTCTCCTCCAACGTCCTCGCGATCACCGCCTCGACCTGCGCGTCGGTGACCTTCCGCGGCGCCCCCGGACGTTCCTCGTCCGACAGGCCTTCCAGCCGGTCGACCGTGAACCGGTTCCGCCACTTCGCCACCGTTCCCCGGGTGATCCCCAGCCCGGCGGCGACCCCTGAGTTCGTCCCGCCGTCCGCGCAGGCCAGCACGATCCGCGACCTCAACGCCAGCGCCTGCGCGGTCTTGCGTCGCCGGGCCCACCCCTCCAACACCGCACGCTCAGCAGCCGACAACTCGATGGGTTCCGCACTCGGGCCAGGCACCAACCCATTCTATCCGCGCACGAATCTAAGACTCAGCACACTACCTGCCGATTGGCAGGTTCGGGCCGTATCCGCAGCGGCTGCGGGCGCAGTTCGAGGGGGTGGTGTGGCGGTTTCGGACGGGTGGGCAGTGGCGGGAGATGCCGGCGGAGTTCGGTGCCTGGCCGACGGTCCACAACCGGTTCCGGCAGTGGCGGGACGCCGGTGTCTTCGAAGCCCTGCTGGAGGGCATGGTCGCCGAGGCCGCGAAGCGGGGTGAGGTGGACCTGTCCCTGGTCAGTGTGGACTCCACCACCGCCCGGGCGCACCACGACGCTGCCGGGATGCACCTGGCCGAGGACGTGATCGCCGCCCTGGAGAAGGCCGCCACCGAGGAGGAGAAGACCCGGCAAAAAGGGGCGGCACGCAGGGACAAGACGGGCAGAACGTCGTGGACGACCCCGGGCGGGAGCAACGGCGACGCCTCCGGCGCCGACGCAAGGTCCGGCTGACCGCTGCTCTGCTCGGACGGTCGCGGGGCGGGCAGACCAGCAAGGTCCATCTTGCCGCTGACCGGCGGTGCCGGCCGTTGGCGTTCGTGCTGACCGTCGGGCAGGCCGCGGACAGCCCGCAGTTCATACCCGTGCTGGAGAAGGTACGAGTGCCCGGGCCGGTCGGTCGTCCCCGCACCCGACCCGGGGCGGTCGCCGGAGACAAGGCGTACTCGTCGCGCGGCAACCGTGCCTACCTGCGCGGACGTGGCATCAAGGCCGTCATTCCCGAGAAGGCCGACCAGGCCGCCAACCGCATGAGGAAGGGCAGCAGGGGCGGGCGCCCCGTCCGCCACGACGCTGATCTCTACAAGGAACGGAACACCGTCGAACGTCTGATCAACAAGTTGAAGGCCTGGCGGGGCATCGCCACCCGCTACGACAAGACCCCGGGCAGCTACCTTGCCGGCCTTCACCTCCGCGCCTCGATGATCTGGATCAAGGAGTTCACCCGGACCCCCCTTTGATCACAACCAGATACGCGCCCTAATAGACGCCGACAGGTAGAGCAGCTCCGCGCCGAGCCCTTCGATCTTGCGAGGCTCCAAAAACCGGATTTCGGCCTGTGATCTGCCCTTTTGCGGTTGAAGTGATCTTCCGCGGGAGATGTCAGGCGGCGTTGCGGTATTCGTTGATCATGCCGCCGAGGATGCGTGTGCGACGGACGGCGAACCCCAGCGTCGGGGCGACCACGGGTGGCGAGTCGGGCGGGTGCTGACCGAGGGAGCGGTGAGGCCGGTGGGTGTTGAAATGCTCGGCGTAGCCGCCGAGGACCGACGTCAGGTGCCGTTCGGAGACGATCAACAGTCTGTCGGTGCATTCCCTGCGGACGGTGCCGACCCAGCGTTCCGCGATCGCGTTCGCCTGCGGGGCTTGCGGGGGTGTGCGTACCACGTCGATGCCGGCCCCGGCGAAGACAGCGTCGAAGGAAGCCGCGAACTTCGTATCGCGGTCACGGAGGAGGAACCGGAACCGGTGGCCACGCTCCTCGAGATCCATCAGCAGGTTCCGTGCACGCTGGGTGACCCACGCCGCGGTCGGGCGCTTCGTGACCCCGAGGACGTGGACACGGCAGGTGGCGTGCTCGACGACGAAGAACACGTAGATCCGCCGCAGGAACACGGTGTCCACGGTGAAGAAATCTCAGGCCAGCAGGCCGGAGGCCTGGGCAGACAGGAACGTGCGCCAGGAGGCGTCGGCCCGGCGGGGCACGGGATCGACACCGGCGCGGCCCAAGATCCGCCAGACGGTGGCGACCCCGACCGGATAGCCCAGCCCGATCAGTTCGCCCTGGATCCTGCGGTGGTCCCAGGTCGGGTTCTCCCGTGCGAGGCACAGGACCAGATCGCGGATCTCCCGCGGATTGGTGGCCGTCCGGGTGTCCTGCGCGGGTAGGCCCATTGTCGTGCGAGGAGATCGCGGTGCCACCGCAGCACGGTGGCGGGGGTGACGAAGAACGAACCCCAGCGGGCCCGGGGCAGCAGCCGGGACAGGGCTGCGAGGATCACCCGATCCTTCGGTTCCAGCGCCGGCCGGTTCACCTGCCGTCGCAGCACCGCCACTTGCTGCCGCAGGACGAGGAGCTCCGCCTCTTTCGCGGTGTCCCCACGGACCCGGAGCAGCATCAGTCCGAGAGTGTTGCGTGTCAGGGCGTAGAGCAGCGACCACACCATGATGTGCCCCGTTAATTCCGGACAGTCGTTATAGGTCTGGGCTATGCGGCGGTCTGCCTTTTCAGGTACTCGTCGTGGACCTGCTGCGGGGTTCGGTAGTCGAGTCCCGAGTGGCGGCGTGTCGTATTGTAGCGAAGTTCGATGTATCGGGCAATGTCGCGTCGGGCGTGTTCTCGGGTGGGATAGGCGGTGCGGTGGACGCGTTCGTTCTTGAGAGCTGCGAAGAAGGACTCGGCCATCGCATTGTCATAGCAAATTCCGGTCCGGCCGACGGACTGGCGGATCCCGAGGTTCTTCAACGTAGCAGCGAACTGGGTAGACGTATAGTTACCGAACTCAACCGGTCCTCGCAACACCGGGTTGTTGAAGTGAGAGTAGCTGGTTGTTCATCGCTTCGGTGGGGGTCTTCCAGTCGAGGGTCTTGCGGGGCCGGTCGTTGAGGGTCGCGGCGATGGTGGCGAGTTCGTGGCGGGTCCAGCGGGACAGGTCGGTGCCCTTGGGGAAGTACTGGCGTAGCAGCCCGTTGGTGTTCTCGTTCGTGCCGCGCTGCCAGGGGCTGTGCGGGTCGGCGAAGTAGACCCCCAGGCCCGTGTCGGCGGTCAGCGCGGCGTGTCCGGCCATCTCCTTGCCGCGGTCCCAGGTCAGGGTCCGCCGTAGCTGCTCGGGCAGCTCCGCGAACGCTCGTGTGATCGCGTCCCGGACAGCGTCGGCGCCGCGGCCTGCCAACGCCGGACCGTTCTTCACCCGTGGTTCATGGCCGTAGCCGTCCATGCGGGGCAGGTGCAGCAGGACCGTGAGCCGGGTGGTGCGCTCGACCAGCGTGCCGATCGCGGACCGGTTCAACCCGATGATCAGGTCGCCTTCCCAGTGCCCCGCGACCGCCCGGTCTGTGGCCTCAACAGGCCGGGCTCCGATCCGCACCTCGGGGGTGACCATGCCGTCGGGGCGGCGTCCGGCCCGCGCGCGTGGCACCCGCAGGGCGCGGCCCGTACGCAGGCACGCGACCAGCTCACGGCGCAACGCCCCCCGCCTCTCGATGTACAGGGCCTGGTAGATCGCCTCATGCGAGATCCGCATCGCCGGGTCGTCGGGAAAATCGACCCGCAGCCGCCGCGAGATCTGCTCCGGGCTCCACGCGCTGGCCCAACGGCGGTCCTGGCGGTGCGGCTTGTTCCTGCCGGTGAACGGCGCCGTCCACGGGCCGGGCACCACCGTGCCGTCGCCGCGCAGGACCGGCCCGGCGAGCCGGTCCTGCACATAGCCACGCAGCCGCTCGTTGCCTGCGAGCTTGGCAGTCTTGGGCCGGGCAGCCCGACGGTCTCGATGCCACTGCGCGAGCGTGGCCCGGTAGACCAGGGTCCCGCCGCGGGTACCGGCGTTCCGCCGCAGCTCCCGTGACACCGTCGACGCAGGCCGGCCCAAACCCCGCGCGATCCGGCGGATGCTGTCCCCGCGGGCACGACCCAGGGCGATCTCCTCCCGCTCCGCGAACGACAGGTATCGGCCCGACGGGGCGGGGAAGTCCGAAGGGGGCATCCCGCCACAGTTGCGGAACCACCGGGTCCCGACCGCCGGCGACACGCCGGCCGCGACACCGGCATCCTCGCTGCTCAGCCCACGCGCGACCGCGGCCCAGAACCGCTGCTGATGCTCCCACCGCGCCACCGGCGGCCGCCCCGGCGAGCACATCCCCGCCCGCCCCGTGACCGTCTGCGTCCAATCCGCCGGCCGTCCCATTCCCACACCTCCGGATCGAGGTGTTGCGACGACCAATTGAATCCGCCGTTGCTTCCGCGGTCCGAATGAAAAATCGCCCCGTCGGTGAGCTGGTGGTTACGGGCGGCCATGGTGATGGCTGTTTCGATGAGCCCGGTCTTGTAGTTGTCGTCCATTGCCCAGCCGATGACGGCTTTCGTGTGGCAGTCGATGACGGTCGCGAGATACAGCCAGCCTTCCCAGGTGGGAATGTAGGTGATGTCGCCGACCATTTTGGTTCCGGGAGTGTCGGCGGTGAAGTCGCGCTGCAGCAGGTCGGGGATCGCGGCCGGGGTCTGGCCGGGCTCGGTCAGGGTGTGTCGCCAGGGGCGGGGCTGGCAGGGCACCAGGCCCTGCTCGCGCATGAGGGCGCGGACGAGCTCGGGGCTGCAGGGGCGGCCCCAGGCGAGCAGGTCAGCGTGCACACGGCGGTAGCCGTAGGTGCCGTCGGAGGCGGTGAACGACCGAACGACGAGTGTGGCGAGTGCGCCGCGGCGGGTCGCGGTCGCGGAGGCGGGGCGGTCACGCCACTCGTAGAAACCCGAACGGGAGACACTAAGCCAGGCGCACATCTGGATGACCGACGGCGCTGGTGCACTGGTGTTCGTGGTGGTGCGGGCGGCGTACTCCGCATCGATGAACTCGAACGTGTCGCTCACCGATGATCCTTGGCGAAGTACGCTGCGGCTTTTTTCAGGAACTCGTTTTCCATGCGCAGCTCGCGGTTCTGCCGCTCGAGTTCACGTAGCCGGGCGCGTTCGTCGACGGTGGGCGGTGGTTCCTCGTCGGCGTGGGCTCGCCGGTAGGCGGCGACCCAAGTTCCCAGGGTTCCCTCCAGTATGCCGAGTTCAACCGCGACCTGGGAGATCGGACGGGATGTCTCGATCACCATCTTCACGGCCTCGTCCTTGAACTCAGGCGAGAACTTCCTGCGCCTCTGCGTCAACTATCTTCCCTCCCGGATGGGACCCCATTCTAGTAGGGGCCGCTGTCCGGAATAAAAGGGGCGCCCCACCATCCAGCCTGCCCGACACGGGCCCCGTCCGGCAGGCAAACATGCAGGTCACCGCCCGAATCGGGGTTCTGGAGCCCCACACGCTCGTCACGCACACCAGAACAGGTGTTGCCAGGTTCCCTGGCTACGAGATCACTACCCCTGCACGATCAGAGCTGGAAAGTCGCGATGTCGGTATGTATCGAGATGCCGTTCCCCGGGGGCGAAGGCCTGACCGCGGCCAGCCGGCGGCCGTCCTCGGCTCGCTGAGTTCCCGCGTATGGCGGAGCTGGGATACCAGCGTCCTGATCGCCAAGGACGTCGATCCGATCCCGGGCGAGTTGGCGATCAATGCCTGACGCCGTCGCCAACAGCTTCAGCCGACTTGCCGCGCGGGTCGTGGAGATCGGACGCCAACCGCGGGCCCGATCCATGGATCTGCTGATCGCGGCCACCGCACACGGCGCCGCCTACCGCACGAATCCCCCGGCCCGGCCGGCGCCTGGCGTCGCGCCGAGCGAGGTGCACGCCCTCATCGGCGAGAACGGCGCGGGCAAGAGCACGCTGCTGAAGCTGATCTACGGTCTGTACCGGCCGGACTCCGGTGAACTGCGCATCGACGGCTGCCGGGTCGCGGTGGGCTCACCCACCCAGGCCCGCGCGCTGGGCATCGGCATGGTCTTCCAGGACCTGCGGCTCGTACCCGCGTTCACCGTCGCGGAGAACTTCGCGCTGGCGCTGCGCCGCTCAGGTTTCACGCTCGGTCTCGACGAGCTGCGGCGCCGTATCACGGCGGCGAGCGAGGAGTACGGCCTCGCCGTCGATCCCCGGGCCGTCGTGCGCCATCTCTCCATCGGCGAGCGCCAATGGACCGAGCGGGTCTCCGCCGCGGCAGGGCCGTGATCTACGAGAACAGTGTCGATGGTCCGGTCCTCCACCGGCAGCAGGCTTCGCGATCGGGTTCATCTGTCCACATCCGGCGCGCAGAAGAACCAGTAACCCGAAACTACCCACGCTCTGTAATAGACTGTGTATGTCTGGTCAGATCGGGGCACGGGAAGAGCGGCGATGTGGGTGGTGCAGGCAGGCAGGCAGGCAGGCAACGGAGCCGACCACCAGCGGCCTGGAAGCGGTGAGCGAGATGGGCAACGCAGCCACGCCGCTGGTCCGAAAAGCGCGATCGGCGTCCAACCGTGTGGGCTGGGGGCGCAGGGCACAGTGGACGGCCGGCATGAGCCTGGCAACAGTCCTGGCTTCGGCGATCCTCGCCATCACACTCCCTGATCATACCGCGCTGATCACTATCAGAGCGATCGCGTTCTCCTGCTTCTTCCTCAGCGGGCTCGTCTGTATCGTGACCGGCCTGCGGCGTCGTGGGACGGAACGCCTGTGGAGGCTGCTGGTCGCGGTGATGATGCTCGCCGTCGGCACTGCAGCCGTGGCAATCTTCCTCGATTTGCTCGCTGGCGCGCCGCCGGTTCCACGGCTCACTGGCGCGTCCATGGTCTACCTGGTGCCGTGCGCGTTCGGGCTGGCCGGGTTGCTGCTCTACCCGTCGGATCGGCACCGGCCGGGAGAAGACACTGTCGCGGCAGCGCTGTGAGGAGTCACGCCGAAGGCGGACAAGCTCCTGATCAAGCCAAGACGAGCGCGCCGGGCCTGGTGCCGACGGCTCGAGGGACAGGTCAAACGACAGGCACGCCCGCGGGCGGCCAGTGTTCTCGGGAGTCACCTCTCACCGTCGGCCTCAGCCTGGCCGATCAGCTCCGGTCGGGCTGCCACCGACACTCACAGTGTTCTCGGTCGCGAGCCGCTTGATCAGCGTGGCGATCTCCGGGCTGATCGGTGGCCGTCCCGTCCGCTGCGGATGGGTCCATTTCCGTGTGATGAGACGGCGGTGCCACCGGAGGACGGTGCCGGGCGTGACCAGCCGGTGCGCTCGCAGCGCCCTGGGCAGGAGTCGGATCAGTGCGGCGAGGACCGCCCGGTCCGCCCAGTCCCACCGGGGCTTGGGCTGGGTACGGCGCAGCACCGCGACCTCGTGCCGCAGCGCAAGCAGCTCGATGTCCTTCGACGCCGACGAACGACCGAGGAGAACCAGCCAGCCACACACCCGCACAAAGATCATATAGAGCAGTCGCACGGACATAGTTGACCATCATGCCGACAGCCGCACCGCCGCATCAGCCCAGCTCACGGGCCCAGGCCGACTTCTGGCACCCCCGGCCCGACCACCCCGTCGCCGATGTCACGACGGAACGGATCAAGCGCCGACCCGTCCTCGGTGGTCTGATCAACGAATACGAACGAGCCGCCTAAAAGACCAGGTCAACGCCGGTGGCCGAGTTCCGGCACCCACAGGCCGCGAGCACGACTCCACGCCCTGAAAGCCTCCGGCGCGCTGCCGATCCTCACCGAGTGGACCACCGACCAGCACACGGTCCTGTTCGACCTTGGCTACGAAGGACTCGGATCACAGACCGGACCGCTGGCGATTCCGCATAAGAAACCCCGCGGCGGCACCCTCACCGACAGCCAGAAAGCACACAATCGCATCCACAACGCGCTACGCGCCATCGGTGAACGCGCGAACGCCCTACTCAAAGTCTCCTTCCGGCTCCTCCACAACATCACGATCGACCCCTGGAAGATCGGACTCGTAGCAAAAGCCGCTCTCGTCATCCTCCACACCGAGTACTGCGGACCAGCTGACACCCAACGCAACAACACCAGCATGACGCTACTCGGCGCGACGGAACCTTACCGGAAACGGCTCAGTATGGTACCGCAGCGCTGGCTGGGGTTGAGCGGGATGAACTCCTTTCCGTCCTGGGATATCTGCACGAACTGGTAGCAGGTGCTGAGCTGCCCGATGTTGGTCGCGAAGTCGACCTTGCTGGACAGGAGTCCGCCCGCCTCGTAATCGTGGACGGCGCGCAACGCGTTCACGAACCCCTCGCGGGTCGGGCATTCGCCGGCGTCCTGCAGCCCGCGCAGGTACAGGTCGGCCGAGATCCATCCCCACACGGCACTCTGCTGTTGCGGCGGCTGGGTCTCGGGTGCGTACCGGGCCATGGCGGAGATGAATGTCTGGTGGGCCGGCAGGTTCAGTTCGAACGGCGCGAAATCAACGTAGATCGTCGTTCCGGCGACCTGCGGGCCGAGTCGCTGGAGCAGGGCAGGGTCGTAGCCCGTGGGTGTCATCACCAGCTTCAGCTGGAGGCCAGCGTTGCGCACGGCCGGCATGAGCTGGGCCAGGACGTCGGGGGTCACCGCACCAGTGATCGTGTCGACATTCGCGGCCTTCAACTCCTGCGCCAGTCGGCTGAAACTGGTGGCACCGACCGTCACGTCCGGGTTGAGGACGACCGGGATCCCGGCCGATTCCATACTCGCCTGTAGCTGAGCCTCGTAGGTCCCCGGATTGAGGGCCAAGCCGAGGATGGCCACGCGGGTAGCCCCCTGGGACCGCGCGAAGTCACCCCAGGTGCTTACGGACCATCTCGCGGACTGGACGTAGAACCAGCTGATCATGTTCGGGTGGTCTGGCCAGGACTCGTCCATGCTGGGCCCGACCACCGGGATGCCGTGCTCCTCGACGTAGTCCGCCGAGCTGAGGGCCATGATCGAGCCCTGGATGATGCCGAACACGCCCTTGGTCTCGACCAGTTCGCGCACGACGTTCTGGGTGGACGACGGGTCGGACTGGGTGTCCTTCCACTCATAGACGACCTTCCGGCCGTTGACCCCGCCGTTGTCGTTCGCCACGCCGAGACGGGCATCGATCCCGGCGCGGAACGCCGCGAGGGCACCCGCGCCGATCCCCGTGTCGTCAATGGCCGTTCCGAGAGTGACCTGGGTCGAGGTCACACCGGGTGTCGCACAGCCCTCGGTCGCTGGCCCGGACCCGTCTCCCCCGCCCATGATCCCGCAGGCCGCCACCACACTCGTCAGGCCGCTGATCGCGATCACACTGACGGCAGCGTTCAGCCGCCGTGGACGACAAAATGGCATAAGCCCTCGATTCCTGCCTACCAACACCGTCCGCCTTCAGTAATCTTTAGAATCTTTAGGTCACTTAGAGTCGGCTCTACAGAGCCGTTGATCGAACACTCCCGAACTCAGATGATGACCGAGCCGGCATCGACCGGAAGCATCACACCGGTGACATAACGCGAACTCTCGGAGGCAAGCCAGAGGACAGCGTTGCTGATGTCCACTGGTTCGACCCAGGGCACGGGCAGTACGTTGAGCTTGCGCAGCGGTTCGTAAGCATCCTTCTCGGTCGGGTCATCGAGATCGGGTCGGGTGACCCGAAAAACATTTTCGTTCAGGAGCATGCGCGTCGACACGGAGCCCGGGGCGATGGCGTTCACCCGGATGCCGGCGGGTGCGAGTTCGATCGCGAGCGAGCCGACGAGACCTGTGAGGCCATGTTTCGACGTGTTGTAGGCGCCGAGGTTGGGCCGCGGCTTGAGCGAGGTGGAGGAAGCCGTCACGATGATCGAACCGCCCCGCCCTGTTCCCGTCATGGCGGGGGCCACTGCCTTCACCGTCTTCCACGCTCCGGTGAGGTTGACGTCGAGGATGTCGCGCCACTCCTGATCGGTGAGCTCCCACACGGCTTTCGCGAACTGTGCGATACCGGCGTTGACACAGAGGATGTCAATATGCCCGAAGCGTTCCATCGCCTTGTCGACGACCGCGGACAGCTGCTCGGACGAACGAACGTCCGCCACCTTGCACATCACCTGCCGGCCGAGCCCGCTGACCGCTTCGGCCGTCTCCCGGAGCTCATCCTCGGTGGCCAGCGGATACCGAACCGAGTCAATCTGTCGCGCGATGTCGACAGCTACGATGTCCGCGCCTTCCTGAGCCAGGAGCATGGCGTGGGAACGCCCCTGCCCCCGCGCGGCTCCGGTGATGAGCGCGACTTTTCCTGACAGTTGCCCGTCGGTCGTCATGCAGCTCCAGCCCTGGATAGTCGGTAGATGTGTGCATCGTCGATAGCGTCAGACCAACATGGCACCCGCGTCGATGGGCAACGTCACCCCGGTGATGTAGCGGGCATCCTCCGAGCTGAGGAAGAGGACAGCGTTCGCCACGTCGATCGCCTCGATCCACGGCACATCGAGGAGCCTGCCGGACTTCCTGCGCTCCTCGACCGAACCGTCCGCTCCGTCTCCGTCGGCCACCTGACGGGTCGCGCTGTTCTGAATCATCTGCGTGTTCGTCGACGTCGGATGCACTGAATTGACCCGGACGCCGAACGGCGCCAGTTCGATCGCGAAGGTGCGCATCAGGCCGACAACCGCGTGTTTGGCCGTGACATAATGGCCGATGCCCGGGCGGGCACGAAGACCCGCCATGGAGCTGGTGAAGACTATGGATGCTCCCACACCGGACCGAATCAGATAGGGCACGGCAGCCTTGCAGGTGTTCCAGGCGCCAGTCACATGGACATCGATCATCTCGTTCCACTCGGTCTCGGCGAGATCGACCGCGGC
Organism: Parafrankia sp. EAN1pec; assembly: GCF_000018005.1. GTDB lineage: Bacteria > Actinomycetota > Actinomycetes > Frankiales > Frankiaceae > Parafrankia > Parafrankia soli. Next base: position 5,340,885 of record NC_009921.1, read on the forward strand.
ACCGTAGGAGATGAAACCTGCGTTCGCGCACACGATGTCGAGGCGGCCGAGTTCGACGACCGCCTTGGCCAGCCCCGCCTGAATCGACTCCCCGTCCCGGACGTCGGACTCGAACGCGACCGCGTGTCGGCCAAGCGCCCGGACCTCCGCCACGGTCTGGTCAAGATCCGACGAACTCGCCATTCCGTACGGCGCCGACGACACAGGTGAACAGACGTCCGTCGCGATGATGTCCGCGCCCTCCTCGGCCAGCCGGGCAGCGAAGCTCCTTCCAAGCCCCCGCCCGGCGCCCGTCACGAATGCCACCTTGCCCTGAACTTTGGCCACGGCTAGCCAATCCTTTTCCCTGGACGCGAACAACCAGCAGCGGAAAATCGCCTGGTCGGACAACGACGCATTCGCTACCCGCCGCCCGAAGAAGGGAGGAAGCCTGGCGGATTGAAACTGCCCGGCTCGGACCTGGCGACGGGTGTCGACACAGGGCCGACTACCGCTGAGAGTGCAGACAAAGATCCACTTCGCCATCGCATCAGACGTGATCTGGACCACGCCCATGCTAACGAGGCACCGCCAACTAGTCCAGGTCTAAATAGTCGATTACATGGCCTATTTACCCAGCCAATGTCCGCTTTAATAGCAATTGGGGCATTTTTGGCTCAGTCACGCACCCCCCGCGCGGCGACCAGCCGGATGCGATGCGGCGGTGCGTGGACCGGGTGGGGCCGCGGGCCGACCCCCACCCGGTCCACGCACCGCCCGGTCCAGGCACTGCCCGGTCCACACCCACCAGCTGGTCCCCCACCAGCGGACGACGCCGACACCTGTGACAGATCTACCCCGGACTGATCGGGACGAGGATTCGATCACTCCCTTGACACTTCATGTCTATCTATAGACAATCGCACACTAGACAATATTGGTGACCGCTGTGGGCGACGCGATCAGCTCCGCGGGAGCCGCTGGGCATGACCTGGTTCACCGCCGACGGTCGCAGAGAAACACCGAGAGGAGCAGGAGAATGAGTACGGTCGGAGACAGGGAACTGAATGGCGCCGTCGGAATCGTTCATACGTCGATCGAGGCTGTGAACGACGGCGCCAACCCTTATCAGACGCTCGCCCCCTTACATGATTATGGCGAGGCGGTCATCATGCCGGAGGGGTACCTCGCGGTCTGGGGTCACCAGGCGTGTATGGACATCATGCGGTCGTCGGCATGGGGCCGGCATCTTCCTGATTCCTCCATCCGGGCCGCCTGGCAGCACGATCTGACCGCGGAGCAGGCCGAGCTTCTGCGGCAGGAGGAGCCACCGCACATCGCACCGTGGTTGCAGACCTTCGACGGCCCTGAACACGCACGCCAGCGGTCGCTCGTCAGCAAGCCATTCACGCCCCGCCGGCTGCAGGTCATGCGGCAGCGGACAACGGAGGTCGTCGGCCGGCTCGCCGCCGCCGCGCCACGAGGTGTGCCGTTCGACTTCATGTCCACCATCGCCTTTCCGATTCCGAACCAGGTTGTCGGCGAACTCGTGGGTCTACCCCTGCAGGATCGTGACTGGTTCGCCGAGCGGGCGGTGCTGCTGCTGGCGGAGCGCGACCCCCGGTCCAGCTTCGATCAGCTGCGGAGGTCGACCCGGGCCATCCGTGAGCTGGGTGACTACATCCGCGGACTGCTTCGAGGCGAAACGTGCCCGACGGAAGGACTGGCCTCGGACCTGCTCGAGGCGGAGGAGACCGGCGCGCGACTCACCGAGCCCGAACTTCTGTCGCTGATGCTCCTGATGTATGTCGCGGGACACGGCACAACAGCGCACTCGATGGGTAATGGCTTGTACGTACTGCTCCAGCACCCGGATCAGCTGGCGGCGCTGCGCGCCGACCGGGGGCTGACCCGCTCGGCCGTCGAGGAGATCCTCCGCTGGGACAGCGGGGTGACATCGGTCGACTACAGCGCCGTGGAAGATACCGACATCGACGGCATCCGCGTTCCGGCCGGAACGCCGGCGCATCTGTTCCTTTCCGCCGCGAACCGGGATCCCCGGGTCTATACAGATCCCGGTAGCTTTGACATCAGGCGAACCGAGGGGCCGACGGTCGTGTTCGGCGCGGGGCCGCATTTCTGCCTGGGCGCGGCACTTGCCCGCCTGGAGCTGGAGATCGCCCTCGACGTTCTCCTGGCCGGCTTCGCCTCGATCGAACTGGCGACATCGACACCGCCCCGCGGCGACTCCTTCAACTATCGCTACTTCACGCAGCTGCCCATTGTGGTCAGCGACAACTGACCTGTCATCGACGGGTGGGAAATCCGGCGGGCCGGCCGATGCCGCCGGCCCGGCGGAAAGATGCCCGACCACCGGACAGGACGTACCTCGGGAGGTACACGTGGACGACGAACTGTACGAGGCGGAGGTCACACGAGACCGTTGCGTCGGCTCCCGCATGTGCGTGGATCTCGTGCCCACGATATTCAGTTTCAGCGACGGCGACGGGCGGGCGCAGGCCGGTGGCACCGCGCCGCAGGAAGATCTGATCGAGGCGGCCGAATCCTGCCCGGTCGAGGCGATCCTTGTCCGCAGCCTGCGCACCGGCGAGCAGATATTTCCCTGAGGTTGCCCGGCAGGCCGCCAGGATCACGGCGGTCGACGACTGACGGGGGCGGCAGGCTCAGGCCGTCCCCAGTGTCAGCCCCACCCGCCCGCCGTCCACCGGGATAACGGCACCAGTCACGTACGCCGCGGCATCAGACGAAAGAAATGCGACCACCTGTGCGATTTCGTCAGGCGCCGCGGCACGTCTGAGGACGGTACTGTCAAGAACTTTCTCCATGAGGCTGGTCCCGCTGCCCTGGGACGGGTCGTCCACCGCGGCACGCGCCACGCAGTTGACCCGGATGCCGTACTTCCCGAACTCGTGCGCCATCACCCGGGTGAGTGCCACCATGCCCGCCTTGGCGGCGGAGTACGACGGGACCTGCGGGTTACCGAGGAGCCCGTCGATCGAGCCGATGTGCACGATCGCCGCGTGCTCCGAGTGACGCAAGGCGGGCAGGAAGGCTTTGGCCGATACCAGCGGCCCCAACAGGTTGGTCTCGAGGACCTCGCGCCACGTCTCGACCGCGGAGAATTCAATGGAACCCCGGTCGATCGCAAAGTGCGCCGTCACCAGGATATCGGTACCGATGTAGCGGCCCGCCAGCGATGCGGACAGTTGCTCCAGCTGGGACAGATCAGTTATGTCCACGACGGCGGACTGCACGGACCCGGCCACTGCGGCGATCGCCTCGACCGTCTCGGCCAGCGCACCTTCGGCGGGGTCGGCCACCACAACGTGCGCGCCGGCCAGGGCGAACCGGAGCGCACAGGCCCGCCCGACCACGTTCGCCGCTCCGACGACCACCGCCGTCCTGCCGCTCAGGTCCATCCGCACGCACCTCCCCGTCCGACTGCTCCCGCGCGATGACCCTCACGGCGCAGCAGTGACTGTGGCCAGTACCGATCTCCGGGCGCGCCGGGCAGCCCACAGCATCACGCCGGCCGAGGTCATCGACAGCACCGCGATGCTGTACCAGCCGACCTGGTAGCCCCACCAACCGACCGTGAGTCCGAACAGCAGCGGGCCCACCGCCGCCCCGCCCGCCGTGCCGACCTGGCCCAGGCCTGACGCCCGCGCGGGAGCGAGCGGACTGCCCCGCACAAGGCCGACGTCAAAGAGGCCGGCCCAGCCACACCCCACGCTCAGCGCCACGATCGCACCCGCGACCACCAGCACGGTGTCGCGGGTCCCCATCGCTCCCGCACCGAGCGCGCAAGCAAGAATCATCCATCCGCACAACTGGAACGCCGACACGTCACCACGGTCCAGACACCACCCGCCACCGATACGGACGGCGATACCGGCGGTGCTCCCGACAGCCAGCAGAATCCCGGCACTACTCTGCGAGAGGCCGGCCTCGACGGCGGACAGCACAACGAACGCCAGCACCGCCCCCATCGCGATCGACGCGCCAGCGGCAGCCGACGTCGGCGGGAGGATCACAGCGACGCTGGGGCGTCCCTTCGGCATCGCGACGCCGCCGGCCCGGTGCGTCGCCGCTGTGCCGCCCGCGGCCGGACCGGGAGCCTGCAGCGTCCGGATGCGGCGGCTCAGCACCGCCGCAGCGACCGCCAGCACGCTCACGGCTCCGTAGGCCCAGCGCCAGCCGAGGGTCAGGCCCACGAGCGGCACCGCGAGACCAGCCAGCAGAGCCGCCGCGGGCGTCGCCGCCTGCTTGATGCCGAAGACGAACCCATGCTGATGCGCGCCGACCTCGCTGGCCAGGAGAAGGCTGCACGCGGGCATGCCCAGGCCCATCGCGCAGCCGGCGAGGAACATGCAACCGAGCAGAATTCCGTACGACCCGGCCAGCAGCCCGACCCCGACGCAGCTGACGGCGGCGGCGGAATTCGCCGCCATCATGGCCCGGGACCACCCGATGCGATCCGCGAGCCCGCCAGCGAACAGCGCTACGGCGGCGCCCGCGCCCCCGTAGACGGTACTCACCACCCCGATGGCCACGTCGTCGATGCCGAGATCCATCTTGATCTGCGGCGCCAGGGCACCCAGCAGCAGCGAGGGCATCACGACCGTGACGACGCCCAGCGCGCTCGCCCCCACGACCACCAGGAATCTGCCCCTCGGTGCGGAGCCTTCGGATCTCACCCTGACCTGCTTTCGCCGCGGCATGTATCTCCGTTCGCGGTTCATCAAGCCGGTGGTGTCAAGGTTTGGCGTAATGATCGAAGAGCAGGGACATACTGTCGCCGACGCTGCCCGGAACCGCGAGGTCCGCCATGTTCTGGATAGCATCGACACGTTCCGCCACCGTCTCGATGGTCAGGTCCGGATCGAAGAAGCCACGGGTCTCCGCGATGATTATCTTGGTGACCAGTCCACCGGCCACACCGAAGACCTGACCGGTCAGTGCGCACTGCTCGTGACACAGCCAGGCCACAACCGGAGAGACCTTGGCCGCGTCGAGGCGGGCAGCTCCGTCCGGGTCGACGAAGAGCTGTCCCATGATTTCTTCGGTCATGCGGGTCAGCGCGGCCGGTGAGACGGCATTGCAGGAAACACCGTACTTCGCTCCCTCGACCGCCACCGTCCGAGTGAGGCCGATCAGTCCGGCCTTCGCCGCCGAGTAGTTGGCCTGCCCGAAGTTGCCGTACAGGCCGGCTGGCGATGTCGTGTTCACTATGCGGCCGTAGCGCTGCTCACGCAGATGCGGAAAGGCTGCCTGGGTGACCAGGAAGGAACCCCGCAGATGGACGTCGATCACGGCGTCGAAGTCGGCCGGCTCGAGTTTGGTCAGCGATCTGTCCCGGAGAATTCCGGCGTTGTTGACCACGATGTCGATACGGCCGAACGTGTCGAGTGCGGTCTGGACCATGGCGGCCGCGCCGTCCGGGGTGGATACCGAGCGCGTGTCAGCCACCGCTTCCCCGCCGGCTTCTTTGATCTCGTCGGCGGCGCGGTGGGCGGCGCCGCCGTCGGCATCCTGACCAGCGACGGTTCCACCGAGGTCATTGACAACCACGCGGGCGCCGCGCGACGCCAGGAGCTTCGCGTGCTGCAGTCCGAGACCGCCCCCCGCACCGGTCACCAGGGCAACCCGGTTGCCAAAACGAAACTCGGCCATGAGCGTTCCTCCATGATTTCACCACGATGCCTGCATCATGGTTGGGTCTACGTGCCAACTCGGGTTCAGCTGAACCGGCCGCGAAGCTCTCTTTTGAGGATCTTTCCGGCCGCATTCCTCGGAAGTTCGTCGAGAATCTCGATCCGCCGCGGGCATTTGAAGTGGGCCAACCGCGCCCGGGCGAACTCACTCAGGTCGGCCGGGACGCAGGTGGCGCCCGGACGCAGGGTCACCACGGCCACCACGGTCTCGCCCCAACGCTCGTCGGGCACGCCGAACACCGCCGCATCACCGACATCCGGGTGGCCGACCAGGATCTGCTCGACCTCGAGCGAATAGACGTTGAACCCACCCGAAATAATCATGTCTTTGAGGCGGTCTACGACATAGAGGTTGTGAGCGGCGTCTAGGACACCGACATCACCGGTACGAAGCCACCCGTCCGCGGCGAGCAGACGATCGGTCTCCTCGGCCCGGTTCCAGTAGCCGATGGTGTTCTGTGGCCCGCGCGCCCAGATCTCGCCTTCCACACCAACCGGCAGGTCGGTGCGCCTGACCGGATCCACAATCCGAATCTCATAGGATGGTATGGCTCGCCCCACCGATGCCGGCGCGATCTCTTCGCCGTATCGATGCGGCGGCGTCATCGCGATGCCGCCACAGGTCTCCGTCATCCCGTATCCCTGAAAGAAATCACAGGTCGGCAGCCGCCGCATAGCCCGGTCGATCACGGCCGCCGAAGACGGAGCGGCACCATAGATCAGTACTCGCAGGCTGGACAGGTCGATCTCGTCGTCGGCCGGTTGATCAAGCAGCGCGACGATCATCGCCGCCACGAACAGCGCGTGGGTAATGCGCCTCGCCCCGAGAAGTTCCAGGATGGTGGCGCCTGACGCGTTCTCGGCAATGACGACTTCACCGCCGACATGTAAGATCGAGAGCAGAAAGATCGAACCGCTGATATTAAACAGCGGAAAAAGCGCCAGCGCCCGGATCTCCGGGCCAACGAACCAGACATCTCTGTTCGCGGCGAGGGCGGCCGTGATGTTGGCCTCGGTCAGTCGCACACCTTTCGACCGACCGGTGGTGCCGCTGGTGTAGACCATGAGTACCACACTGTCGGCGTAACCGACCCGCGGCACGAACCGCGTCATGTCCCCGGTGCCGCACCATGTCCGGTAGTCGCGATCAAGAGACACCCGGAGGACGCCCGCGGCGGCGGAACCCAGCAGCGGCAGGTACTCGTCCGCGACGAACACAAGGCTGGGCTGGCAGTCGTCGAGAATATCGGCAACCTCCGCCGGCGAGAGCCGACAATTGATCCCGACGACCACCGCACCGACAAAGTCCGCGCCGTAGATGAGCTCGACGTAGGGTAGATCGTTACGAGCCAGGATCGCTATTCGGTCGCCAAGACCGAGCCCCTGCACCGTCAGTGCTGCCGCGACGCGCAGCGCACCGTCCGCCAGCTCCCGGTAGGAAGTCGACCCCGACCGGGTGGTTACCGCCGGGTGAGCTGGCCGGTCAGCAGCTATCGCAAGCAACGTCCGACCTAACGATGCGGGACTCCTGGTGCTATTCGTCATCGCCGCACTCCCCATGCCGAACTCGACTCGGGTATTTCTGGCTTCCCGATCTGGTCATTCACGCAATTTTTCACACCGATCCGGCGGCTCCACCCCGGGTGCGACCAGTGCTGCCAATTATCGTCCGATGGACTATTCATGTCAAGAGATTCACGTCCGGTTCCGCCTCGACGAGAACGCGGCGCGGCGGCGTCGCCCGGGCCAGAGGTGCGTGGTCCCGCGTGCCGGCGGTCGGTCGACCGACACCACCCGCATAGTGCACGAAGCTGGCTGCTACGACAAATCCTACGAAACAACCTTGCAGCTACTCTGACACTAGACTATTACTGGAGGCATCTTCTTCCCTAGGATTCCGGACATCCGGCCGCAAGGCCGCAGACCCCCGCTTCCGGGATCATGATGTGAGGTCACGATATGCCGATGTGTTCCACCGAACTATTGCAAGGTCAGCGGATCGGCTTCGGCACCGCCGGCCTTTCCGTCGCTGTGCCGGCGCCACGGGATGTCGCCCGATCCGTGGTGCACGCGGCGCTCGACGCAGGAGTCCGACTCCTTGATACCGCCGCGTCCTACATACCTGACCACCAGGCGGTGGGCCATAACGAAAAGGTGATTGCGGACGCCCTCTCGGCCTGGACCGGCGATCGGTCGTCGGTCATTGTCAGCACCAAGGGCGGAATGATCCGAGCGACCACGATCGACTATTCCACCGACCTGGCCACCTGTGGCTGTCGTCGCTGTATCATCAGCGACTGCGATACCAGCCTGCGGGCGCTCGACGTCGACCAGGTCGCCCTGTACCAGCTGCATGCGCCGGACCCCCGTACACCGATCGAGGAATCGGTTCGGACAATGGCCGAACTACAACAGGCGGGAAAGATCCGCGAGATCGGTCTGTCGAACATCGGCCTCGACGACCTCACCCGTGCCGAGAGCGTCACCCGAATCGCCTCCGTTCAGAACCGTCTCAATCCGGCTGACCTGGCCAGTCTGGCCGTCCTCCGGGCCTGCGAGAAGAGCGGAATACTTTTCCTGGCCTACTCCCCGCTCGGCGGCCTCGGCGGCGCGGCGCGACGACTCGCGGCTCGCAGCGAGGCGTTCGCCGGTGTGGCCGGCGCCAAGGGAACCTCCACACAGAGCGTCATACTGGCCTGGGAACGGGCGCTCTCACCGGTGCTGGTACCCGTTGTCGGAGCCCGGCGCCCGGAAACGATCCGCGACAGCGCGTCGTTCTCGACCATGCGACTCACCGACGAGGAAGTCGCGCTCCTGGATGCCGCGGTGGGCTTGCCAGGCCTGGACAGTCCGGCCGAAAATCTCGGTTGAACCCCGCTGGCCGAGATCCCGTCCGGTGGTGGCATCCGGTCGCCCGCTGTCCAGGCCTCACGGTTCCCGGTTCCCGCGATCAACCGAGTAGCAGTTCCTCGCCGCCGTCCGCAAGGATGACCTGTCCGTAGATCCAGCGGCTCTCGTCGCCGCAGAGCATCGTGACCGCCGCGGCCACGTCGTCCGGACGCGCCAGCCGGCCGGCGAGAGTTCTGGTCGTGTACTCCGCGGACAGCCGGTTCAGCTCGTCCGGCGCCAGGTGGGACCGGACGGTCGGGGTGTCGACCGGTCCACAGCACACCGCGTTGACCCGCACCCCGCGGGGTGCGAGCCAGTGCGCGAGGTAGCCGATGGACTGGTCCATCGCGGCTTTCGCCGAGCCCATCGCGAGGTGCCCGGGCGACACCACCCGCCGACCCGACGTCCCGGACAGCGCGACCACCGCCGACCCGGACGCCAGCTTCGTCTCCAGCGCCTGGAGCACCGCGACCAGACCGCCCGCGTAGATGTCGGTCATCTGGCGCCAGGTGTCGTGCGTGAGTTCGCCCGGTGTCGCCGTCGCCCGCGCGCCCGCGGTGTAGACGACGGCGTGCACGGGTCCCGGCACCGCCGCGCACGCCGCTGCCACGGACGTCCAGTCCGTCACGTCGCAGTGCGCGGAGATCCCGCTGACACCGCGCTCGTCGAGTGCGCCGCGAAGCTTGACGCCCGCGTCCGACTCCCCACGGGTCAGGACATGGATCGTCGTGTACCCGCGCCCGGCCAGTTCCATCGCGGTGGCGGCGGCGATGCCGCCGGCGCCGACCACAACCGCTGTCCTCATGACTGATGTACTCCTGCCTGACTCTCGCCGAGGTAGCTGGATTCGAGCAAGGCTCTGTTCGCCGACAGCGAGGCCGCGGTCCCCTGGATCCGCATCTCACCGTGGCTGAGCACGTAGCCGCGGTCGGCGACTCGCAGGGCGACCTGCACGTGCTGCTCGACGAGCAGCACGGCGACGCCCTGCTCGTCGGCGATCCGCCGGACGGTCGCGGCGAGATCGGCGGTGACCAGGGGCGCGAGACCGAGACTCATCTCGTCGATGAGCAGGACCTTCGGGGTACTCATCACGGCGCGGGCCATGGCCAGCATCTGCTGCTCCCCCCCGGAAAGCAGCGCCGCCCTGACCCCGATCCGTCGTTGCAGGGACGGGAAGTACTCGAGTACCCGCTCGGACGCGCCCGCCGTCCGACCGTGCCCGAGACGGAGGTTCTCCCGGACGGTCAGCTCGCCGAAAAGCCCCCGGTCCTCGGGAACGTGGGCGAGGCCCCGCCGCGCCATCCGGTGCGGACGACGGCGCACCACCTCCATTCCGTCCACCCGCACCCGCCCACCCATGATCGGCAGCAGTCCGGACACGGCGAGCAGGGTCGAGGTCTTGCCCGCTCCGTTGGGTCCGAGCAGCGCGACGACCTCGCCGGGCCGGACCTCCATACTGATCCCACGGACCACTGGAACGCCGAAGTAGCCCGTCGTCAGCTCGTCGATCTCCAGGGCGGCGGTCACGCGTCCTCCTCGTGGTCGGCTCCGAGATACGCGGCGAGTACCGCGGGATCGCGCCGGACCTCGGCTGCGGGGCCCGAGGCGATCAGCTCCCCGAACTCGAGAACGTTCACGTCCCGGCACAGGCCGAACACCAGGTTCGTGTCGTGTTCGATGATCAGGATGGACAGACCGTCCCCGGGCAGTGCCCGCAGCACGTCCGCCAGCACCTCGCTCTCGGCCGAGTCCAGGCCCGCGGCCGGCTCGTCTAGCAGCAGCAGACGCGGCCGGCCGACGAGTGCTCTGGCGACGCCGACGAGCTTGCGCTGACCGAGGCTCAGCTCGGTCGGGAGCCGGTCGTGGCTGCCGGTGAGGTTGACCCGGTCGAGCGCCCACCGGACGTCGTCGACGCCGGCACGCCCACGCAGCAGACCCCACAGCGCCGAGCCCAGCGTGGGCCGATGGGCGGCGACCTGGAGGTTCTGTTCCACCGTCAGGTCCTCGAACAGCTCCAGCGACTGGAACGTCCGGGTCATGCCGAGGCGCACCCGCTCGTGCGGAGCCAGCCCGCCGAGGTTCCGGCCGTCGAAGGTGACGGTGCCGTCGTGGCCGGTGAACCCGGTCAGCGCGTCGATGAGCGTCGTCTTCCCCGCTCCGTTCGGGCCGATCAGCCCGACGATGCTGTTGCTCGGCACCGTGAACGAGACGCCCTTGAGCGCCGCCACCCCGCCGTACCGGACGGCGATCGAGTCCAGTTCAAGCAGCGCGGTCATGATGCGACTCCGGACGGCACGGCTGGGGGTTTCCCGAGTTCGGACGGGCTCGGATGGCCCCGCCGTCGGATGGCGGCGAGGAGCTTCGCGGCACTCTGCTGGGTCGCGCCGCTGATGCCCTGCGGGTTGAGTACCGCGGTGACGATCAGACCGACGCCGCTCACCAGCAACTGGTACGAGCCGATCTCGAACCAGTTCTGCAGGGCCAGGGTCATCAGCCCGCCGTTCACCAGCATGCCGCCGACAACTGCGCCGGAGATCGTGGTGATCCCGCCCAGGTAGGCCACCGCGAGGAACGACAGCGACGCGATCGCACCGAACGACTGGAACGACACGTTGCTCTGGTTGTAGGCGAGCATGACGCCCGCCGTGCCCGAGAGCACTCCCGAGAACGCGAAGGCGAGCAGCTTCATGCGGGCGACGTTGATGCCGACCGAGGCCGCCGCCCGCTCGTTGGCGCGTACCGCGAGCATCTGCAGCCCGACCGGGCTGAGCCGCAGGTTCGCCACCGCGAACCCCGCAACGGCGAGGACCAGCACCGTCACCACCGCGAACCCGGTCTCCCCACCGCGGAAATCGAAGCCGAAGATCGACAGGGTGGGTACCGGGCTACCGCTCGTGCCGCCCGTCACGGCCGGGTTGCCGAAGACGGCGGACGCGACGGCGACCGCCAGCGCGATCGTCACGACGGCTAGGTGCACCCCACGTACCCGTAGGGCCGGGATGCCGACCGCGAGGGCGCCGAGCACCGCGCCGCCGATGGCGAGCAGCGGCGCCAGCGGGAACGGAATCCCGATCCCGTGGGCGAACTTGCTCAGCCCGAACGCCGACACGCCCGCGATCGCCATCTGGGCCAGTGAGACCTGGCCCGTGTAGCCGGTCAGCACGACGAATGACAGGCAGACCAGCCCCGCGATCAACGAGGTGACGTAGCTGCCGAGGTAGGCGTCGCTGAGGACGTACACGATCGCGCAGCCCACCGCCACGGCGGGGAGCCCCACCGACCATCGGTGCCTCGGTGGCGGCGCGGTCGGCATCCGCTCGTTGCTCGCCGCGCCGCGACCGGGAAGCCGCGCCCCCACCGCGAACATGGCGATCACGATCACCGCGAACGGCAGGGCGTCACCCAGGCCGGCCCGCGGCAGCCACTCGAGCTTGCCCTGGAGCAGCACGATCTGCGACTGCAGGATGCCGACGACCAGGGCCGCGGCCACGGTGACACCGAACGAGGTGAACCGGCCGATCAGGGCGGCGGCCAGCGCGGGCACGATCAACAGGGTCAGGGTGGTGGGCTGCAAACTGGTGATCGGCGCCACCAGGATCCCGAACAGGCCGGCCAGCACGGCCGCGATCGTCGAGTTGACCAACGCCAGGCTGTCGGTGGAGTAACCGAGCAGGGTGGCGCCCTTCGGGTTGGTCGCCGCCGCCCGGGAGGCCAGCCCGAAACTGGTGAAGCGGTAGACCGCCGCCAGCACAGCGCAGACGAGCACCACGAGCAGGCCGAGCAGCAGCCTGTCCGCGGGCACGGTGATGTCACCGAGGTTGACGGCGTCGTCCGGGAGGAGACCGACCGGCTGCAGAGCCTGCTCGTCGAACCGGATGATCACGATCGCTTGGATGGTGATCAGCACACCGATGGAGGCCACGACCCGCGCGAGCGCGGGCTCCGTGGCCAACGGCCGGAACACGAGGAGGTGTATCAGCACACCGAGCAGCGCCGCTACGAGCAACGCCACCACGAGCGCCACCGCCTTCGAGGGCACGCCTCCGAAGTAGATCGGTGGGACGCCGGGAATCGGGAGGATCAGCTCACCGGTCTTGTTGAGCTGTGCGAAGACATACGCGGGGTAGAGCGCGGCGGCACCGTAGGCGAGGTTGATCGTCCCCGAGCTCCGGTAGGTCAGCACCACGCCGAGACCGAGGGCCGCGTAGACCGCGCCCGGCCCGAGACCGAGAAGAACGTAGAGCAGAAAGTCGGTCATGTGTCGTTAGCCTCGGTCCGGTCTCAGAGCCGCAGGAGCTTCGAGCCGTCGATCGGGTCCGAGATGGTGGTCGGAACGCCGTTCTTCACCTCGACGATCACCTCTAGGGTGCTGCACAGGCCGGACTGGCCGGCCACGGCGAGCTTCGCCGGGTCACAGGTGTAGGTCCAGCCGAGGAAGCTCGGCTCGTCGCTGGTGGTGCGGATCTTCTCGACCAGCGCCTTCGGGGTGAGGCTCGCCTCGTCCATCTTGTTCAGCAGGCGGTAGGTGTTCATGATCCCCTGGAAGGCGATCGTCGAGTAGTTGCTCAGCGTCGTCCCGGACGCGTACTTCGCCATCGCGGCCCGGTAGATCGCCGCGTCGTCGTCCTTCTCGTTCCACATCCGCGTCTCGGAGTTGAAGCGGTGCCCTTCGGCGGCCTCGCCCGCGCTCTGCAGCACACGCTCGTCGAGGCATTTACTGGTGTGGTACATCGTGAACGGCAGGGCGAGCGCCTTCTTCGCCTGCATGATGCGCACGCACGCCTGCCCGAAGCTGCTCACCACCGCGTCCGGCTTGGACGCGTTGAGCTGGGTCAGCGCGCCGGTCAGGTCGGCGGCGTCCGGAGCCGCGACGACGATCGGCACGTCCTTGTAACCGAGGTCCCGCTGCAACGGAGTCTTGATCTGGTCATTCGCCGAGGCGATGCCGGGTGAGGTGTCGGATGTCAGGGCGCTCACGCGCCCGGCCTTCTGGACGGTGGCGACGAAGGTGTCGATCGCGGGGAAGGCCGCGAAGGAACCGCCCGCGAAGTTGAAGACGGTCGGGGAAGACGCCTCCTCCGGGAAGATCGCGATCCCGCCGATACGGGGGATGCCGGCAGCCTGGAGCACCGGTACGGCGCCCTGGGCACCGAAGTCGAGGCTGCTTGAGGCGGCGACCACGCCGGAGGTGGACGCGATCTGCCGCGCGCAGTTCGCCGAAGTCGCGACCGACCCGTCAGTGACGCAGGAAGACAGTTCGAGGGGCCGCCCGTGCACTCCGCCGAGATGCTTGTTGATGTAGTCAGCGGCTGCCCGCGCCGAGGCGAGCGCCTCGGGGTAGGACCCCACCGCCGTGTTCTCCTGGCTGATGTAGCCGATGACGAGCGGGGTGCCGGTGGGGGCCGCGACGACCGGCCCGAGTGCGGCCGCGTCAGCGGCGCCCGTCTCCCCCCCGCCGGTGTCCGACTTCGGGGCGCTGCCGCAGGCGGCGGTCAGGGCGGTGGCTAAGCCCAGCAGGACGGCCAGATTGCGAGTTCGGCGCATCATCCAATGACCTCCGGAACGAGCGTGACACAACGACGCGCCACGACAAAAGAACTCTAAGCCTCGACAGTCTATGTAACAATAATCTCAGAGCGCTCGGCCGTCCACATTCCCGCAGGTCGGTTCATCCTTGGCCACGGCAATGCACCCCCCACCTCACGCCGTGACGCAATGCAGCACGGTCGACTGAGCGCGCGGTTCGCGCACGATAGTCTAACTATCGAGCATTTGAGACAGTAACCGACAGCATCCGCAGAGGCACGCTGCGGCGGCGAGGAGGCACGATGGCCAAGGACGCGCCGATCGCGATCAGCCGGCAGGACGGCATCGCGACCATCACGCTCAACTGCCCGGAGCGCCGCAACTCGCTCGGCCGCGAGGCGGTGGTCGTGCTGCACCGCACGATCGACGAGGCTGACCGGGACGACGAGGTACGGGCGATCGTCATCACCGGGGCGGGCTCGGCCTTCTCGGTGGGCGCCGACCTGTCCGGTGGTGCGGAGACGTTCCAGACCCCGACGCGCACCGAGCAGGCCCCCCACGACGACCGCGGACAGGGATCCCTCGACGACCGCGACCTCGGCGGCTGGCTCGCCCTACGGATCTTCGAGTGCGGAAAGCCCGTCATCGCCGCCGTCAACGGGGTGGCCGCCGGCCTGGGCGCGACGATGCTGCTGCCGATGGACGTCCGGATCGCCGTGGACACCGCGAGGTTCGGGTTCGTCTTCGCGCGGCGCGGGATCATCCCGGAGGCCTGCTCCACCTGGTTCCTTCCTCGGGTCGTCGGCATCAGCAGGGCGATGGACTGGATGACCAGCGGACGGATCGTCGATGCCGCCGAGGCGGTCGAGAGCGGGCTGATCCGCAGCCTGCACTCCCCCGACGACCTGCTCCCCGCCGCGTACGCCGCCGCCAGGGCCATGACCGAGCAGTCCGCGCCGGTGTCGGTGGCGCTCGTCCGGCGGCTGCTGTGGGACGGGCTGACCGTGGGACATCCCCGCGACGTCCACCCCGTGGAGTCCAGCCTGATCCGCGCCCTCGCGTCACATCCGGACGCCCACGAGGGAATCCGGTCGTTCATCGAGAAGCGGTCACCGCGCTTCGTCGGTCGCCCGGGGGCCGAGACGCGCACTCTGCTGGATGACGCCCGGGCCTGAGCGACCGACCAGATACCGGGCGACCTGGCCTAAACACGGTGCCATGCTCGCCCCGGTATCGGCCGGAACGTCGAGTGGGCGCGGCCGGGCGACTCGGCTGAACCTTCGCCGATCGATGCGAGCGTCATCTCGGCGGCTGAGTCCCCGGGATGAGCATCCGGGTGACGAGGCCGCCCGCGCCCAGCCCCCACGGGTCCTACTTGACCATCTGGCCGGCGTCGATCGGCAGCGTGATGCCGGTGATGTACCGAGACTCGTCGGACGCGAGAAACAGCAGCGCGTTCGACACGTCAATCGACTCAATCCAGGGCACCGGTATCAGATTGAGCGACGTGAACGCGTCGCGCACGTCGTCCTCGGTCGGCGTGTCGGTCAGGTCCGGCCGGAACTGGCGGTAGGTCGACTCGTTCTGGATCATCTCGGTCGAGACAGTGGTGGGATGCACCGAATTCACCCGGATCGAGTGCCGGGCGAGCTCGTTGGCCAGCGTCCGCATCAGACCGACCACGCCGTGCTTGGCCGCGACGTAGTTGGCGATGTTCTCGTAACCCCTGAGACCAGCCGCGGAACTCGTAAGGATGATCGACCCGCCGCGGCCACCCGCGATCAGGTGCGGTATGGCGGCCTTGCAGGTGTGCCAGACGCCGGTCAGGTTGACCGCAAGCATGCCCTGCCACACCTCCTCGGGCATCTCGTGGGTGGGGAAGGGCGGCATGGCGATGCCCGCGTTCGCGCTGACCACGTCGAGCCGCCCGAACTCGGCGACACCCCCCACCACAGCCGCCGCGAGCTGCTCGTGGTCACGCACGTCGGCGACCGTCGCCACGGCCCGCCGATCGAGGGCCTCCACCTGCCGTACCGTCTCGGCCAGATCCTCGCGGGTGCCCCCCGGGTACGGCACGCCCGGCACGTCGGCGCAGAGGTCGACGGCGATGATGTCGGCCCCCTCCTGCGCGAGCCGAACCGCGTGGCTGCGGCCCTGCCCGCGCGCCGCCCCGGTGATCAGCGCGACCTTCCCGGCGACTCGCCCGGCCATCAGAAGCTCCCCTGGTCGGCGCCCACCGGACCATCGCCACCGCCGGGCTGACTCGCCTGTTCTTCGACATGGACGCGTAGCGTGCTGCGGCCGGGATCGAACAGCTCCTGCGCGTCCTGCGCGAGCCGGGCGGCGACCACCGGATCGGCGAACCGCTCCATCGCCCGCTCGTAGGCGGCACGGTCGTCGAACCAGATCTCGGTCGCGACGTCGAACTCCCGCTCATCGTCGGGCTGGTCGGCGGTGCTGAGCGGTCCGAAGTACCGCCGCACATAGCGCCGGGCGGTCGGCATCTGCTCCGCCGCGTAGGGCGCATGCCGCGTTTCGTACTTCTCGACGAACTCGGCCATGGATAAGCCGGGCCGCCGCTTGCTCAGCATCATGACCTGGTACACCGGCGGTGTCCCCTCACGGTGTCTCCCGCAGAACCCGCTCCGGGCACGCAGCGATCGCGTCGCGTGCCAACTGTTCGGACCCCGCCGGAATGTCGACGGAGTCGATGTTCAGGTAGCCGTCGTCATCGAGCGCGAAAACCCCCGGAAGCACCGCCGCGCACCGGGTGTGACCGCTGCACATCTCCCGTTCCGCCACGATCCGCATCAGTTCACCGCCTCGACATCCCATTCGAGCGGGAGCGATTCCATCGAGGTGACCGCCCATTTCATGGACTGGCCGAACTCGGCGCCCTCGGCCACCTTGTAATTCGGGATCCGCTGGTGCCACTCCTCCAGCGCGATGTTCAGCTCGATCCGGGCCAGGTGCGCACCGATGCAGCGGTGCGGCCCCACCCCGAAGGCCATGTGCCGGTTCGGCTTGCGGGAGACGTCGAAGGTGTCCGGGTCCGGGAACTCGTTCGGGTCCCGGTTCGCCGCCGAGATCATGGTGACCACCCGGTCGCCTTTCTTCATCGGGCAGCCGTTGAACTCGACATCCTTGGCGACGATCATGGTGTGCGAGAGGATGTCGTAGGAGCGCAGGAGCTCCTCCACCGTCGAGGGAATCAGCTTCGGGTCGGCGAGGATCGCCTGCCGGTCGACCTCGTTCTCGGCGAGGTGGCGGAAGGACCAGCCCAGCTGGCTCGCCACCGTGTCCATACCCGCCTGGAACATCAGGTAGGCGACCGCCACCTGCTCCTTGCGACTGATCCGGGCGCCGTCGACTTCCATGAAGGCGATCGCGCCGAGCAGGTCCTCCCTGGGGGACTGCTCGCGCTCGTCCAGCTTCTTCCCCAGGTAGGCCAGCACCTCCTGCTCGGCGGCGACGGCCTTGTCGATCGCGGTCTGTGTCGCCATCTGCTGGCCGAAGGTATGCACCCACGCGGTGAGCTGGTCGTGATCCTCGAGCGGGACGCCGAACATCCGCTCGAAGACCCGGGTAGGAAAGTGCAGCGCGAAGTCGGTGACGAAGTCGCACTGGCCGGAATCCTTGAACGACTCGATGAGCTCAACGGCCGTCCGGCGGATATCCGGCTCGAGCGCGCGGATCGCGCCGGGCGAGAAGTGGGCGTTCAGCGGCCGCCGGAACTTGGTGTGGTCCGGCGGGTCCAGCTCGCCGGGGATCATGCTGTACGGGTCGCTGTCGGAGAACGGGTGCGCCGATCCCACGTTGGAGAAGGTCTCCCAGTCACGCAGCGCGGTGTAGACGCTCTCGTAGTCGAGGAGATACCACAGCGACGCGCCGGGGACGAGAGGATTCGGCATGTCGCTACGGAATGTCGGCGACTCGTCGCGGAGCCGGTCGAGCTCGCCCCACGGGTCGGCATTGAGACGCTCGTTCGCCGCGTGCGAGAACCCCGCGAGCGTGGGGGCCGTGGCGTACCCGCGCTGGGTCGTGGGCGCGGACGCCTCGGTGTCGTCAACGGACATCAGAACTCCCCATCTGCCGCCGCGGTTAACAGTAGTCGCGTCAGCAAATATCCATGGATCTACTATTCACGGATAGAGTATCGCAAGTATGACGCAGATAACAGAAGGCCTCGACAGGTCTTCCGGCCGGCACGTCACTCGACGTTGACGACCATGCCGGCGGTCTGGGCGCCGAACGCGTTCGTGACCACGGCGACCGAAGCATCGGGAACCTGACGCTCCCCCGCCTGGCCACGCAGCTGCAGAACGGCCTCGGTGAGCAGCTGGATGCCGTGCACTCGGCCTTCCGCGAGGTGACCGCCACCGGTGTTGACAGGCAGCTCCCCGCCCGGGCCGATCCGCTTGCCCTCCTCCACCCAGTCCCCGAACTCCCCGACCCCGCAGAAACCCAGCGCCTCGACCCACGACAACGTGACGTGGGTGAACCCGTCGTACAGCTGGGCGAGGTCCACGTCGGCAGCGGTGAACGAGGAGCGCGACCAGAGCCGGTCCGCGCACCGCCGCGCGGAGCCGAAGAGGAAGTCCTCACCGAAGGCCCACCGGGTGTCCGGCGCGACGCCGTTCGAGTACGCCATCGCGTCGACGAGAACCGGGCGCTGCCGCAGGTCACGTGCGCGCTCGGCGGTGGTCACGATGCAGGCGACCGCGCCGTTGACCGGATAGTCACAGTCGTAGACGCGCAGCGGGTCGGCGACCAGCCGGCCGTCGAGGTACTCCTCCATCGTCATCGGTTCGCGCAGCACGGCCTGCGGGTTCAATGCCGCCCACCGGCGCGCGTTCAGGGCGATCTGGCCGTAGTCCTCCAGGGAACCACCGAGCTCGTGGATGCGGCGCCGCATCCGCATCCCCATGCCCATCAGAACGCCCGACCAGCCGAAGGGAGCGAGGTACTGCTCGATCCCGCCCACCGGCGCCGTGTCACTCGACAGCGCCCCCGCGTAGCCGGTCTCCCGGGTCAGGCACCGGAACCCCATCGCGGTCTCGGCCGCGCCCGACGCCACCGCCATGATCGCCTCGAGAACGGCGACGAGGCCGGACGGGCTGGTCGGGATGATGTCGGCGAACACCGCGAGGTCATCCATGCCGAGCATCCGGGCGACCTCGTGTACCGGGATGTCGTCCTCGAACCGGTAGTGGTAGAGGCCCTCGATGTCGCGTGCGGCGAGCCCCGCGTCGTCGAGCGCGCCCGTGCATGCCTGGTAGGCGAGCCGACGCGGGTCGACCGGCCCCCGACGGGAGAAGGGCGAGTAGCCGACACCGACGATCGCGACCTCACGCGACAGCGTGCTCACGCCGATCCCCCTTCGCGCACCCGGAACACCGGTACCGACTGCGTTCCGCGGTCGTCGAACTCGACCTGAAGCCGATCGCCGATCCGCAACGCCGCCGGGTCCGAGCCCACGACGTTGGACACCATCCGCAGCCCCGGCTGCTCGTCGAGCTCGACGAAGGCCACCACGTACGGCAGATCCTCGGCGAACCCGGCGTAGAATGCCCGGTTCATCACCACGAAGCTGTAGAGGGTGGCCGCGCCGCTCAGGTGCACGTACTCCAGCGTCTCCGTGAGGCATCGGGGGCAGACGATGTCCGGAGGATAGAGATAGTTGCGGCAGGTCGTGCAGCGCTGCGCGACGAGCCGGCCGTCCCGGGCCGCGGCCCAGAACCCCTCGCTGGCGGGTTCGGGGAGAGGAACGGGCTTGCGCACCGCCGCGCCACCCGCCGCACCGCCCGTCACGCCGAGCTGCCCTTGATTGCCGCCACCAGCTCGGCGAAGAGGTTGTCGTAGAACCCGCGGAGATCCTCGGCGAACGAGTCCGGCAGGACGTCGGTGATCCAGACGAACCGGCAGCCCGGGCCGCCGTTGTCGAGGATCTGCATCGAGGCCGCGTGGAACGTGGCGCCGAACAGATCGGGCACGGTGTAGGAGGAGTACCGGTGCTCGGCGTCGATCCCGACGTTGAGCTCCCAGAACTCCGCGCCCTCGTGGTCGGTCACCACCCGGTAGTTGCCGTCCTGGCGCTCGCTCGCCGAGTTACTGAAGACGTGCACCTCGGAGCGGACGAACTTCTCGACGAAGGCCCAGGCCGCGTCGGAACTGATGTCCAGGTCGACTGTTTTGTAGATCGTTGCCATTGCACTCCCTCGGGACGGGACGGGCCGGCGCGACGCGGCCGGCCGGGCCGGCCGGGCCGGCCGCGCGGTCAGGTTCAGACCTGGCCGGGCACGAGATCAGCCTGGTACTCGGCGAGGCGAGGCGGCGGGGACAGCGCCTGCCCCGCGACACCGGAGAGCCGGTACGGGGGGCCCGGCACGACCACGTTCGCCACCCCGTCCACCTCGATGGTGTCGAAGTACTGCCGCTCCCGGAGCTGCTCGAGATCGAGGATCTCCTCCGGGGCGAACACCGTGCCGATGGGCAGACCACGCTCCTGTCCCTCCCGGAACGCCGTGTCGGCGTCGAGGGTCAGGAAGAAGATCTCCAGGACCTCCTGGATATGGCCGAACTCCTGCTGCCGAACCCTCGGGTCGAGGTAGCGCTCTTCGCTCAGGTCGAGGGCGAGGTCATGGCTCGCGAGCCACTCTACGAAGATCGACCACGGCTTCTGCTCGGCGACGATGAAGACGATGACGACGTATCGGCCGTCAGCGCACTCGAAGAGGGTCTGCGCGGTCGGGACGGGCTGGGCGTGCCGGGCCGTCTGCCGTCGCAGGATCGCGCCGGTGTAGATCCAGTACGTGTTCGCCATCTCGACCGTGATCGCCATGGTGTCGTGCGTGGCGAGGTCGATCAGGTCGCCCCGCCCGGTGGACTGCCGCCGCACCAGGGCGAGCAGGAGCGCGGTGTGCCCGAAGGTCGCGCTTGTCTGGTGGGCGTGGTTCCCGCTGGGACGGATCGGCGGGATCGTGTGATCGTCGTACCCGCAGCAGGCCAGCACACCGCTGGCCGCGAAGGAGATCAGATCGCTCGCCTGGTACTCGGCCCACGGGCCGGTGAGACCGAAGGGCGTGATGACGAGCGTGACCAGTCCGGGGTTCACCTCCGCCAGAGCCTCGCGGTCGAGGCCCAGGGCACGGAACGCCCGCGGGGTGCCCGAGAAGACGAACACGTCGGCGTCCCGCAGCAGGTCACGCAGGCCGGCGAGCCCGGCGGCCTCGGCGAGGTCGAGCACGGCACTGCGTTTGCCGACGTTGTAGTGCCAGAAGCCCAGGCTGTGCTCGCCGTCGGAGTGGCCCTCGACGAACGGGCCGGCATGCCGCGACGGGCTGCCACCCGGCGGCTCCACCTTGATGACCTCGGCACCCATCTGGCCCAGGAGCCGGGTGCAGAACTCCCCCGCCACGTCGGCGGCGACCTCGACGACACGCAGGCCCCGGTACGGCGGGGCGGCTGCGTCGGTGGGCGGCACGGCGGTCACAGCACACCCTCGTCCGTCAGCACGTCGATCTCGGCGCGGGACATCCCGACGATCTCCGAGAAGACGTACTCGTTGTCCTCGGCCAGCAGCGGAGCCGACCGCCAGTGCGCGGGCTTCGTCTCCGCCGCCGTGAAGGGCAGGCCCTCCAGGCGTGCGGGCCCGATCTTCGGATGGTCCATCTCGATGAGGGTCCCCCGGTGCGCCAGCTGGGGATCGACCTCGCAGATCTCCTGCGAGTTCTGCACGGCGGCCGCGCGCACCCCGTGGGCCTGGAGGTGTTCCATCGCCTCCCGCGGGTCCCGCTGCGCGGTCCAGGCCGCGAGGTGGGCGTCGAGCGCGGCGTGCTCCCGCCGCCGCGACCGCTGGTCGGCGAACCGCGGGTCGTCACACCATGCCGGCCCGCCCAGCGCCGCTCTCAGGGCACCCCAGTCGTCGTCGTCGAAGACCGAGATCGCGATCCACCGGTCCTCCCCGGCGGCGGGGTACACGCCGTGCGGCGCGGCGTCCGAGTACAGCTGCAGGTTGCCGGGCGGATAGCCCTCCATGCCGCGCGTCGCCCGCCCGTTCACGCTCACGTCGAGCAGCACCGGACCGAGCAGCGCGACCGACGCCTCCAGCGCCGAGACGTCGATCTCGCATCCCTCACCGGTAGCGTTGCGCCGGTAGATCGCCATCAGCACCGCGATCGACCCGTTGTAGGCGGCCATGTTGTCCATGTACGACATGCCCCAGCCGGACGGCTCGCGGCCCGGCAGGCCGGCCCCGAAAGTCAGCCCGCCGACGGCCTGCACGACCGGCCCGTAACTGCGATAGGCGGTGTCGGGGCCGGAGTGCCCGAAGCCGCTCATTCGCGCGTAGATCACCGAGGGGTTCAGCTCACGCATCGCCTCGTAGGTCAGCCCCCAGCGCTCCATCACCCCGGGCGAGAAGTTCTCGGTGACCACACCGCAGTTCGCGATCAGCCGGCGGGCGACATCCCGGCCCTTCTCCGAGCGCATGTCGATGTTCACGCTCAGCTTGTTGCGGTTGTAGTTGTTGAAGTGCCCGCTCAGGTCGGGGTCGATCTCGCCGGTGTCCTCCTCCCCAACCGGCCGCGCAGCACCCTTGTAGATCGGCATCCGGCGCGTCAGATCCATCCGCCGCCGGTCCTCGATCTTGATGACCTCCGCGCCGAAGTCCGCGAGCGTCCGGGTGGCCAGCGCTCCGACGCCGACCCAGCAGAAGTCCGCGATCCGGACCCCGGCGAGCGGCCCCTCGCCGCGGCCGCGTCGGGCGGCGGCAGATCTTGACGGGTGATCGACCCGCTGGTCAGTGGACGACACTGGCCCTCACCTCACTTTCACGGGACGTACTCGGCGCGGGCGGACGGTCGGTCCGCCCGAATAGTCGCCGAATGGACATTTCCGACGCAATCGGCGCACGGATGACCCCGTCCACCCAGGCCACCATGAGTCATCGCGCGCCGCGGGGCGGCGCGTCGAGGTGAACTCGGATGACGATGACCCGTGGGTCACAGGTGGCACTCCGCAGCCGGATATGCGTCTTCGGTGAGACCGAGGACTCCACCGGCATCAGGCGATCACCTTGCACTCACGGGAGACTACGGCCAGAAAGTCGTAGCATCAGTATTTTATGCCTCGACGCAAGCCGCGGGCAACCCCCAGTCACCCAACCTAAGACCTGGGCTCGCGGTTGACAGGCAGGAGTGCCACTCCCTACGATAACTCTAGCATTAGAGCTTTTTCGACTCTACAGTCTGCGTCGTACCTCGTCGTACCGTGGCGTCATCGTGGTCGCCTCGCCGCTCACGCTGCTCCGACCTCGCTCGACGCGTCGACGTGCGGAGGTGTGTCCGACCGTGTCCTGGGATTTCGAGACCGACCCCGAATTCGCGCAGCAGCTGGAGTGGATTGATCAGTTCGTCCGGGACGAGATCGAGCCGGTCGACCTGCTCGTCACGAACTACGGCTTCGATCTCTCCGACCCGGTTCGCCAAGCCCTCATTCCACCCCTGCAGCAGATGGTGCATGAGCGCAACCTCTGGGCCTGCCACCTGGGCCCCAACCTGGGCGGCAAGGGCTACGGCCAGGTCAAGCTGGCGCTGATGAACGAGATCCTCGGGCGATCGCAGTGCGCACCCATCGTGTTCGGCTGCCAGGCCCCGGACTCCGGGAACGCGGAGATCCTCGCGCACTACGGCAGCGAACGGCTCAAAGAGACCTATCTCCGCCCGCTGGTGGCGGGCGAGGTCGTCAGCTGCTACTCGATGACCGAGCCCGAGGGCGGGTCGGACCCGACGCAGTTCCGCACCAGCGCCGTTCCCGACGGCGACGAGTGGGTCATCAACGGGACCAAGTGGTACTCGTCGCACTCCCGCTTCGCGTCGTTCATCATCGTGCTGGCGGTCACCGACCCCGACGCCGAGCCGCACCGGCGGATGTCGATGTTCGTCGTGCCCGCGGACGCCCCGGGGCTGGAAACCATCCGCAACGTCGCCCTGTTCGGTCACGAGCGGCACGACGGAGGGCACGGCTACCTCCGCTACAACAACGTCCGCGTTCCGGCCGACCATCTGCTCGGCAAGCGGGGCGACGGCTTCGTCGTGTCCCAGACCCGGCTCGGTGGCGGTCGCATCCACCACGCGATGCGCACTGTCGGTCTCGTCCGCAAGGCGCTCGACATGATGTGCGAGCGCGTGCTGTCCCGGTACACGCAGGGCGAGCGGCTCGCCGACAAGCAGATGGTGCAGGAGATGCTCGCCGACTCCTGGACCCAGCTCGAGCAGTTCCGCCTCCTGGTCCTGCAGACCGCCTGGAAGATCGACAAGTACGACGACTACCGCAAGGTCCGCAAGGACATCGCCGCGGTAAAGGCCACGATGCCGAAGGTGCTCAACGACGTGGCCGGCCGGGCCCTGCAGCTGCACGGCTCGCTGGGCACATCCGACGAGATGCCGTTCGGCGATTGGATCATGGAGTCGTACCGGATGGGCCTGGCGGACGGCGCCACCGAGATCCACAAGATCACCGTGGCCAAGCAGCTCCTGCGCGGGCGCACGCCGGCGCCCGGGCTGTTCCCCACCGGGCACCTGCCCGCGCTACGGGCGGCGGCCGAGGCCAAGTTCGCCGACCGGCTCGCCGCCGTGCGCGGCTCCCATGGCTCCTCCGGCCCGTCGGCCGCGGTCGCCCCCAGCACCGCGGCAGAGACGCCCGTGACTGACGACGCCCCGCGGCCCGATGACATGCCGGAGATCGCGGACGTCCGGCCCGGCGAGGAGCTCGACTGGGACCGGCTGGTCACCTACCTGTCGACAGCCCTCGGCGTCGCGGCCGGCGCCTGGTCGGTGAAGCAGTTCCCGAACGGCTCGGCGAACCTCACCTACCTCGTGCACGTCAACGACGAACTCAGCGTCGTCGTCCGCCGGCCGCCGCTGGGCACGATCGCCGCCGGCGCGCACGACATGTCCCGCGAGCACCGGGTGCTCTCCCGGCTACCCAACGCCTACCCGCGGGCGCCCCGGTCCCTGCTGGTGTGCGAGGACCCGTCGATCATCGGAGCGCCCTTCGACGTCATGGAGTACCGGCCAGGCGTGGTGGTCTGGCGCTCGATCCCCGAGGTGCTCCAGGTGGGCGACAACGTGGGCCACCGGATCGGCCTCGCCGTGGCCGACGCGCTGGCCGACCTGCACACCGTGGATCCGGCGTCGTGCGACCTGGCCGATCTCGGCCGGCCGGTCGGCTTCCTGGAGCGCCAGATGGCCGGCTGGCAGAAGCGATGGGCCGCGGTCGCCTCCGAGGCCGAGGCGGCCCTCATGGAGGAGGCCGCCACCCGCCTCGGCCGGAACGTGCCGACCAACCCGGTTCACTCGCTCCTGCACAACGACTACCAGCTCACCAACGTCCAGTTCGCGGCCGGCGACCCCGACCGTGTCTACTCGGTCTTCGACTGGGACATGGCCACTCTGGGCGACCCGCTCGCCGACCTCGGCTCTCTCCTGAACTACTGGCCCGACCCGTCCGACACCGCGCAGAGCGCCGGTCTCTACCTGCCTGAGCAGGCCACCATCGGGCTTCCCACCCGGGCGGAGATGGCCGAACGGTACGCCGCACGAAGCGGCTTCGGCCTCGACAACCTCGGCTGGTACGAGGCGTTCGCCGCCTACCGGGTGACGGTGATCCTCCAGCAGCTGGCTGCGCGCTACCAGCGGGGCGAGTCCACCGACCCGCGCATGGCGGAGCGGGCCCAGCTTGTGCACCCGATGGCGGTGCGAGCGTTGGACCTGCTCGACCACCATGGCGTCAAGTGATCCCGGTAGCCCTCCGCAGCCCCTTCCGGACCGGTTCCAGCAAGGAGTCCCCGTGCGCGACGCAGTAATCGTCGAGGCCGTCCGCAGCCCGCTAGGGAAGCGCAACGGAGGTCTCTCCGCTGTTGCGCCCGTCGACCTGGGCGCGTCGCTGCTGCAAGCGCTGGTCGCGCGGACGGGCCTGGACCCGGCGGTCGTCGACGACGTCGTCTGGGGCTGTGTAACCCAGGTTGCGGAGCAGTCAGTCAACATCGGGCGCAACACCGTCCTCGCGGCAGGCTGGCCCGAAACCGTGCCCGGGACCACGGTGGACCGCCAGTGCGGCTCGTCTCAGCAGGCCGTGCACTTCGCGGCGGCGAGCGTGATCGCGGGCTACTACGATGTCGTCGTCGCCGGCGGGGTGGAATCCATGAGTCGGGTGCCGATGGGCTCCCAGACCATCGGTGCCTGGCCCTTCGGTGATGGCTTCCGCACCCGCTACCCCGACATTGAGCCCAACCAGGGCATCGCGGCCGAGATGATCGCCGAGAAGTACGGCTTCTCGCGGGAGGCGCTGGACGAGTTCAGCCTCCGATCGCATGAACTCGCGGCCGCAGCCCAGGACAACGACGCGTTCGCCGCCGAGATCGTCCCGGTCGACGCGGCCCCCGGCGTCGTCGCAGACGAGGGCATCCGCCGCGGCGGCGACGTGACGACCCTCGGCAAGCTGAGCACCCCGTTCAAGCCGGACGGCGTCATCTCGGCAGGCAACTCCTCCCAGATTAGCGACGGCGCCTCAGCCCTGCTCATCACGAGCAGCGAGAAGGCGGCGGAGCTTGGTCTGCGCCCGATCGTCCGGATCCACTCCGCGGTAGTCGTGGGTGACGACCCCGTCATGATGCTGACCGGGCCCATCCCGGCGACAGCCCGCATCCTGCGCCGCAGCGGGCTGTCTCTCGGGGACATCGGCACGTTCGAGGTCAATGAGGCCTTCGCGTCTATCCCCCTGGCCTGGCTCGCTGAGACGGGCGCCGACCCGGCCAGGCTGAACCCACGTGGCGGGGCGATCGCGCTCGGCCATCCGCTGGGCGGCAGCGGCGGCCGACTGATGAGCACAATGATCAATCACATGCGCGATAATGGAATCCGCTACGGGCTGCAGACGATGTGCGAGGGCGGCGGGCTCGCTAACGCCACGATCCTCGAGCTGCTGTAAGGCAACAAACAGGCCAGCGACCGTCGCGGCGTGATCAACCCGTGATTCAGGTTGTCACGCCGCGGCTGCGCTCGACCTCCAGCCACAGATGTCGAAGCCCGCCCGGGCCAGCACTTCCGCGATACCGGCGCCCATGGTGCCCAGGCCGACGACCCCGATCCTCGTCAGCTCACCGAAAGAAGTCTCCCGGCCCATTCAGCGTTCCTTTGCCCCGTCAACATTTCCCCCACTCGCAGCGGATGCCCGATGTACTCGTCACCCGCCTTGTCCAGCTGGCCGGTGTGCAGCCGGGTGGCCAGGGCCAGCGACGGAGGCAGCGAGGGATCAGGCACCGGCGAGCGCGTTTGAGGTGCGCACGATGTTCACGATGCCACGCATGATGTCGGTCAGCCCGTAGTCCTTCGGTGTGAAGACCGCCGCAACACCGAGCGTCGCCAGGCGTTCCGCGTCCGCGGGCGGAATGATCCCCCCGACCACGACCGGAACATCCCCGAGACCAGCCGCACGCAGCCCGTCCAGCACCTCGGGCACCAGGTTCATATGCGAACCGGAGAGCACCGACAGCCCCACCACATGAACGTCCTCCTCCACAGCCGCAGCGACGATCTGCGCCGGGGTGAGACGGATCCCTGATAGACCACCTCAAAGCCCACATCACGAGCCCGTACCGCGATCTGCTCGGCACCGTTGGAATGCCCGTCCAACCCGGGCTTACCCACCAGCAACCGCGGCCGGCGACCCAACTCACCAGCGGTCACGGTCACCAGGTCACGCACCTCCCCCAGCCCAGCACCCGCAGCAGCGGCCGACGGCGCGGCAGACACCCCGGTCGGCGCCCGGTACTCCCCGAACACCTCACGCAACACACCCGCCCACTCCCCCGTCGTCACCCCGGCACGAGCACACGCCAACGTCGCCGGCACCAGGTTCGCATCCGTCTTCGCCGCCTCACGCAACCCGAGCAGCGCCTCGTCGACAACGGAGGCATCACGGGCGGCCCGCCACGCAGCGACCTGGACCCGGGCCGCCTCCTCACCCGCCGGATCCACCGTCTGCACCGCCGCATCCAGATCGGCCAGCAGCGGATTCGGCTCGGTCTCAGTGAACCGGTTCACCCCGACAACAACATCCTCACCAGACTCGATCCGCGCCCGCCGCATCGCCTGCGAAGCCACCAACTGGGACTTCATATAGCCGCTCTCCACAGCGGCGACAGCCCCACCCATCGCCTGCACCCGGTCGATCTCCTCGGTCGCGGCCGCAACCAGCTCCTCGACCCGCCGGGCCACCACCACCGAGCCCTCGAACAGATCCGGGTACTCCAACAGATCCGTCTCATAGGCCAGGATCTGCTGGATACGCAGCGACCACTGCTGATCCCACGGACGCGGCAAACCCAGGGCCTCGTTCCACGCAGGCAACTGCAACGCCCGACACCGCGCGTCCTTCGACAACGTGACCCCGAGCGCCTCCAACACGATCCGGATCACGTTGTTCTCCGGCTGCGCCTCGGTCAACCCCAACGAGTTGACCTGCACCCCGTAACGGAACCGGCGGTGACGCGGATCCGTCACCCCGTAACGAGTCCGCAGCAGATCATCCCACAGGGCGACGAACGCCCGCATCTTGCACATCTCCTCCACGAAACGCACCCCGGCGTTCACGAAGAACGACATCCGGGCACACACCTCGCCCATCCGCTCCACCGGCACCTGACCGGAAGCGACCACCGCGTCGAGCACCGCGATCACCGTGCACAACGAGTACGCCAACTCCTGCACCGGCGTCGCACCCGCCTCCTGCAGGTGATAACTACAGATGTTGATCGGGTTCCAGCGCGGGATCTCCGTCACCGTGTACGCGACGATGTCCGTGATCAGCCGCAGCGACGGCCCCGGCGGGAACACATACGTCCCCCGCGACAGGTACTCCTTGATGATGTCGTTCTGAGTCGTGCCGGTCAGCTCCTCGGCCGCGACACCCTGCTCCTCCGCCACCACCTGGTACAACGCCAGCAACCACATCGCCGTCGCGTTGATGGTCATCGACGTGTTCATCCGACCCAACGGGATCTGCTCGAACAACGCCCGCATGTCACCCAGATGCGCGACCGGCACACCCACCTTCCCGACCTCACCACGCGCCAGCACATGATCCGGGTCGTACCCGGTCTGCGTCGGCAGATCGAAAGCCACCGACAGACCCGTCTGCCCCTTCGCCAGATTCCGCCGGTACAGAGCGTTACTCTCCGCCGGACTCGAATGACCCGCGTAGGTCCGCACGATCCACGGCCGGCCACGCTCATATCCCGTGACCTGGGCCTGATCGGATCGCGGATGTCGATCTGTGCGCGACTCCGCCATGTCAGCCCGCGTCCCGGTGCGAGGGCCGGCCGGGCTGCTCTCCGCCGCGAGCCTCGCCGTAGGACCGCTTGGGGACCATCACCTTGCGCCGGTAGATGCAGACCAGGGTGCCGTCCTGGTTGAGGCCGCGGGTCTCGACCGTCACGATGCCGCGGTCGTCCTTGCTCTTCGACTCCACCTTGTCCAGCACCGTCGACTCACCGTAGATCGTGTCCCCGTGAAAGACCGGCGCCACATGCCGCAGCGACTCGACCTCCAGGTTGGCGATCGCCTTGCCGGAAACGTCAGCGACGGACATCCCGAGCAGCAGCGAGTACACGTAGTTCCCGACGACCACGTTCCGCTTGAACTGGGTGGTCCGCTCGGCGTAGTTGGCGTCCAGGTGCAGCGGGTGGTGGTTCATCGTGAGCAGGCAGAACACGTGGTCGTCGTACTCGGTGACCGTCTTGCCAGGCCAGTGCCTGTAGACCGCACCGACCTCGAACTCCTCGTAGTACCGGCCAAACTGCATGTGTTCCCCCAACTGCGCGGGATGAGCGGTTCGGTCTACGCCCGCGGATCGCGCCCGACCCCGTCTGATCTCTGCGAGCGCTCGATCGCCCGAGCCTCCAGCCGTCCCAGGATGCCGCTTCCCTGCGGCCTCCGTAGCGGCGGTCGTCGCACCCTGCCAGCCGGGCTCACCTGGCGAGATGCTTGTATATACGCCCCCATGTTTCTATATAGGAACTTTCTTGCTGTCAAGATGGCGGAGCCGATCCCCGACCGGATCCTGTGGCTTGCGAATCGTCCGACCGGGAAGATCCACCAGGCAGGGCGGCCGGCCCGGTCGGGCCTGTGCCGGTCGGGCCGGTGGGGCGGCACCTCCCCGCCTCCTCTCCACCCGATGACTCCAGGGCGGGAGATCTCGCGACCGACCTCCGCGACCGACGGCGAGGCAACCCCGACGACCAGGCGACCCGAGGGCACCTCCTGGTTTTGCGTGCCCGCCCCGGGGAACATCGGGAAAGGGCCGGGATACGATCACAGAAAAGGCAGAGCGAAATCGGCGTTTCGGGTCAAAATACCCCAGACCACTGTGGGTGGGATAACGGTTCCACCACGGGCGGCCCAGACAGCATGACCCGCATTTTCGCTGCCGGCGGCAAGACAGGGCGCCTGATGATGTCCATGGACTGGTCCAACACACCACTCGGGCCGCTCAGCGACTGGGAAAAGTCACTGCGCATGGCCGTGGGCCTCTGCCTTGAGTCACACTTCCCGCTGGAGATCCTGTGGGGCCCGGACCTGGTCGAGATACACAACGACGCCGTCATACCAATGCTCGGCCGCAAGCATCCGGGATGTATAGGCCGGCCGTTTCGGGACGTCTTTCCCGAGGCGGCGGACCGGCTTGTCCCCATGCTTGAGCAGGTGATGTCCGGCGGCGAAGCAACGTGGGAGGAGGACTGGCCGTCCAGGCTCAACCGCCACGGCTATCTCGAGGACTGCTATTTCACCTTCTCCTACAGCCCGATCCGACGCCTTCCGGCGGGCGGTGTGGCCGGCGTGTTCGCCGCGTTACAGGAGACCACCCGGCAGGTACTCGGCACACGACGCCTTCGATGCCTGCATGAGCTCGTCAGCGCCACGGCCGGTCGGCCCACCCAGGCGGAGGTGTTCGCCCAGGGCATCGAGGTGCTCGGTCGCTTCACCTCCGACATCCCCTACTGCCTCGTTGTCCTCGAGGAGGCGCAGACACGGAAGCTCGCCGTGACGGCGTCGGCCGGTATCGCCGGAGCCACGGGAACCCCGTACGCGCTCGATCCCAGCGACGCCTCCGGACTCGGGGACTCGATGGTTGCGGGACGGACGCAGATCGTCGCTCGTCTGCTGGACCGTCTCGCGTTACGGCAGTCAGGTGACACCCCACCGTCCACCGCCGCGATGGTCGTCCCCCTCCCGGAGGGAGGCGACAGACGCCCTGTCGGACTTCTCATCTTCGGGACAAGCGACCGGCTCCCTTTGAACGCGGACTACCGGAGTTTCCTGAGTCTCGTGGCCACCCAGATATCGGCGGCCAGCGTTGCGGCGCAGTCAGCCGAGCGGGAACGCCTCCTTGCCGCTGACGCGCATCATCGCGCCTTCCATGACGCGCTGACCGAGTTGCCGAACAGAGCGGCCATGTTCGCCCACCTCGAACGCACGATCACCGAAGCCGGAAAAGGCCCGACACGAGCCGGCTTCCTTTTCGTTGATCTCGACGGATTCAAGCGGGTCAACGACACGTTGGGTCATCTGGCGGGCGACGATCTGCTCCGTGATGTCGCCGGGCGAATTCACCGTGTGGTCCGCCCCGGTGACGTCGTGGCCCGGCTCGCCGGCGACGAGTTCGGAGTCCTGTGCCGCAACATCACGTCCTGCGGCGCGGTCGAAGCTGTCGCCGATCGCATCGTCGCCAGCGTGGATCTGGCCATCGGCCGCCAGCAGGTCCCGGTCACGGCCAGCGTCGGCATTGCGATGATCGGACCCGGGGCCACCAGCCCCGAGGATGTCGTACACGCCGCGGATGCAGCCATGTATCTCGCCAAGCGTCGAGGGCGGGGCTACTGGCGGCACGCCGCGGAGGCGGAGGTGGCCCGTCCCGACACCGACACCGGCCCTCCCTCGGAGCCAGCCCGGCGTATGGCGGCCAAGCCGCGCGACGGCTGACGCCGACGCATGTCGGAGACCGTCCCGCAGCGCGCCCGAGCACGCGCGAGCTGATCAGGACGACCTCCGCTCGGATTCGATCTCAATCGACCGATTACAGGGGGTCTCTGCCGCTACCCCTTTCAGTAGGGACTCCTCCTGCACCCGCAACAAGGGTTGGCTGGGGCGATGACCACATTGCCGGGAGACGAAGGGGTGACCAGTGCCTGACAACGCCAATCGCATTCAACAGCAGCGGGCAGGTCACGGCCGCCGCAGGTTCCTGATGGGCACGGCCGTGCTGGCGACTCCCTTGCCGCCGGGCTGGTCGACTGCACCTCCGACGAAAAGGCCTCCGCGGCGGTGCGCGCGCCCACACCGGCCGGCCGGGAGGACATGATCACGATCATCCGGACGGCCGCCGATCAGGGCGTGACCCTGTTCGACACCGTCGAGGCGTACGGCCCGTTCGAGTCCGAACGCATCGTCGGTGAAGCCCTCAACCGGTCCGGGACCAGGTCGTCATCGCGTCGAAGTTCGGGCTCGACGTCGACCTGGGCCAAAGTGTCCGATCAACCGCTCTGTTCCATTTTCGGTGGTGACTGTGCGTGGGACCACTTCAAGATCGCCTACGGGGCAGGCCTCCGACACCATCAACCGAGGTCAATAAAGGTTCACCGTCAGTAACAGTTGGCTGGGTGGTGACCAGCGGGGTGGGTTCTTCGGGCACAGGTGCCGGGGTCGTCGCCGGGGCGGTCGGAGTTGAGCTGGGCGATGTCGATGCGCCGGGTAAAGGTGTCGATGGTGCGGCCGGCGAGGAGGGCGGCCATGCCGACAGGCGGAACCAGCCGCGAGCACATCGCGGATGCGCCGGTCACCACGGTTGTCGCGACAGTCATGTGCGTTGGGTCCATACCCTCACCCCTGATCTCCTCGGAGGAGGCGTACGGACCGGGAAGGGATACGAGCCCCCCCTCGACCCCGACCACCGACCGAGCCACAGGTTCGACTTCAGTCGCGATGTTGCACGCATCCGCCTCATACTGGGGAATTTTTCTTAGATCTTGCTCTAGTTTCGTCGGAGACAAGGCAAAAGTCGAGAAGGCAATCGGCTCCTACGCTTAGCAGCTCCACCACCGCCCGATCTCCGCCGAGACGCTCCGCAAACGCCTTCACGTCGGCACGGGCACCGCACGCAACCTGGTGGCCCAGCTGCGCAGCGACGCCCGAGCCGCTGTTGACGACTGGGCACCACAGTCGCGACGCCACCGACAGCCTCGCGACGGTGAGCGTGATGCGACGTCAACCTCCCAGCCGGGCGACCCGGCACGTTCGAGCGTCCACGCGGACCGCGCCACAGGCACGGGGACATCAGCCCGGTTGTCGATCGACCACCCGTCTGCCAGGAGCTTTGCCTCTTCCCGGCCTCAGCACTCTCGCCGATCCCGCCCGCGGTCGCCCAGGTTAGCAAGGACTCACTGCTGGACGAGGGACTCCTGCGTTGCAGAGCGTGGCAGGTGTGGTGGCACTCTCCCGAACCGGGACGTGTGTTCACTTTAGTCTGGCGATGGCGTACGGTCGGGCCATGGCCACGCCAGCAGCCCCGAGAGGGAACCGTCGAGTGCGGTCGGATTCGGTGCGGAACCGGGCGGCGATCATCGAGGCGGCCACGGCGGAGTTCACCGCCCGCGGTCAGGGCGCGGACGTACGGGAGATCGCCTCCCGGGCCGAGGTCGCCCTCGGCACCCTGTACCGGCACTTCCCCACCAAGGACGAGCTGCTGGAGACGGTGATGCAGGACCTCTTCACCACCTGGCAGAACACCGCCCTGACCGGGTGGATGAATCACCCGGATCCATGGGAGGCGTTGACTGGCTTCATCGACGACGCGGTGTGCCGCCAGGCCGTGCATGTGGCCCTGACGGAGAGGCTGGCGCGTCCGTTCTCGGAACGTCAGCTCGACGAATGCGCCCGCCGTCTCGCCGCCGTCGCCGAGCACCTGGTCGCCCGCTGCCATCGTGCGGGTTTGCTCCGCGAAGGCGTGGTCGGGGAGGACATCATCCAGTTCGTCATCTGCCTGGCCTCACTCGCTGATCACAGCACCATCCCCGTGATTACGACCACTCCGGCGGGGCAGGCCTCCCCTCCTCGACCGACCGCAACTCCCTGGGCTCGGCAACGGCAGATCGGACTCGACGGGCTCCGCCCCGCACATGGCGTCCTCACGCCGACTCGAACCCAATATCAAGATCATTCAAATTCGCACATATAACGGGCTGTTATCAGATTGCCTGAATTCGCAGAAAAGGAAAGCGTGTGCTGAAGCTCTCCATCGTCGAGCAGGCCACCGTTCCCCGCGACCGCACCGCGTTCGAGGCCGTCGAGGAAGCCGTGACCACGACCAAACACGCCGAAGAGCACGGCTTCCACCGGATGTGGTTCGCCGAGCACCACGGGGTGGGCTCCGTGGCCTCACACTCCCCGGAAGTACTCATGGGCATGATCGCCCGGGAGACCCGCCGTATCAGGATCGGTTCCGGCGCGATCCTCCTCAACCACTACAGCCCGCTGAAAGTCGCGGAACTGTTCTACCAACTCGAAACCGTCGCACCTGGCCGGTTCGATCTTGGTCTCGGCCGGGCGACCACTGGGCCACTCGTGGACATCGCCCTCAAACGCGACCGCAGGGCCGGCCATGCCGACGACTTCGACCAGCAGGTACAGGAAGTCCTCGCGTTCCTGCACCGCGACTTCCCCGCCGACCACCCGTTCAGCCAAATCACCTTGATGCCCACCGTCACTGCCCGCCCCGACCCCTGGCTCCTCGGCTCCTCCGGCAGCAGCGCGGGCCTTGCCGCCGCCCTCGGCATCGGGTATTCCTTCGCGGGATTCATCAACCCCGGCGGCGCCGTCCGTGCCCTCCGGGCCTACCGGCGGGCGTTCACCCCCACCGCCTACGGACAAGAAGCCCCGCAGGCCATGCTCGGAGTGAGCGTCTTCGCCGCCGACACCGACGAGGAAGCACATCGGATGACCTGGCCCACACGCGCCGTCTACGCCAGCCTCGGCCATACCGACCCCGGCCGCATCGTCGTCCCCTCGATCGACGAGGCATCCCGTGTCCTCACCCCGGCGCAGAAAGACGAGCCTTCCCGCATCGTCGACGGGCGCTGGCCGCGCCAACTCGCCGGCAGCCCCGCGACCATCCGGGACCAGCTTGGCCAGATGATCGAACAATCCGGTGCCACCGAAGTCATGCTCCAAAGCATCAGCCCGGATCAGGAAGCCCGCCGGTACTCCCACGCCCTCGTCGCCGACGCACTCGGGATCATGAACACCGCCGACGTCGCCACGGCCGGAGCGGCGTGATCTGAATCCTCCGGGGTGTACGGAGGCTCTGTCCGTGGAGCCGGCCTGCTGAATGATCGCCTATGCGCCAGTGGCCGGAGGACAGCGCGTTCTGGAGGTATCTGCCCGAGTTCCGTCGCAGTGTGTTCGGCCTGATCGACGTCGGCAGGCGCCTCGTGTAGCTCGCCGCCGGCATCGGGACCAGCGAGCAGGCAATCTAGGCGCGGAAGAGGCAGCCCTTGATCGATACCGGTCGCGGCGCGCCCGGATCGCAGTGGTGGAGACGGAGCTGGCGCGCTGGTGTGCCTGGGGAAGGCGCGGCGTGCCGATGGCATGCCGGGACACGGCCGTGTTTGGTGATCAGACCTGGTCGGTCCCCTGTCGCACCCCGCGGCCTCGCTTCCGGGACAGCCGTGCGTGTCTTGAGGCCGCCATGTTCGCCTACCAGGGCAGACGCGCAGTGCCCTGGCAGACAGAAAGGGAAACCCGCGATGTTGGAGATCTCACGGTTCGCCCCGGATGCGTTTCCGGATA
Organism: Parafrankia sp. EAN1pec; assembly: GCF_000018005.1. GTDB lineage: Bacteria > Actinomycetota > Actinomycetes > Frankiales > Frankiaceae > Parafrankia > Parafrankia soli. Next base: position 5,376,916 of record NC_009921.1, read on the forward strand.
TCAGCCCCGTCGCTGGCGTCACCAGTGCCACGGCATCGTGCGGCCTGAAGTCCGGCGATGGCCCGGACCTACTCCTGATGGCAGTACGGCCGGGAACGGTGGTCGCCGGCGTGTTCACGCAGTCCACCGTCACATCTCCCGCCGTGCAGCGCTGCCAGCGCAGCATGCGTGAGGGGCGCGCACGGGCGCTGGTGGTGCACGCGGGCAACGCGAACGCCCTCACCGGCGCCCAGGGCAGGCTGCTCGTGGAACGCATCTGTGAAAGCGTCGCCGTGAGCCTGGACTGCCCAGCCGGGGAAATTGTTACCGCTGGCACGGGTATCATCGGGCAGCGCATCAGCGATGAGCAGCTCCTCGAGCCACTGCCCTCTCTTGTGGACGCCCAAGACGCCGTCGACTGGCGTCAGGCCGCGGAGGCTATCCGCACGACCGACACCTTTCCCAAGGCCAGTTCTCGCAGCTTCATGATAGGCGACCAGCCTATCGTCGTCAGTGGCATCGCTAAGGGATCCGGGATGATCGCACCCGATATGGCCACAATGCTCTGCTTCATGTTCACCAACGCGACAGTGGATCCCGCCGAGCTTCACCGCCTGCTGATCTACGCGAACTCGGGCAGTTTCCGGCGCATCACGGTCGATGGGGATGAGTCGACGAGCGATACGATGCTTGCCTTCGCGACCAACAACACCGACCTCGCAGCCGACGGTGACCGCGATGCGGCCGTCGTCCAGCTCCGCGATGCCTTCGCCGAGGTCGCCCATGACCTGGCCATGCAGGTCGTAGGCGACGGCGAAGGGATCTCGAAACTCATCACGGTGACCGTGCGGGGCGCGCGGACCGACGACGACGCCCACGCAATGGCGAAGTCCATCGCGGAGTCCCCACTGGTGAAGACCGCGATCGGCGGTGGCCATCCGAACTGGGGACGTATCGCGATGGCGATCGGGAAATCCCGCCGCCCCGTCCAGCAGGAGCGTCTCACCGTGTGGCTCGGCAAAAACAAGGTCATGATCAACGGAGGTCAGAACGACGGTCTGGACCAGACTACACTAGCCGCCTACATGAAATCAGACTCCATCGACATCACCGTCGACGTCGGGATGGGCCACGAAAATAGCACCATGTGGACCTGCGATCTCACGAAGGAATACATCGACATCAATGCGCACTACATGACTTAATATTTCCCAGGGTTCGGCTACCCTCCATTGACACCGCGATCTCGACGATCCGAAGGTGCCCCGACCGTTCACAGATAGGGCTGATGCGTCACAGGATGAACCGTCCGCATAGCTGACGAGGATGACGCCACCGTCCGCGTCGCCGTCGCGAAACAATGGGCGGATCGCCGCGCTGATCATCACGGGTACGAGAAAATTGATCTCGGGTTTCCCGGTTAGCCGATGGGACTGCGATGCCGGCGATCTCGTTCCACAGGATGGCGATGGGGGCCGATTAGGGGATCACGGGTTGCGCCAGGGCGGCGGCCTGCCACTCGGAGCACGCGTGTCAGATTCCGCCTCTTCCTCTGGCCTCTCCGGGGCACCCGCCGGGGTCTGGTGGGAGAGAGAATGCTGTGACCCGGCAGAACGTGAAAGGCGAGGTCATTCATCTGCGGTCCGCGGGCGTGGATCTGGGCAAGCGGTTCCTGGTTGCCTGCGCCCGCACGCCGAGTCCTCGGCAGGCCGGTAGCTGGCTTTGGGAGACCGAGCGGTTCGGTACCACCACCGCCGAGATGCGGCGGTTGCGGGCCTGGCTGCTGGAACGCCGGGTGGAGGTCGTGGTCCTAGAGGCGACGTCCGACTACTGGCGGGCGATCTACTACGCGCCGCAGCCGGACTTGAACCTGATGCTGGTCTACCCCGCTCACCTCAAGAAGATCCGGGGCCGCAAGACCGATCCCAGTGACGCGGCGTTCCTGGCACGGGCCGGGGCGCGCCCTCTGTGTTAGTCTCGCCTGCACGCCCTCGCCGGCAGCCGGACACTCCCAAGTAGCGTGCCGCCGACGGTTAGCGCCGTTGACCTACCGGGCCGGTGACGTCGCCTGGTCGAGGCGCATGGCCGGCTGGTAAGCGACGCAGTGGCCGGGTCCGGCTCGTTTCGCAACGTACATCGCGACGTCGGAGGCGTTGAGGAGCCGATCGGCATTGGCGAGGCCGGTACCCGAGATTGCCACTCCGGCACTGGCGGTAATTGTAACGTCGGCTTCCGGTAGCGCGATCGGCTTGGCAAGTGCGGTGATGACACCGTGCGCCGCTCGCTCGAGTTCCATGATCGTGGAGACCTGTTCGCAGAGGATCGCGAACTCGTCGCCGGCAAGCCGGGCCACGACGTCATTCGGCCGGGCCGAGGCGCGCAGGCGGTCGGCTACCTCACGCAGGACGTCGTCGCCGACAAGATGACCGAGGCTGTCATTTACAATCTTAAAACCGTCCAAATCGATGAATATGACGCCGGTACGGAGACCGTCGCTCCGGCTTTGTTCGAGGTTGCACTTGAGCCGGTCGAGCAGGGCGACGCGGTTGGGGAGGTCGGTCAGGCTGTCGTGCAACGCACGGTAGTTGGCTTCGCGTTCCATCGCGAACCGGACCGCTGCGGCACCAAGCACACTGGCGACCGCATCGACGAATTCCACCTCGCCAGGTGTGAACGGCTCGGCTGCCGTTTCCTGGCTGTCGTCTTCGTGAAGCTCCCGGTCCGTCCGGTGGATGGTGAGGATGGCGGCGGGCGCGTTGGGTCGGCCGAGCGGCAGGGACACAGTTAACCAGCGCCCCGTCCGGCGGAGGTTCCGCGCGCCTGTTACGTTGCCCTGGTCCGGCGGCCCGATTAGGAGGGCGTCCCGGACAGCCGCAGCGGTGACGGGAGCCGGTGGCAGCACTCCAACCGCGGCGATCAGGTCAGGTCCGTGTCCTGGTTCGGTCATATGCACGGTGACGGCCGCGTCCAGCCGGCTGGCTAGGACGGCGGCGGCGTGGTTCCACAACCGTTCCGGCTCCACGATCTGCAACGCCTGATGAGCCAGTTCGGTGACGGTGCTCTGCTCATCATGTGCTCGTTCGCGCTCCGTCACGTCTGTGGCGATCGAAGCAACGTGGCTGACCTGCCCGGCCGGATTACGGATCGGCCTAATGTGGAGGTCGTAGGAGTGTCCGTAGGCCTGGATCATTCCGATGGACGGCTCGCCGTCCATCGCTCGTCGCATCATTGTCAGCGTATCCGGGGTGTGCTTGAAAACCTCGAAGATGGACGTCCGCCCAGCAGCCTCCAGGTCCTCGGCCAGGGCAGGAACGGAGCCGCCACCTGATACTAAGATCCGGCCGGATAGATCTGTAAGCCCCATGGAAACAGGACTGTTTTCCAATATCAGCTGCAATTGGTCGCGAGTAACGGCAGCGTCGGTCACGTCTAGTATCTGGCCGAGACAGCAGGGCTCGTCTGCGTACTTCTCAACTCGGGTCGTTATCACGATATGAATCACGCTGCCATCGAGGCGGGCGAACCGGGTCAGATGCCGCAACACAATCCGTTCGCCGTTCAGCAGCTGCGACACATCCTCCCAGCCGTTACCGTCAGGGGGAGGCTCCAGAGCGTCCCAGGTACCGCCGATAAGATCGAATCTCGACCGGCCTAGAATGTCGCACATGGCCGCATTGACTCGCCAGATCTGCCGATTTCGAAGGCAGGTAAGACTCAGTCCGATCTCAAGGCGATCGAACAGCTCATCATCCCAAACCCACGCCGTCGCGCCACCCCCACTCTGTCGCGGCTATCCCCTAAACACCTATCTACCCTCAATCTACTCCCAATCTACCCTCAATTTAGACCTTGAAACAGTATCAATCTTGAACTCGACGCTCCGTTACGTAGCACAGCTGTTACGTTCCATCACAGTCACTTTATCGACACACTGTCAGGTATACCATATTATCGCTGGCGACTATCTGCCCGTTTTTCGGTACAGATAACCGACATGGTAGATACTTGAGGTGGGCCCACCCTTCGAACCAGGGCCTCACCAAGGTCGCTCGGCGTAGCGATTCGCTACGTTAAGTTGCGAGGAATGTAAGGGCCCGGTTGCGGGCGCGGGCGATGAACTCGGTTGTCTCCTTGACTTTGTAATGCCGTGGAGCCGAAAGAGGCTGAGCGCGAGATTTCGTAGAACAGCGAGAGTGTGTGACCCGTTTCCTGAGTAGGTCTGGTTGGTGTCCTCGCGCCAGGTGGTGTCGCGCACGTAGTGCACCCGGTTCTCGATTCCCCAATGTTGGCGGACGTGGGTGTGGATCGTTTCCGCGGACGCGCGGCGGCTGTGCAGGATGGTGATGATGAAGGCGTATTCCTTCGTGACTCTTCTGCCCGCGAGGTCGAACTCTTCCCGTCGGACAGTGATCCCTATGAGGGAAAATTGCCGCGTGAATGGCGAGTCGGTTACGGAGACTGGTCACGCTCGAGTGCAGGACGAGGAAGTGAATTATCGTCCACTCGGGCCGGCCGATGCCAGCAATCACGAAGGACCTCGATCTCAACGAGGGAGCAGCTGCGCTGACCTGCGCCCACCATAACGGCGGCACCGAAGGCGTCAACACCAAGACCAATCTGATCAAAAGGCAGATGTACGGACGAGCGGGCTTCACGCTCCTCCGACACCGGATCCTGCTCGGTTGACGTCGCAATCCGTCACCACCGAATGTGCGACGGGGACGGGGACTTCGGCAGGTAGAGCGCCCGGTCCAGCAAGGTATGTCTTCGCGTGGTGGGGTAGACGAGATACCCCACCTGGGAATTCTATCGGCCTACCCGAGCCGATGACGAGTTTCGCAGCATTGTCCTTGTACTTGGGCGTGAACCGCCTACGTGACCGACTCGCCGATCTCCTCCGTTCACGGAGCGGATATTCATCATAGGGATAGTTGCCCGAAGAAAGGACCCCGTCTCATTGCGTACCTGAGGGCGTAGAAATCAAGCGGATCGGATGCTGCTGACCCTCGGCTCGCTATCGGTTCTCGATCGCTTCGACCAGTAGCTCTGTGAGCTCATCAGGGTGCGTTAGCATCGGCTCGTGGCATGCGGCGATAACCCGACGATGGAAGTGCGGGTCGGACTCGGCACGTGCGCGTTGACGTGCCACCTCCACTGCGGGAAGCCGACTCGGATTGCACTCGATCGTCGTACCTGGGTGCGACCAGGCCCGGCCTGTGGGGCCGATCTTGTCGAGGTAGGTCTTGATCGGCTGCGGAGTCGTCTTAGAGTTGACCCATGCGATCTGGTCGGGATCGCTCAGACCCCACCAACTGGCGTCGGATGTCGGCACGTACCAGCCCTCTCCACCCTCGGTGGCCATCGCCTTCATCTGTGCGGCTCGCTCGTCACCGATGAGATCGAAGACTGACTCGCCCTCGCGCGGAAGATGTGCGTCCACCCAGACGACGGTGCGTACGCGGTCGAAGACCTGCTGCATCGCACCTGCCACAGGCATGCCGCCGTAGCTGTGGGCCACCAAGACGACGTCGCTCAGGTCCTCGTACTCGAAGACGCCGACCAAGTCGTTGATGTGTGTCTCAAGGCCAATCTCCGAGCGCAGAAGATGCGCTCGCTCACCGAGGCCGGTCAAGGTCGGCCTATACGTGGGGTAGCCGAGGTCGCGGAGTCGAGAGGCAACGTCGCGCCACGCCCAGCCACCGTGTCGGCCGCCGTGAACGAGGACGAAGCCCGTGGGCTGCTTCTTGGCCATGGGTCCTCCTAAGCGAACGTTGTAGGCAGCTCGACGTGTTGTGACAGCACAGCTGGGATGTCCTCTTCCGCCAGCTCGGCGACTCCGTCATCCCCACGCACGACTGCTTCGACGTCCTGGGAAGTCGGCAACGAGGTTAAGATCAGCTCCACCCTGCTGGCGAGCTCATGCGGCGTCTCCGCCCAGGACCCGCCCCGGCCGAGACGGTCGGCGGCGGACTCCTTGCGCAGGTCGTTGACCACGAGGTCGTGGCCGGCGTTCTGCAGGCTCGCGGCCATCCCGCGGCCCATCGCGCCGAGGCCGATAAAACCGATCTCCATCTCTCTACCCTCTCGATCCCTCGTACGAGTCCGGGTGCTCCGCGTCAGCCGATGAGGGCGAGCTCGCGGAGTACCTCCTCAGCAACGCTGAAGCCTTCACCGGTGGCGGGGAGCCCGCAGTAGACAGCGGTCTGCAGCAGAATTCCCCGGATCTCGTCGACCGAGCAGCCGTTGTTGAGCGCACCTTCAATGTGGTGGCGCAGCTGGTTCGGCTTTCTCAGCACGACGAGTTTCTCAGCACGACGAGCAGCACGATGTTGATGACGCTCCGCACCTTGCGGTCGATACCGGGCCGCGACCAGCTCCGACCGAAGCAGACCTCAGCCGAGTAGTCCTGGGTGCAGCATTGAAGTCATTGCACTGTTTGGCGCGCCGGGGCAAGTAGCCCTCGGATACTTCATGCAGTACGTCGAGGAGGGTCGAAGATCCGGAGCAGTTCCTCGACGTCGTCCAGCTCCTCGACAGCCTGGGAAAGTCGAACCAGGCGATCGACGTCGACTGTCGGCAGGGCTTCGACCCACTTGTCGCGCAAGTCGTCCCAACCAATGGGATCTCCCGCGCTGTGACCCTTGGGCTGATCGACCCGATGTGAAAGCCTCAAGCCATCGCGCATCACAAAGGTCACACGGGCCCCGCGGCCGTTCGGCTGCTCGGTGTCCAGTTCAGCGTCAGACCGAAGCTGGATGCGTCGCCTCATCGACTGGAAGCCGGAGTCCGACAGAAGGAGCGGAAAGGGGCTCTCCCGCAACTTCAGCCCGCCCTGTACGATTGCCGCGCCAAGCATGTCCTGAAGACAGATGTTGTGCATGGCACGATTGTCGACTACGCGCAGCGCATTGGTAGGCATACCGACCTCGACCGTGTCGATCTCGGCCGTCTGAATTCGATGATCGTGGATCACCGTCATCGCTGCCTCGACCGCCGCGTGGATCGGGTAGCCCGCGTTGACGAACTTGAAGTTCGCGCCCATCACGGCGTAGTCGTGGCCGAGTCCGTCGGTCAGCGAACTCGCGCCGTCCCCAAGGCCCCACGCCGCAAGCAGCCCGTTCTCCGAGCCGAGCACGTCCTCGCATCCTTCCAGCCCGGCATTCGCCATCAGCGCGGCCGAAACGCCGGCGAAGGCGTACTGGCCGTTGCAGAACGACTTGCTGATGTGGCGCTGCTCCTGGAAGAGCGCGACCAGGCCGTTGGCCTGGAATGTCGCGAGGGCCATCGCGTTGCCGTACGATTCCGGGCCGAGGCCGAGGATGCGGCACGCCGCGACGGTCGCACCGATCGCATGAAGAAAGTCCGCATGCATGTGAAGGCGCGACTTCACCCCGAAGACCCCACCGCACGCGCGGATGAGCCGGTTGCCGATCTCGTAGCCGAGAACGACGGCGTTGAGCAGAGTGCCGCCCGTCGCCCGCCGCTGCTCGGCAATCGCCGCCACGGCGTGGACGATCGTCGCCCCGGGATGCCCACCGACGACGTGAGCACCGTCGACCTCGTCGGCGTGCCCGGCCGTGCCATTCGCGAGAGCCGCGTATGGCGCGGTTGTGCGGTACTCAGTTCCGAGAATTCGGCACGCCCCCGCTCCGCCCATAGAGGCCGCGTAGCCGGTGGCTAGCTTCCCCGCTGTCCGGGTCTGTCCGAAGACCGCGCAGGCCAGCTCATCCATAACGATGAGACGCCCACGTTCCCGGACGTCGGCAGGTAACGCGTCGATCGAGGTCGAGGCGGCGTACTCCGCGACGATCCTCGTGAGGTTCACCAGGCCCGTGCGCCTCGTCTCGTTCATCAAATCCACGCTCTCTGGATCGCGAGTGTGCTCGCGTCGATCACTAAGCGACAGCTTACGTCGATCTCGATGAGCGCGTCATTCTGCCCCACGTCGCGACGTCCGATGGTGACCGCCTCGAACTGGTCGGTCGCACACGCCATTGCGCGAGCCCTGCGGGTGATCATGTAACTCCTCTGTCCTCGCTCGTGACCCGACAAAATTTGGGCGTCAGCCGATGGCGGACTTGTACTCGAGGTATTCCTCTATGCCGTAGCGACCCATCTCGCGGCCGAGGCCAGAGATCTTGAAGCCGCCGTGGGGTTGCCTTCATATTGATAGGCGTTCCGCTGATTCGGATCCGGCCGGTGCGGACCGGGGCCGCAACCGCTCGCGCGTGCTCTCACCATCTTCCTTAGGGGCAGCGAGATCGCGCCATTAAGCTCGTTCTTCTTTGCCTGGCCGGAATTCCGGCGGGTCCGGGCGCCGATACGGTCGGACAGCGTGCCGCCGAACAGCAGCAGGGCCGAGAACATGGGGTGTAGCCGGTGACGACCCATGTGGGCTGGCAGCACCTGCCGTGACGGCCGCGGTCACGCCGGGTCGCGCACGGTGACCACGGCACGGCCTCGGACCCGACCGTGGTGGAGGGCGTCCACAGCCTCGTTGATCTGGTCGAGCCCGAACCGGTCCGTCACCAGCAGGGCGGGATCGAAGCGGCCGTCGTTCGTCCAGTCCACGAAGGTCGCGAAATCCCGGACCGGATCGCAGCCGCCCCCGACCGAGCCAGCCAGGCTCTTCTCACCGTTCAGCAGGTCGAAACTGTCGAGGCTGAACGGCTCGCGCGGAATGCCGACGAGAACATCGGTACCGCCGCGAACTCCCGCGCCGCGGATACCCGGACGCACGGCCGCGAGGCTCACCGGAATGTTGTTTCCGATGCCGGTGCAGTCCAGGCAGTAGTCGGCACCCGCGGTTCCGTCGTTGTGCCGGGTCAGCTGACGGATCGCCTCCACCGGGTCGGTCTCGCGGGCGTTGACGCCGTCGGTGGCGCCGAACTTCCCCGCCAGGGCGAGCTTCGCGTCGCTCACGTCGACGGCGATGACCCGTCCTGCGCCCAGAATCGCGGCGCCGGCGATGGCGCACAGCCCCACGCCACCCGCGCCCCAGACCGCGACCGACTGACCGGCCCGGAGATCGATGCTGTTCATCACGGCGCCGGCGCCGGTCATCAGCGCGCAGCCGATGATGCTCCCGAGGTCGGGGTCGGTGCCCTCGGGCATCCGAACGACATACTGCTCGTCGACCAGGGCGTGGGTCCCCCAGGTGTGGCAGTTGTGCGACGTGGCCACCTCGCCGTCGGGGAACGTCAGTCGGGACGGCGAGGGTGGACGGCCCTCCCGGGGGCTGCGGGGGATCCAGGTGATGCACACCTGGTCGCCCTCTCGCACATAGGTCACCTCTGCACCGACGGCGACAACCGTCCCGATCGACTCGTGGCCCAGCAGCATCGGGGCGGTCCGGGACGGGCTGAAGATCCGGTCGAGCTGGCTGTGGCACACCCCGAACGCGCTCTGTTCGACCACGACCTCGAACGGGCCGGGCGGCGGCATGGTCAGCTCCCGAAACTCGAGCATGTGGGTCCCGGGAGGTAGCACCGCTATCCGAGCACGCACCGACATGTCCTCTCCGCCCTTCTTCCCCGCCATCGCGTTCCCGGCTGGTCGCCTGCCCGCTCGCTCACCCGATCGACTGGTACTCCAGGAACTCCTCGATACCGAAACGGCCGTTCTCCCGGCCGATACCCGAGAGCTTGAAACCGCCGTGCGGCGCACGCGGGTTGACCGGGGAGCCGTTGATGCGGATCCGGCCCGTGCGCAGGCGGAGCGCGACTTCGCGGGCGCGCGCGGGCGAGGCGGCCCAGACACCACCGGCGAGACCGTAGTCGGAGTCGTTGGCGATCGCGACAGCCTCTTCCTCGGTGTCGTACGGGAGGATCGTCACCACCGGTCCGAAGATCTCCTCGCGGGCGATCCGCATGTCCGGTGTGCCGCTGAAGATGGTCGGCTTCACGTAGTAGCCGGTGGCCAGGCCCTCGGGCTGCTCGGGGCCGCCGGTCACCAGCGTGGCGCCCTGGTCGATGCCCGACTGGATCAGTTCGCGGACGCGGTCCCGCTGGGCCCGGGTCACCACCGGCCCGAGGCTGGTCCCCTCCGCGAACGGATCGCCGAGCACGTAGGACTCGGCGGCAGCACGCGCGGCATTCTCGGCCTCGGCCAGCCGCGCGCGGGGCACGAGCACGCGGGTGAGGCCGCCGCACACCTGCCCGCTGTTACGGAAGGCGTCGGCGATGCCGGCGGTGACGGCCCTGGCGACGTCGGCGTCCTCGAGGATGACGTTCGCGGACTTGCCGCCGAGCTCGAGTCCGACCCGCTTGACCGTGCGGGAGGCGATCTCCATGACGCGGCTGCCCGCGCGCACCGAGCCGGTGATCGAGACCATGTCGACCAGGCGATGACCGGCGATGGCCTCGCCCACCACCGGGCCGGTGCCGCTGACCAGGTTGACCACGCCGGCGGGCAGGCCGGCCTTCAGCGTGCCCTCGGCGAAGAAGAAGGAGCTGCGCGGGGCGATCTCGGTGCCCTTGAGAACGACGGTGCAGCCCGCCGCGACGGCGGCGCCGACCTTCATCGCGATCATCAACAGCGGCACGTTCCACGGCGTGATCGCGCCGACCACCCCGACCGGGGCCCGGTGCACGAGCGTGTCCCCGACCGCCACGTTCCAGTCGACCTCCGCCAGCGCGTCGGCCGTGCCGCGAAGGTGCTTGACCGTGGACAGCGTCTGGTGAGCTGTGGCGATGCTCAGCGGCTCGCCGATCTCCTGGACGATCGCCTCGGTGATCTCTTCGGCCCGGCCCTCCACGAAGTCGGCCAGGCTTCGCAGTACCTCGGCCCGCTCGTCGAGCGTCGAACGGGACCAGCCGTCGAAGGCCCGGGCGGCAGCGGCCGCCGCCCGGTCGACGTCCTCGGGCGTGCCGTCCGGAATCGTGCCGATGATCTCCTCTGTGACCGGGTTCTCGACGTTGATGACGCCAGTGCCGGAGGACGGGACCCACTCACCGTCGATGAGGATGAGGTCCTGATTGATCACGCCGCCACCCCTTTGTCGCGAAGTTCATTATTACGAACTACAATTCGTAATTGCAATCACACTACGATGATCACATAGGGGTGTCAACGGGCCGGTTCCGCTCCCGCCGAGCCTCCACAGCCCAGCCGCCCGCCCGCAGCCGCCCAGACTGACAGGGCGGCCACGAGCCGCTCGGCCCCTGGGTCACCATGGCCGCCCCACGGCCGCCTTGACATGGCGTCGGCCCGCTCGTAGCGTGCGTCCGCACATAAGGACATCAGTTCCTATATAGGAACGATGGACGTCCTCGGGTGGCGCGCGGCCACCGATCCGGAGCCGAGGAGACGATGCGGCCGTCCGGTGCGGGGTCATGTGCCCCGGCACAGCGAGACCCGATCCGCGGTCGTGCGGCGAGCCGCTCCTCTTCCTGCCGTTGGGAGCACAGATGCGGTTCGGGCGCTTCTACGAGGAGTTCGACCTGGGCGCCGTCTACCGGCACTGGCCAGGAAAGACGGTCACCGAGTACGACAACCATTTGTTCTGCCAGCTCACCATGAATCATCACTCCCTCCTCCTCGGAATGTCCGTCGCCGACGCCTCGGGGAAAGCAGTCGCGAACCTCGAGGTCCAGCCGTTACGCCACGTCGCTCCGGTCTTCCATGGCGACACCGTCCACGCTGAGCCGTGCGCAGCGATCAGTCGCACCGGCCTCTGGCGACCGTCCACCGCTCGGGCCGCCCGGCCCTACGGACCAGGCGCCCGTCCTCCGACAGCCGGGCGAGGTGGGCGTAGGTCTCGGCGAGCGCTGAGCGCAGCGACCGCGGGGTGAACGAGTCGAACGGCCGCGCCCACCGCACCGCACGGGACACATCCCAGACGGTCTCCCGCCCCTCGCGCACCGCCTGCTCGATCTCGCGCAGCCGCGACTGGTGATGCACCTCCAGCACGCCGAGCCGGTCGTAGAGACGGTCGAACGACCACTCGTGCCCGGGCAGGGCCAGCAGGTTGTCGGGAAGGTCCCGGAGGTACCGCAACGAGTCGAGGAAGGCCAGCAGCGGGTCGGCGGCCGACCCGGGACGCAGTGCCACGTTCGGGGTCACCTTGGGCAGAACGTGGTCACCGGTGAAAACCAGGCCTCGTTCACGGTCGTGGAAGCACAGATGGCCGGTGGTGTGCCCAGGTGTGTGGATCGCGACGAGGGCACCCCCGGTGCCCGGCACCGCCGCGCCGTCGAGGAGCTCGACGTCCGCCTCGATTCCGGGCAGCGCCGCCTCGAGCTCGGCGAGCTCCGACTCGAGGCCCGCCAGCCGCGTCGCAGGCACCCCGCTCGCGCCCAGCCAGTCGGCGATCTCCACGACACGGGCCCGCCGTTCCGCGGCGCCCACGCGGATCTGTGCCCGTTCGGCAGGGTGCGCGGCGATCCAGGCCGTGGTGTGCTCCCGGATGCGGCGGGCGAGCCCGTAATGATCCGGATGCGCGTGGGTGACGACAGCCCCGATCACCTCGTCGAGGCTGTGACCGGCCCGGGCCAGCCCGGATCGGAAGGCGCTCCACGCCTCGTCCGAGTCCCACCCGAGATCCACCACGACGATCCCCTCGGCCGCCCGCACCGCGTAGGAGTACGAGTAGGCGAGCGGACTCGGGAACGGGACCGCCGTCGCCCACACCCCGCCCGCCACCGCGAAGCCCTCGATCCGTCGGGTCGGCGCTTCCGCGGCGGCACGCGACTCACCCACATCTCCTCCTCACGCAGCAGGGTTCCCGTGGTCGCGACGCTCCCACCGGCCCATGGAACGCCTCAGATGACCCCGGCCTCCCGCAGCTTGGCGATGTCGTCGACGGACATGCCCAGCTCCGCGGTAAGGACCTCGTCGGTGTCGGCGCCGACCTCGCGCGCCCGCCACGGCTCCACCATGGGCGAGTCCGACAGGAACAGCGGACTGCCGAGCGTCATGAACGAGCCCTGCTCGTCGGTGACAGTGCGAAGCACGCCGCGCTCGCGTACGTGCGGGTCCTCGAGCAGCTCCGGCAGGGTGACGACCGGAGCGGAGGGGATGCGTGCCTCCACCAGCATCCGCGCCAGCAGGTCCTTGGGGCGGGCCCTCGTCCAGTTCTCGACGACCGCGTCGACGTCGTCTATGTGGGCGCACCGGCTGCTCATGTCCGCGAAGCGCGGGTCGTCGGTGGCGGGATCCCCCATCAGCTCACACAGCCGCCGCCAGTGCGCGTCGGTCGGGCACAGTACGGCGATCCACCCGTCGTTGGTGCGGTAGGCGTTGTACGGGGCGACGGCCAGCCCGCCGTGCCGGTTGCCCGTGCGTTCGTGGCTCTCGGTCGCGCTGCTCAGCAGCCCGGCGATGTTGGACGTCAGCGACGGGACGATGGCGTCCTGCAGGGCCACCTCGACATGCTGACCGCGGCCGGTGCGGGTGCGTTGGAACAGCGCGGCGAGCACACCCCCGAGCATGTGCGTGCCCGCGACGAAGTCGACGACCGACGGGCCGGTGCGGACCGGCGCCCCGTCGGCGAACCCCGTGGTGCTCATGATCGCGCTGCGCGCCTGGATCGTGAGATCCATCGCCGGCTCGCCGGCATAGGGCCCGAACGACCCGAAGCCTGTGCCCGACGCCATGATCAGGCCCGGGTTGATCGCGCTGAGCTGCTTGTAGCCGAGACCGCGCCGGTCCATCGCCCCCGGCGACAGGTTCTGGACGAGCACGTCGGCGGTCCGGACGAGGTTACGGAGTATCTCCTGCCCGGCAGGTTGTTTGAGGTCCAGCCGGATGGCGCGCTTGCCGGAGTTGAGGAACCGGAACTGGATCGGGAAGCCGTCGTGGTCGACGGTGGGCAGCCGGCGGTACGGGTCCCCCTCCGGCGCCTCGACCTTGATGACGTCCGCGCCGAGGCGCGCCATCAGCATCGAGCAATAAGGGGCAAAGTAGAACTGCCCCACACAAATCACCTTCACGCCTTCGAGCGCGGTCATCCAGGGCCTCCGTGGTCACTCGGGCGCGAGCGTCGCGGATCGCGCGCCGGTCCGGATGTGCCGCAGTGAACTGCTCGACGCGCTGAGCACCGACACCACGGCCTGTTCGCATTTACGCACAGGAGTACGCATTTACAGCCCGATGCTAGGAGCGACACATATGACTGTCAACGCCTCCGACGCGGTCGCACATCGAGGGACACACCCCCGCGTCCCGCCCCGCGGGACGCGGGGGACGTTGACAGCCCCCCATACGAGACCCTACCGTGCTGTTCGCACATACAATCGATCATTCGCATATACGCACCGCAGTACCAGGCATGCAGCACCCGACACGCAGAGCGATGCGGACATCGAGGTCGGGCAGGTCCCGCGAGCGGGGGATCCACGGAGAACGATCTTTTGCAGAGGCGGTCCCGCCAGAGACGGCCGTCTGACGGTCGTGCCCTGGAGGGGCGCCATCGTCCCTGAAAACGGAAGGACATCTGCAACATGAAGGTGGGATTCATCGGGCTCGGCGCCATGGGCGCCGGAATGGCGCTCAACCTGCGCGCGGCCGGCTATGAACTGATTGTGCACGACCTCCGCAGAGAGAGCGCCGCGGAACACGAGGCGGCCGGGGCAACCTGGGCCGACTCGGTCATCGATCTCGCCCGCCAGGTCGATGTGGTCCTCACATCACTACCGGGCCCGCAGGAAATGCAGGAACTGGGCCTCGGCGAGAACGGGCTGTGCAGCGGTCTGCGGGCGGGCGCCGTCTGGTTCGACCTCACCACCAACTCGCCGACCGTGGTCCGCGAGGTGCACGAGACCTGCCGCAAGCACAGCATCGAACTGTTCGACGCGCCGGTGAGCGGCGGCCCCAAAGGCGCCCGGTCAGGCAAGCTCGCGATCTACGTCGGCGGCGATCAGGCGGCCTTCGAGCGCCACCGCGCCGTCCTCGACGCCATCGGCGACCAGGTGATCCTGGTCGGCGAGATCGGCGCGGGCAACACCGCGAAGCTGGTCCACAACTGCGCCAGCATGATGATCCGCTCGGCGATCGCCGAGGTCTTCACGATGGGGGTCAAGGCGGGCGTCGAACCGGCGGCCCTCTGGCACGCGATGCGCCAGGGCGCGATCGGCCGGGCCCGCACCTTCGACCGCATCAGCGACCGCTACCTGCAGGGGGCTTTCGAGCCGCCCTCGTTCGCCCTGGCGTTGGCGAACAAGGATCTTCGGCTGGCGATCGAGCTGGCCGACGAGCTCGGCGTCCCCATGCGCGCCGCCCGCCTCGTGCAGGAGGACTTCGCGGAAGCCCTCGAACGGGGCTGGGGCGGTCGCGACTCACAGACACCGCTGCTCCTGCAGAACGAACGAGCGGGCGTCGAGATCAAGCTCTCGGCCAGCGAGGTGCAGGAAGTTCTCGACCGCGGCTGAGACACCGAGCCGGACCGACGCACACCCGACACCGACGCAGGAGGAAAACAGCGTGACCGACAAGGAAAACGGCCGGCGCATCCTGAGCGAGCTCATGGGAGCCGACTATGTCGCGGCGAAGGACAAGAAGCGCAACTCCTTCAACGAGGTGATCCAGGATTACTCCGAGGAGGTCTGCTTCGGCCGGATCTGGTCGCGCGACGGCATCAACCGCAAGCAGCGCAGCATCATCAACGTCGCGATGCTCACCGCGTTGAACAGGCCCGCGCAGCTCGCCCACCACATCGAGGGCGCGATGACCAACGGCGCCACGGTCGCCGAGATCCAGGAGATCCTGCTGCAGACGGCGGTCTACTGCGGGCTGCCCGCGGCGGGCGAGGCCTTCCGGATCGCGGAGGAGGTCCTCCGCGAAGGCGGACACCTCGACTGAGACTGTCTCGACCGTCACCCGGGGCGCGGCGCCACGCCGCCACCGGGCCGCCCACCTGGAGGAGCCCGCCGGATGACCGGGTCCCGCACCCTGCTGCTGCTGCGGCACGGGGAGAGCGCCTGGAACGCCGCAGACCGCTTCGCCGGCTGGGTCGACGTGCCGCTGTCCGCACGCGGCCGGGTTCAGGCCGGCCGGTGCGGCGATCTGCTCCGCGACACCGGCCTCCTCCCCGACGTCGTGCACACCTCCCTTCTGCGCCGGGCCGTGTCGACCGCGGACCTCGCACTCGACGCCGCCGACCGGCACTGGATCCCGGTCCGGCGCAGCTGGCGGCTCAACGAGCGCCACTACGGCGCACTGCAGGGCCGTAACCGCATGCAGGTCCGCGCCGAGTACGGCGCGGACCTGCTTCGTTTCTGGCGCCGCTCGTTCCACGGAACGCCGCCGCCGATCGACCCGGGCAGCGTCTTCGGGCAGGACGACGACGCACGGTATCGGGAGCTGGGCGTGCACGTCCCCCGGACGGAGTCCATCGCGGACGTCCTCGACCGGCTCCGCCCGTACTACGAGTCGGAGATCGCGAACGATCTGGATGCCGGCCGGACCGTTCTGGTCGTGGCCCACGGCAACGTCCTGCGTGCCCTGATCCGCCACCTCGGCGCCCAGGCCGGCGACCCGGCCGACGACGACCTGAGCGAGGTGCGGCTGCCCACGGGCGCCCTGCTGCGCTACGACCTCACCGACGTCGGGCTGCCGGTCCGGCCCGGCGGTGTCCTGCTGAGCGCGTCGGGAGCGACGCAGAAATGACGGTGCCCACCGGCAACTGCCGGTGGGCACCGTCGCGGGCGGATCGCCGTGGGGAAGCGGATCGCCGTTGGTCCGGGTCGCCATCGCCGCGATCGCGCCGCCGCTACCGGATTGCGCCGTCCCGGTGCAGCGTCTGCAGTTCGTCGTCGGTGAAGCCCCAGTCCGCCAGGGCTTCCCGGGTGTGCTCCCCGGGCCTGGGCGGGGCCGTCCGGATGGCCGCCGGGGTCCGCCCGAACCGGGGCGCCGGCGCGGGATGGGGGATTCCGTCGAGTTCCGGGAAGCCGGCACGCGCCTGGTGATGGGGATGTGCGGACACCTCCCCGAGGGACAGCACGGGCGAGTAGCAGCCGTCGACGTCGGCGAGCAGCTTGGTCCACTCGTCGCGGGTGCGGGTCACGAAGACCGCCGCG
Organism: Parafrankia sp. EAN1pec; assembly: GCF_000018005.1. Lineage (GTDB taxonomy): Bacteria > Actinomycetota > Actinomycetes > Frankiales > Frankiaceae > Parafrankia > Parafrankia soli. Next base: position 5,393,910 of record NC_009921.1, read on the forward strand.
AGCCGGCGCCGCAGTTCGGCCCAGTCGGTACGGTCGATCGTCGACACCGGCATGGTGATGCCGTCGAGGTCCACGCCGATGGCGTCGAACAGCACCCGCTGGAACTTCGGCTCGATCGCGCCGATCGCGACGTACCGGTGGTCGCTCGTCTCGTAGACGTTGTAGAACGGCGCGCCGGAGTCCACGTAGTTCGTGCCGCGTTCGTCGCTCCACGTGCCCATCATCCGACGTCCGTGGTACAGGGTCATGAGCAGCGACGCCCCGTCCACCATCGCCGCGTCGACCACCTGGCCCCGGCCCGAGCCGCGCGCCTCCAGCAGCGCGCACACGATGCCGAAGGCGAGCATCATGCCTCCGCCCGCGTAGTCACCGATCAGGTTGAGCGGGATGGCGGGCGGCCCGCCCGCGTAGCCGAGGGGGTCGAGCGCCCCGGCGAGCGCGATGTAGTTGATGTCGTGGCCGGCCTTGTCCGCCAGGGGCCCGGTCTGCCCCCAGCCCGTGCCGCGCCCGTAGACGATCCGTGGGTTTCGCTGCAGGCACGCGTCCGGGCCGATCCCGAGACGTTCGGCGACGCCGGGCCGGTACCCCTCGTAGATCGCGTCCGCCCGTTCGACCAGACGCAGCACCACCTCGGGGCCGGCTCCGTGCTTGAGATCGACGACCACGGAGCGTCGTCCGCGGTTGTACAGCTCCAGGCGGTGGTCGGGCGCCTGCGGACGGGCGGGGGGATCCGGCCGGTCGATGCGCAGGATCTCCGCTCCCATGTCCGCCAGGAGCATGCCCGCGAAGGGGCCGGGGCCCCGGCCCGCGATCTCAAGGACGCGCGTCCCTGCGAGCGGGCCGGAGCCAACCGGCAGGCTCATGGTGCTCCGACGTTGGTCAGGTTGCGCGGCTTCCACCGCAGCAGGCGCTTCTCCAGCAGCGTCACGAGCGCGTTGATGATGGTGGAGACCACCACAAGAACCGCGATGCCCGCGAAGACGCCGGCGGTGTAGAAGTTACCCGCCGACCGCTGGATCAGATAACCGATGCCGGTGTTGGCGCCGATGATTTCGGCGGTGACCGCCGCGACGAGCGCGTAGGGCACCGAGACCCGCAGGCCCTGGATGATCCAGGTCCCGGCCGAGGGGATCCGAACTTTCAGCTGCACGGTGAGCCTCGACGCGTTCATCACCTTCAGCACGTCGATAAGGCGCTGTTCGACGTCACGCACACCTTCGTAGGTGCTGTAGAAGACGAGAAAGAAGACGATGAGGCTGACCAGCGCCACCTTGGAACCCAGGCCGAATCCGAACCACAGGATGAAAAGCGGCACCAGGGCCAGCCGCGGGACCGCGTTGAGCGCGACGATGAACGGCTGGAAGATCTCGCCGAGCATCGGGCTGCTGCCCAGCACGATGCCCACCAGAACGCCGAGCACCGCGCCGATGGCGAACCCGTACACCGTCGCGATGACGGTCGCCTGGATGCTGTCCAGCAGCACACCCTCCTCGACCCAGCCGGTCAGCGCCGACCAGATCTCGGACGGCTTGCTGACGTAGAAACTGTCGATGAGCACGCCCGACTCGGTCGCGGGGTCCCCGCTCGCGGTCTCCCAGAGTGCCAGCACCCCGACCGGGAGTACCACCCGCGAGATGAGGACGATCAGCCGCTTGATGTCCATCGGGCGGCGCGGCTTGCGGGCCGCGGTGGTGGACGACTGCTCATCCGAGCCGGTGACGGTGGCCGCCACGGGGCCGCCCAGCACACCGCCCTGCGCGCCGCCGCCGCCCGGCACGCCGACGCCCTGCGGCCCGGCCGGCACTGCGGCCTGCACTCCGGCTGTTGTCGACACCGGCGTCGGGTTCACGATGCCTCCTTGGCGGGTGAAGAGTGGTCCAGCAACTTCCACAGTCGTTCCCAGAGCTCGCCGTAGACCGGGCTGAGCCGCAGGTCGGCGAGGTCACGCGGCCGCTCCAGCGGCACGTCCTCCACGTGGACGACGCGGCCCGGGCGGGTTCCGAACACGACGACCTTGTCGGCCAGCAGAAGAGCCTCATCCAGATCGTGCGTCACGAAGATGATGGTCTTGCGGTCCCGCTCCCAGATCCGCAGCAGCTCCTTCTGCATCGTGAACCGCAGCTGCGCGTCGAGCGCCCCGAACGGCTCGTCCATGAGCAGCGTCGAGGGGTTGTACACCAGGCCCCGCGCGAGCGAGGCACGCTTCTGCATGCCGCCCGACAGCTGCGAGGGGTACCGCTGCGCGAAGCCCTTGAGCCCCACCAGCTCGATCACCTCGGCGACCCGCTGGCGGCGCTCCTTGCGGGGCACCCGCTCGATCTCAAGTGCGATTCCGACGTTCTTCTCCAGGGTGCGCCACGGCAGAAGATTGTCGTGCTGGGTGATGAACCCGACCCCGGTGTTGACCCCGTTCAGCCGGTTGCCGCGGAAGTAAACGGCACCCTCGCTCGGTGCCAGCAGCCCGGCCGACATGTTCAGCAGCGTGGTCTTGCCACATCCGCTCGGACCGATGAAGCAGACGAACGAGCCGCTCTCGATATCGAGATCGACCGACTCGAGCGCGGTGAACTCCCCGTCACCGGAGCGGAACTTTCGGCTGACCTTCTGGAAGGAGAACTCCGGGGCCTTCTCCGTCGAGGTAGCGGTCTTCCCGGGCCCTGCGCTCCCGGTCAGCGGATTCTTCGACATCATCGCCTCCTCGTCACGGCTGCGCGGCCTTCGCGGCGCTCAGGTCGTAGATGTCGTCGAAGCCGAAGGTGAGCGGCGAGTCACGGTTGAGGTTCACGAGCCGGACCTGGTTGTCGAACATCTCCTGGGTCGTCAGGGGAGACGCGTCCTTGTAGGCACCGACCGCGACCTCCCAGCCCGCGTTGAAGGCCGTCTCGTTCAGGTTGGCGAACTGCGGCAATCCCCGCACCTTGTCCCGCAGCTCATCGGTCGGGTTGTGCAGGTCCCGGTCGGCGAGCCACACGGCCTGCATGACGCGCTTGGCGATCTCGGGGTTCTGCTCCAGCCAGGAGCGGGTGGTGTAGTACTCGTGCGAGGCCAGCGGAAGGATGGACGGAAGGTCGACCGCCCAGTTCAGCCACAGCCCGCCCCAGCCCTCCGCCTCGGGGAAGTTGACCCGCGGGAACGACTGGGCGAACCCGCTGACCCGGCCCTGCCGCGTGGTCGCGATCTGGGCGGAGGCGTCGTTGTTGGGAAGGATCGTCACGTCGCGATCCGGATCGACTCCGTACTCGCTGAGCATGACGCGCAGATAGGTGTTGCCGGTGGAGCCCTCCGGCGAGGAGGTAAGAGTGAGGCCACGCAGCGCCTGGACGCGCTCTTCCGCGGACGACTCCGGTGTTACTCCGCGCTCGGCGAGAGTGTCCAGCGTCTCCTGGTTCAGCGCCAGCCCGAAGGTGATACTGGGGTTGGTGGTTCCGAGGCTGACGAGGTTGGTCTTGCCCTCGGCATAGGCGTTGTACAGCGAGCCCGCACCGGACGTACCGATGTTGGTGTCCCCGGAGATCACGGCCTGGGTGATCAGAGATGCATTGCTGGCGTTCGAGAAACTGACATCGGCGTCGAGTCCGACCTGCCTGAAGTAGTCCTGCGCAACGATGACCACGGTGGGGAGGTCGGTAAAGGTCGCCGAGGTCGACATGATCTTTACCTTCAGCGCCCCGTCCGACCCCGCGCTGTTGTCCGAGGAGCCCCCGCAGCCCGCGGCTATACTCCCGGCGACCGCAAGGACAGCGACAGCGGACACGGTCCGGCGCGGCCTCGGCGACGAAGACGACCTTCGTAAGGGAAGTAAGGACAGTCGTCGCATAGCGGGCATTTGTTGCTCCTTTGTCGCGGACGTCAGAACGTGCCTGAAGTCGCCGAAGCAGCCACGGCATGGCACAGCCGTGGCTACTACCTTGGTGGGCTTTCGCGTCGATCGGGCAGCGTAAAGAGGACGTGGGTGCGGTGCGTGGGACCCCGCTCGCCGTGGTACTCGCACCACCGCGAATGGGCCCGACGGATCTCGCGATCCACGGCGGGCAGATCTTCACGCAGCAACTGGACGTATATACGACCGTGTGACCGTACTAACGATTGGCAGAAAGGTAGGGCGGCGGATCGACCCTGTCAACAGGCGGTATAGCCACACGTCCGCGGCGAGGCACCCTGGCGCGGCGCGCGACGTCCCATCACACCGGCGGGCCGCACTCCCGACACTGCCCGGCGGTATACCTCAGCGCGACCACCTCGCCACGTCCAGTAGCAGCCCGCTACAGCGGTTCGCGCGGTGAGGCCCCCGACCGGTCGCGCCACTTCGCGATGTGGCACTTGATGAGTTCGCCGAGTTCGTCCACCCGCGGGTCCACGTGCACGCTCTCGCCGACGAGGGTCACCGCCGCGATCGCGCGTCCGGTGGCGTGCGGCAGGACGACCGCGACTCCCGTGCGCCGGCTGGTGGCATTGACGCTGACCGCGACCCCCGACTCACGGATGCCGGACAGCGCGGCCAGGAACCGCTCGACCTTCTCGACCTCGTCGGGCCCTCGCCGCCGCAGGTAGGCCTGGAGCTCCGACACGGGCAGCGCCGCGAGGAGCGCCCGCCCCCCGGCCGTCGTCAGGAGGCTGCGCCGAATGTTGGACCGCGCCTGGAACACGGTCATCATGTCGCTGCCCGTGTGCGCGATGTACAGCAGGCTGTCGCCGGACCGGACGCCGACGAACGCGGTGAGGCCCGCCTCCCGGTGCAGGGTCTCTAGATCGGCCGTCGACACCAGGCCCGCGCGGACGTCGCCGCTGGCGATGGTCAGGCTGAAGAACGCGGGCCCGAGGTAGAGCCGGTGGTCCTGCTCCACGAGCCAGTCGGTGTCCAGCAGGCCCCGAATGAACCCGTAGACCGAGCTCTTGGGCGCTTCGAGCGCACGGGTCAGCTCCGCGTAGCTGATCCCCGGGCGGTAGACGACCTCCTCGAGGATGCGGGTCACCCTCGTGATCGTGCGATGGCCCTCGACCATGTTCTGCACGTCCTTCCGTCACGAGCCCCGAACCGAGCCCCGCCGCAGCCGGCCACAGGGCGGTCTGCGCCACGGATGCCTGCACAGTAGCCGCAGGCCCGGCAGACCGGCCGCCGCGATGGGCGGCCCAGCACCCCGGCCACCGTGACGCGCCGGCCGGAGCGCCCGCAGGCGCATTGACCCGGGTTTCCGTGCGCTGTACCGTCGCGATCGCCAAGAGGAACGGTTGTTCGTATATGCGACCACGGTAGTACATGTGACCCCGCGTCCCCGTGGTGCTCGCGCAAGGGAGACAGTCGTGATCGAAAAAAGAACGATCTTCATCGACGGTGAGTGGGTCAGCTCGGCGGGCACCGGCACCCTGACCGTCATCAACCCGGCCACCGAGGAACCGCTCGCGACGTTACCGCGGGGCCACGTCGACGACGTCGACCGCGCCGCCCAGGCCGCCGCGCGAGCGTTCGAGTCCTGGTCGCGCTCGACGGTCGACGACCGGATCGACATGCTCACCCGCATCGCCGACATTCTCGACACGCGGGCCGAGGAGCTGGCGCGCACGATCGTGAGCGAGGTCGGCACACCGATAACGCTCGCCCGCGGCTCGCAGTCCGCCACCGCCATCAACGACCTGCGCATCGCCGCGGCGAGCCTGAAGGACATCGTGTGGGAGGAGCGGTTCGACGACACGATCGTGCGGCGCATCCCCGCGGGTGTGGCCGGGGCGATCACCCCGTGGAACGGGCCGATGCGGATGATCGCGCTCAAGGCGGGCGCGGCCATCGCCGCGGGCTGCACGATGGTGCTCAAGGGCACCGAGGTCGCACCGCTGAGCGCCTTCCTGTTCGCCGAGGCCGCCGCCGAGGCCGGCCTGCCCAGGGGCGTGTTCAACCTGGTCAGCGGAACGGGCCCGGAGATCGGCGAGGCGCTCGCGACCCATCCGCTCGTCGACATCGTCTCGCTCACCGGCTCGGTGCGCGCGGGCAGCCGGGTGATGGAGCTGGCGTCGCGGTCGGTCAAGCGCGTGGCGCTGGAGCTCGGCGGCAAGTCCGCCAACATCATTCTTGCGGACGCCGACCTGGAGAAGGCCGTCGTCGACGGGCTCGGCGACGCCTTCCGCAACTCCGGCCAGGTCTGTGGCGGCCTCTCGCGCATGCTGGTCCCCCGCGGGCGGCTGGCCGAAGCCGAGGAGATCGCCGCGGCGAAGGCGACGAGCTACGTGATCGGCGATCCTCTGGACGAGGCCACGACCCTCGGGCCGGTGGTCTCCGATGCCCAGCGCGACCGCGTGCGCCGCTACATCCAGACCGGTGTCGACGAGGGACTGCGGCTGGTCGCCGGCGGCCCGGAGGCGCCGGAGCACCTCGACCGGGGCTACTACGTGCAACCGACCGTCTTCACCGGTGACAACAGCAGCAGGCTGGCCCAGGAGGAGATCTTCGGACCGGTGGTCATCATCATCCCGTTCGACGACACCGACGAGGCCGTCGCCATCGCCAACGACTCCGACTACGGGCTCGCGGGCGCGGTCTGGGCGGCCGACCCCGCGCGGGCACGGGACGTCGGCCGACGCATCCGCACCGGACGCGTACGGATCAACGGCGCGCCCATCGACATGCGCGCCCCGCACGGTGGCCTCAAGCGGTCGGGCATCGGCCGGGAGATGGGCCGGTACGGGATCGAGGAGTACCTCGAGTACCAGTCGCTCATCAGCTGAACCCCGGACCCGGCGAGCCATCGAGAGGCAGTCATCGTGATCACCGCAAAGGCCCGGGCCATGAGCGGCCCGACGGCACCGTTCAGCACGATCACCGTCGAGCGCCGCGACGTCGGCCCGCGCGACGTGCTGATCGACATCGCCTACGCCGGGGTCTGCCACACCGACGTCCACCACGCCCGCGCGGAGTTCGGGCACACCCGCTATCCGATCGTGCCCGGTCACGAGATCGCCGGCATCGTCCGCGAGGTGGGCGCGGAGGTCGCCGGGCTGACCGCCGGCGACCACGTGGGCGTCGGCTGCCTGGTCGACTCGTGCCGGGACTGCCCCGCCTGCCGCGCGGGGCAGGAGTCCTACTGCCGCCGCGGCAAGGTGCTGACCTACAACGGGGTGGGTCGTGACGGGGCGACCACGCTGGGCGGGTACAGCGAACTCGTGGTCGTCGACCAGCGGTTCGTCGCCCGCATCCCCGATGCCCTACCGCTGGACGCCGCGGCCCCCCTGCTCTGCGCGGGCATCACGATGTACCAGCCGCTGCAGCGCTGGGGCGCGGGCCCCGGCAGGCGGGTCGGCATCCTGGGGTTCGGCGGGCTCGGGCACATCGGCGTCCAGATCTCCCACGCGCTCGGCGCGCGCACGACGGTCCTGGAACTCACCGAGGACCGCCGCGCCGACGCCGAGCGCCTCGGGGCGGACGACTACCGGACGACCGGCGACCTGGGCGCGCTGCGGGACTCGTTCGACCTGATCGTGTCGACGGTCCCGACGAACTACGATCTGTCCTCCCACCTCGACCTGCTCGACCTGGACGGCACGTTCGTCAACCTCGGCGTGCCCGACGAGCCGCTGCGCGTCGACCCCTACACGCTGCTGACGAACCGGCGCGTGCTGGCCGGTTCGATGAGCGGCGGCATGCCGCAGACGCAGGAGATGCTCGACTTCTGCGCCGAGAACGGCATCAGGGCCGAGGTGGAGGTCGTCGCGGCGAAGGAGCTCGACCAGGTCTACGACCGCCTCAGTGCCGGCGACGTCCGGTACCGGTTCGTGCTCGACGTCGCGACCATCGCCGAGTCCTGAGCCGTACGCCGGTACGGCCACGTCGGAACGACTACGGCGTGGCCGTACCGCCTGGGTACCACGTCTCGTCGGGACGGCGCGGGTGGCGGTAGGCATGGGTCGGCCGGAACGGGTCCGCGTCATCGGACCAGTCGCGGCGCACCGCGGCCCAGCGTTCCATCAGATCGTCCTCATGGGCGTAGTCGAACCGGTCACCGAGCCGCTTCTCCTCCGGACCGCCGGGCACCGGCGGGTGTTCGAGCAGCCAGCCGACCGTCGCGCCGAGGGCGTCCGCCGCGGGGGTGGTGTCGGCGTAGCCCAGCTCCGCCCGGATGCGGGCGTTGCCGCGCAGCCGGTGGTCGGGCCCGTGGCGCCAGTACGGGTGGCACGGGGTCGCCAGCGGGTAGGGCATGTCGACCAGTTCCACGTCCACGCCGAGCCGGGCGGCGATGAACTCGATGCGCTGGCGCATCGTGAACACGTTGTCGTCGGCGACCACGAACTTGCGCCCGGACGCGGCCGCGCGGTGGTCCACCGCCAGCAGCACGGCATGCACCGCATGCTCGGTGTAGAGCCTGGTCTCCATGCGGATGGCCCCGTCGGCGACGACGATGCGGCGCCTGCCGTCGAGGATCCGCCGCACGATGCACCACTCGTGCGGCGCGATCTGCCGTGGGCCGTAGACCACGGGATAGGCCAGCAGGGTCGCCGCGAACGCGCCTGCCGCGTGGGCGTCGAACAGGGCCCGTTCCGCGGCGGCCATCCTGACCGCGAGCGTGCCGTGTGCGGGGTCCTGTTCCAGGTGCTCGCCCTCTTCGGGGGGCAGGGCGGGCCGACCCAGCGCTCCCCAGCGCGGATCGGCGGCATGCGCGAGGGAGCCGTGGGCACCCCCGACGGCAACCACCCGGTCGGTGCGGCCGGCGAGGACCTGCGCGGTGACCGCGAGCCGCCCGTACTGGGCCACCACGAGGTCGAACTCCGCCCGGCCCAGGCCGGCGCCGAGCGTTTCCGGCCAGTGCGGGTCGGTGTGGATGTGGCGGACCTCGGCGGGCAGCTCGACCTCGTGCTGGCCGCCGTGCAGGATCGTCACGTCGAAGCCGCGGTCGAGCAGTCCGCGCACCACTCCCGGCCCGGTCGGCCCGGTGCCACCGATGACAAGCGCGGAACGCGACACAGCCTCTCCTCGCACTCGGTTCTGGCCGGCGCCGCTTCGTAGGCGCTGCTTCGGCAGGGGTGTCGTGCCGCAGCCGTACCCGGCCTCGGTGCGCGCCGACGCGGCGCGCACCGAGGCCGGGATGTTCACCGGGAAGCGGCGGTCTCGGCGGCGAACTCCGCGGCGAGCGCGTGCTTGTCGATCTTCTCCGACCCGAGCACCGGCAGTTCCTCGGTCTGGAAGCGCCACCGGGTCGGGATCGCGAAGGACGCCAGGTCCGAGCGCAGGACCTCGATGACGTACTCCGCGAGATCCGGCCGGCCCGCGGTGGCCTCGTCGACCACCACGACCGCCGCGACCTCCTCCCCCAGGTCGACGTGCGGCAGGCCGACCACCGCCGCGTCGAGAACGCCGGGCACGCCGACCAGCGCGCGCTCGACCGACAGCGGCGCGATGTTCTCGCCCCCACGCAGAATGAGATCCTTGCTGCGACCGGTCACCCAGAGATAGCCGTCCTCGTCGAGGTAGCCCAGGTCACCGGTGTGCAGCCACCCCTCGGCGTCGATGGGGCCGGACGCCTCCCCGTAGTAGCCGAGCATCTGCGACGCGGCGCGGAGCAGGACCTCGCCGTCCCCGCCCGGCGTCCGGTCACCGAAGGAGATCTCGACGGTCGGTAGCGGCAGGCCGCAGCAGCCGGGCCGGTCACGGGTGTCGCGGCCGCTGGCCGCGGTGGCCTGCCCACCGTTCTCGGTGAGGCCGTAACCCGTGGCCACGCGGGCCTGGACGGACGGCAGCTCGTCGCGGATCCGCTGGTACAGACTGGGGTGGGCGGGGGCGCCGCCCAGTGTCAGTGACCGCAGGCTGTGCAGGTCGACCGGCCGCTGTGCCTGGGCGTCGAGCAGCCGGCTGACCATGGTGGGGACCGCGCTCCAGCGGGTGACACCATGCGCGGAGATGAGGTCCATCGCCGCATCTGCGTCGAACTTGCCTTCCGGGAACACCAGGGTCTCGCCGACCACGACCCCTCGCACGAGGGTCTGTACGCCGCCGATGTGGAACAGCGGCCCCGTGTGCAGGGCGACGCTGGGCGCCGCGCCCTCGAGTTCCTGCGGAAGCCGCTTGGTGATTCTCAGCAGTGAGTGCAGGCCGGAGATGATCGAGCGGTGCGAGAGCACGACCGCCTTGGGGAATCCGGTGCTGCCGGAGGTGAACAGAATCAGGGCGGGCTCGTTCTCGTCGTCGCTATCGGGACGCTCAGGCGGCGCACCGTCGACCGCGTCGGCCATCAGCCACGGCGCGACGGGACTCCCGGCTGGCACCTTGTGCTCCAGCCGGCGGTCGGCGAGCACGGCGACCGGTGTGAGCGCCGTGAAGGCGTGCTCCATCTCTCGGGTGCTCCACCAGGCGTTGACCAGGACCGGGACGGCCCCGAGCCACCAGGTGGCCCAGAGGTTCACCACCCAGTCCGGGCTGTTCCAGCCCAGCAGCGCGACCCGGTCCCCACGGCCCACCCCGTGCTGCCTCAGCTGGGCCGCCTTGTGACCGACCGCGGGCACGAGGTCGCCGAAGTCGAGCCGCACGTCGCCCTGCACGGCGTGGGCCCGGCCCGCCCAGCGGTCGGCATGGTCCAGCAGGGACTCCAGCCTCCGCGCCCGCGGCTCGTACATTCGGAACGGAACGCCGCCTACCTGTTCGACAGTGACATCGCGTCCCCACGATGGGATCGGGCCGCTCATCGCCGCTTCCTCTCTCCGCCGTCCACGCGGGCCATGCGGCCGACGGGGCTCGGCAATGGTCATCTGCCCGTCTGCTCGCGTATTCGGCTCGACGGACTTGTTCGCAAACAAACTCGGACTGCCGACAGGCGCTTGACGACCTGCAATCGCCCATGGCAGCGTGCGCTCAACGGAAGACCCGACGCTCGACCACCTGCGGGTCGTGGCTCGGGATCACCTCGCAGCCGAACCGCTCGATCCGCCGCACGCTCTCCTCGTAGGCCACGAGATCGGTGAAGAAGCCGGACGGGATGCGGTCGGCCTCCGCGTCGCCCGCCCAGTTCTCGTACAGATCGACGCAGTCACCCGCGAGCAGGTAGCGGTTCGTCTCAGCCTCGACCACGACCCCTTGCGAACCCGGCGTGTGACCGGGCAGGGCGACCACCGAGACCCCCGGCGCCAGGTCGGTGTCGCCGTCGATCGCGTCGATCCGGTCCTCGGCGCGTAGCCACGCCGGGATCAGGTCGGGCACGGCCTCGAACTGGCGCCGATGCCACTCGACCGGCCTCCGCGCGAAATCGATCTCGCGCCGCTGAAGGACGATTCGGGCATTGGGGAACAGGTGGTTGTTCGAGCAGTGGTCCCAGTGCAGGTGGGTGTTGACGACCAGGCCCACCTCATCGGGGTCGATGCCCAGCGCGCGCACCGCCGCGTCGGGCAGCTCCTCGGGCGTCTGCTCCATCCTGATCCGGTGGTGCTCCCAGGCGCGGCTCAGGTCGGCCCCGGTGTCGACGATCACCGGAGTGGCGCCACCCTGGATCACGAACATGATCAGCGGGATGTCCAGGGTCTCGCCCCAGCCCCGGAGGTAGGTGAGCGCGGCCTTCTGGAGGCCGAAGACGCGACCGACCGAGACAGCTGTGACTGTCAGCTTCACGATGTCACCCCCTGCTGCGCTGCGGGCGTCTCGATCATTTCGTTGCCGACGGTCTCCCGCAGAGCCAGTACGCACAGCAGGCTCACCACGCAGTAGGCGGCCAAAAACAGGCCGAACACGAATCCGCCGTGGTTTCCGATGATGCTGGCGGCGACGAGCGGAGGTACCGCGCCGCCGACAACGCCCGCGAGGCTGTAGGAGAGCCCGGCCGCGGTGTAGCGGTAGCGGGTGTGGAACAGCTCGGACAGGAACGACCCCGCGACGCCGAATCCGTGACCGGCGATCAGGAAGGTCACCGCCATCCCGACCCAGAAGGCGGTAAGTGTGCCCGTGTCCAGCAGCGGAAACAGGACCAGCGCCCAGGGGATGCCGACGGTGTTGGCGGCCAGCAGGACCCGCCGACGGCCGAACCGGTCACTCAGAATGCCGCCCGAGATGATTGCGCAACCATTCACAACATTGCCGACAATGCCGGCCGTCAGCACTTCGGGTCGACTCAGGCCCAGCGTGGCGGTGCCGTAGTGGGTCAGGTATGCGATCCCGATGTAGCCGAGCGAGAAGGCCGTCACCAACGCGCCCGCTCCGAGCAGGAGCTCCTTCCACTGGTTGACCACAGCCTCCTTGAACGGCAGCCCACGACCACTGCGCTGACGCTTCGCCTCGGCCTCGAACGCGGGGGTCTCCTCGATCTTCAGCCGCACGTAGAGACCGACGGCGATAAGCACGAAGCTGCCCAGGAACGGGAGGCGCCATCCCCAGGACGTGAAGGTCTCGTCGCTCATGTAGAGCGCCACGGCGAGGAACGTGGACAGGGCGAGGATGTTCGCGAGCGCGCCGCCGAGATTGGTGAACATGGACCAGAAGCCGCGACGGCCCTTCGGTGAATGCTCGGAGGTGAACAGCGTCGCACCCGCCCACTCGCCACCGGCGGCGATGCCCTGCGCGACGCGGAGCAGCACGAGCAGAATGGGTGCCGCGACCCCGATGCTCCCCGCCGTGGGCAGCGCGCCGATGAGCACGGTGGACACGCCCATCAGCGACATCGTGAAGATCAGAGTCCGCTTGCGCCCGAGCCGATCGCCGAAGTGCCCGAACAGGATTGACCCCAGTGGGCGGGCGACGAACGCGACGCCCTGGGTCGCGAACGAAACAACGGTACCGGAATGGCCACCAAGGGCCGGGAAGAACGCATCCGCGAAGACCAGCGCCGCCGCGGTGGCGTAAATACCGAAATCGTAGAACTCGACGACGGTTCCCATTAAGCTCGCCAGGGCGACCTTGCGCATCTTCTTCGGGTCCGACCCGTTATCGCTGGCGACAGACTGGTCGGAGGCTGGACCCCGCGCAGGTACATCTTGTAGCGTCATCAGGCAAACTCCACGAGTTGTCGGGCGACCCGGACGGGCCGGACATGATCTATTTATTCATTGCCTTCGGCAGGCTTTTTCCGGGGCTTCTATGGGTTGCGCACCCGCCACCTGGTGGATGCCCAGCAGGCGCTCCTTTCCCGATGGATGGCTCCTCGCCTCGCCCCACCTGCCATACAGACGGCCCAACCCGGTAGCCGGGGCTCCCATGGCTGTTCGTCACGGAGCGGGACAGGTGTCTCCGGCGTCTACACTGCCGACGCCTCGCCGGACCACGGGAGATCCGGACGATGACCGGCGTTCGGGAACTTCCCGACCGCGCACCGTCAGGTGCGCGGTCGGGGCCGCGGCACCACGATCCGCAGCCCACCCGTGTTCGTATATACGAACTAGCATCTCCAATCGGGAACTCTGGAGGGAAATTAGCCGTGGTCATCGCGGGCAGTCAATAGCCCCACGCGAGCCATCCGCGCGGACCGGGCCTGCCCGGACCGCGTTGACACCCACGCCACGCGATGGAAGTATCCGTAATGGCGACCCGACGTTCTGATTTAGGAACGAGCGAGGGGGTTGGTCGATGCCGTCCATCGAGGCCGCGGTCGGCCGCGCTCCGGTCACGGCGCACGGCGGCTCGTCCGGCACGCCCGCAGACCCCGGCTACGACCCGGCGGCCAGGGCGCAGCCGCCGGCCTCGTCCCCGCTGCGCGGGCCCGCGCAGGGACTCGTCGGCTCGGCCCGCCACCGCACCCACCGGGGGCGTCGTGTCCTCGGTCCATGCCCGCCGCGTCGCAACGGCCACCCAGGGCCGTGATGCCCCGGCAGGTCCGAGGCCCCGAGGACGCCCCCCACCCGGACCCTCCGCACGTACACAGATTGGGAGCAGATGACGACGACACACGAGGAAAAGACCGACGGCATCGCGAGAGAACTGGCGCTGGGCAAATTCACCGACGAGTTGCTGGAGGAAATGCGGGCGCTGATCGGGACGCAGCTGCGCACCGACGCCTGCGTCAACAACGAGTACGCGACCCGCCTCGCCATCCTGCGCTTCGCCGAGGGGATAGGTGACGACAACCCGCTGTGGACCGACGCCGACTATGCGGCGGGGACGCGGCACGGCGGCATCGTCGCTCCCCCCAGCTTCGTCTTCGCCTGCCTCGGCTCCGTCCAGGTGGGGTGGCGCGGCCTGGGCGGGTTCCATGCCGAGACGACCATGACCTTCGAACGGCCGATCCGACTCGACGACAAGATCACAGCCACCGTGGTGTTCGACGGGTTCGACGGGCCGACCGACAGCAACTTCGGCGGCCGCCGCATCAAGGACTACCTGCGCCAGGAGTACCGCAACCAGCACGGCGAGCTGGTCGCGACCTTCATCTGCTCCCGGATGCGCTTCGAGCGCGGCGAGATGCAGAAGCGGCGCGACTCCCGCAAGATCGAGCTGCCCCACCCGTGGACGGACAGCGAGCTCACCGCGATCGAGGCGGACGTCCTCGCCGAACGCCCCCGCGGCGCGGAGCCGCGCTACTGGGACGACGTTGCCGTCGGTGACGAGATCGACGTCATCACCAAGGGCCCGATCGGGCTGACCGACTTCATCGCCTACATCGCCGCGGGTGCCGCTCCCATTCCCCGGCTGTCCGCGCACGGGGTCGCGCTGCGGCGCTACCACAAGCACCCGAAATGGGCGTTCCGCGATCCGAACACACACGCCCTCGAACCGGTCTACTCGGTGCACTACAACGACTACGCGGCCCGCCTGCAGGGCGCCCAGATCGCCTACGACGTCGGCATCCAGCGCACCTGCTGGCAGATCCACTCCCTGACCAGCTGGATGGGCGACGACGGCACGCTCAAGGCCCTGCACGGCCAGTACCGCAGCCACGTGTACCTCTCGGACGTGGTGCGACTGGGTGGCCGCGTGGTGGCCAAGGAGATCGACGCCGACGGCGACCATGTCGTGCGCGTGGAGACCTGGGCGACCAACCAACGGGACACGAACGTCATGCCCGGATCCGCCGTCATCGCGCTCCCGAGCCGGAAGGAGGCACCGGCCGACCGGTGAGGCACACGCCGTCGTCGCGGGCCGGACACCGTGCCCGCCGACGGCGTGGGCCCGCTCGCCGCCGGACGCATCACCCGTTCAGCGAAGTCTGTATTCCTTGAGCAGGGCGCGGCTGATGATGCGCTTCTGCACCTCGGACGTCCCCTCGCCGATGAGCATGAACGGGGCCTCCCGGTAGAGACGCTCGATCTCGTACTCCTTGGAGTACCCGTAGCCGCCGTGGATCCGGAACGACTCGGTGGTCACCTCATGGCAGTACTCACTGGCCAGGTACTTCGCCATCCCGGCCTCGACGTCGTTACGCTGCCCGCTGTCCTTCTTACGCGCGGCGTTGACCATCATCAGATGACCCGCCTCGACCTTGGTCGCCATGTCCGCGAGCTTGAACGCGATCGCCTGATGATCGGCGATCTGATGGCCGAACGTCCGCCGCTGCTGAGCGTAGGCGATCGCCAACTCGAACGCCCGGATCATGATCCCGCAGGCACGGGCCGCGACGTTGACCCGCCCGACCTCCACCCCATCCATCATCTGGTAGAAACCACGACCCGCCCCCCCGGGGCCACCCAGGATCGAACTCGCCGGCACCCGATGACCATCCAGGATCATCTCCGTGGTCTCGACACCCTTGTACCCGAGCTTCTCCAGCTTCCCGGGAATCGTGATACCACCGTCGGTACCAAACCCCGGCTCCTTCTCCAACAGGAACGTCGTCATGTTCCGATAGACCGACTCCGCACCCTCATCCGTCTTCACCAACGTCGCGACCAGACCCGCACGGGCACCGTTGGTCAGCCACATCTTCTGCCCGGTGATCGTGTACTCGTCGCCGTCACGGCCAGCCCGGGTCGTGATCGCCGACACATCCGAACCACACCCCGGCTCACTCATCGAGAACGCCCCACGCAGCGCACCGGTCGCCATCCGCGGCAACAACCGCTCCCGCTGCTCGTCGGTACCGTGCTGCAACACCAGATACGCCACGATGAAATGAGTGTTGATCACCCCGGACACGCTCATCCACCCGCGGGCGATCTCCTCCACCACCAGCGCGTACGTCAACAACGACTCACCGAGACCGCCGTACTGCTCCGGGATCGTGATCCCGAACAGGCCCATCTCCTTCATCGCCTCGACGATCGCCTCGGGATACTCGTCCTTACGCTCAAGATCGCCCGCGTTCGGCAGGATCTCCTTGTCCACGAACGACCGCACCGCCGCGAGGATGTCGGACTGCACCTCGGTCAGCCCATCGGTCTGCGCGATCCTGCCCATAACGGCTCCTGTGTCCTTGAGGTCTCGACGGAGAAACAGCCAGACCGGGGTTCAGCCGGCCGGCGGCTCGAAGGCCGCGGTACGCGCCATACCCGCGGCACGCCCCTTGCCCGCGATCACCTCGGCCATCTTCCGGCTCGCCTCGTCGATCATCTCGTCCCCGAGCATCACCGCGCCCCGCAGCCCACCCTCGTCCGAGGTGTGCCAGGCATAGGCGTCCAGGATCAGCTCAGCGTGGTCGTAATCCTCCTGCCGGGGGGCGTACACCTCGTTCGCGGCATCGATCTGCCCCGGATGCAGCACCCACTTACCGTCATAACCCAACGCCGCGGACTTCTTCGCCACCCCACGGAACGCCTCCACATCCCGGATCTGCAGGAACGGCCCGTCGATCGCCTGCACCCCCCGCGCCCGCGCCGCCTCCAAAATCTTGAACAGCACATAGTGGAACGGGTCCCCCGGATAATCCGGGTTCAGCGCACCCACCACCAGCGACGGCATGTTCATCGACGCCATGAAATCCGCCGGACCAAAGATGATCGTCTCGATCCGCGGGCTGGCGAACGCGATCTCCTTCACGTTCGACAGACCCAGCGCGTTCTCGATCTGCGCCTCGATACCGATCCGCCCGACCTCGAAACCCATCACCTCCTCGATCTGCGTCAGCAACAGATCCAGCCACTGCACCTGCGCGGCGGTCTGCACCTTCGGCAGCATCACACAGTCCAGGTTCGCCCCCGCACCCTCGACCACCGTCACGACATCACGATAGGTCCACTTCGTCGTCAGGTCATTGACCCGCACAACCCGGGTCTTACCCGCCCAGTCACCCTCGTTCAACACCGACACGACGTTCCCCCGCGCCGACTCCTTCGCCCCCGGGGCAACCGAGTCCTCCAGATCACAGAAGATCTGGTCGGCAGGAAGACCCTGCGCCTTCCCCAACATCTTCACGTTCGAAGCCGGAACAGCCAGACACGACCGGCGAGCACGAGCGGACCGAGCATGAGCAGACACAAATACTCCCGATTCGACTGTAAACCAGTGGCGGTAACGAACCCGGTGATTCACAGCGCGCAGTCTCTGCGATCCCCCGACCGTCACCGGCAACCAGTCATCTACGATCAGAAATTTACCGGCCGGACGCTCGACCCTGCTTCCTACCGCCTCCGGGCGCTCGCCGCCGCCACGAGTCGACGTGCCCGAGAAGCAGATCTGCCAGTTGCTCTTCCCGGGGCAGCATTTCAGTACTGGGACCCACAAGGGTGACCTCGGCGACCGGCTCGCCCGACTGGCCCGACACGACCGTGGCGATGGCGAAGCGGGTACCTCCGTGCAACGTGTTCCGGGCGATCCGCGTTCTCCTGATGTCCTCGTACTCCACGAGAAACTGATCCACGAGCGCGGATTCGTCCGGATTCCGTCGGCGCAGGTATGCGTCCCGCTGGGCGGCGGGAAGCGCGGCGAGAATCGCCTTGCCGCCGGCCGTCCCCAGCATGGTACGGCGGATGTTGTTCCGCGCCGCGAAACCCGCCAGCCTGTCCGCGCCGAACTCGGACACGTAGATCAGGTGGTCTCCGGCCTGGACGCCCAGGAAGACCGTGACACCCGCCGCCCCATAAAGCGCGGCCACGTCGCCGTCGGTCACCATTCCGGCACGGAAGCTGCCGCTGGCGAGCGTCAGACCGTACAGCGCGGGGCCCAGGTAGAAACGGTGGTTGTCCTCATAGACCCACCCTGCGGCGAGAAGCCCTCGAACGAAGCCGTGCACAGAGCTTTTCGGAGCGTCCAGCGCCCGCACCAGCTCTACAAACGTCATTCCCGGGTTGTAAACGACTTCTTCCAGGATGCGAGTAACCCGGTCGATCGTCCGGTGGTTCTGCGGAGCACCGTCGAGCTTCGGGGACGGATGATCGGTCATGGCCATATTTAACCCCGACCTCGGCGCAACACCTGCTCAGGCTCCGGTGAAGGATGGTGCCCGCTTGCCGATTGAAGCCTGGACTCCCTCCCGGAAGTCGTCGGTCCCGAGCAGGACCGCCTGCGCGGCAGCCTCCTGGTCGAGAGCCGCCGACACCCGCGCCACGAGCTCACGCCGCAGGGTCGACCTGATCGACAGCAGGGACAGCGGCGCCGACAGGGCGACGTCATGGGCCCAGGCCAGCGCCTCCTCCCGCGGGTCGGCCGCCGTGACCCGGTCACACAGCCCCATCGCGAGCGCCTCAGCACCGTTAACCGAGCGACCTGTGTACAGCAGATCGCGCGCCTTCTGTGACCCGACAGCCGCCGGCAGGGTGACCGAGAGACCGAAGCCCTGGTGGAAGCCCAGCCGGGCGAAGTTCGCGCTGAACCGCGCGTTTTCGGCGGCAACCCGGAAGTCGGCGGCCAGGGCCAGCCCGAGACCACCACCGATCGCGGCGCCCTGTACGGCGGCGATAACGGGCTTGCGTGCGGTGAAGATGGCGAACGCCTCGCGGTAGACCCGACGCAGTCCGTCCGCGTCGACGTCGCGCAGATCAGCGCCCGCGCAGAAGTGCCGCCCCTCCGCGCACAGCACCACACAGCGCGCCTCGGGCATGGCGTCGACGCGCAGCAGGGCCTGAGCCAGCTCTCGGAGGCTGGCCTCGTCGAAGAAGTTGTTCGGCGGTCGGTGCATCTCCACCACCGCCACGCTTCCCTGAAGATCGACAGTGACCAGGCCCAGTGACATCCCGCGTACCTCCTCTGGTTCGGCGCCGCCCGGGACGACGACCGTCGCGTCCCGTGAGGTGCGGCCGGCCGCCGCCGTCGCCCCACATCCCCACGTTGACGTATTAACGAACATTCGTTCGTAAGTACGAAACAAGCTTACCTGGTTCCAGGCGTCGACAGAAGTCCCGGATCTTCCCGGGAGGCCCTCACCAGACGCGGTCAAGAAGCGCCTCGAGATCCTCCCGGGTCGCCGGGCGCGGGACACGGGTGATGGCCCAGTCGTCCATGGCGTGCTCGATGATCTCCGGCAGGGCCGCGCGATCAACCCCGACGTCGCGCAGGCGGCGTGGCACACCGACGGCCGCGAGCAGGTGCTCGACGGCGTCGATCGCCTCGGCCGCACCATCGTCAGGCCGGTGTCCGCCGCTGAGGACCTCCGCGACCTGGACGAGGCGCCGCTTCGTCACCTGGGTGTTGAAGCGCATCGTGGGCGGCAGGAGCATCGCCTCGACTGTCCCGTTCGCCACCGTGGAGCGCGGGCCGACCGCGTGCGAGAGCGCCTGAGCCAGGCCGGTGCCCGTGTGGTCGCTGCCCTGGCCCGCGAGGAGCGCGGCGAGCATGAGGCGCAGGCGCGGCTCCCCGTCCGAGGCGACGTCGAGGCGCGGCAGCCACTCCCTCGACAGGCGGAGCGCATACGCCAGCAGCGCGTCGGCGAGCGGATCGTCCGTGTCCGACTGCAGTCCGTCGACGGCCATGGCGAAGGCGTTCAGGGCAGATGACCGCACCAGCGGCACCGGCGCGGTGGCGGCGATCACGGGATCCATGAACACGCCGGCGGCGCGGGTCTTGGGGTCGAACAGGGCCAGCCGCTCCCCGGTCTCCGGGTCCCGCACCGCGCTTCCCGCCTTGGCGTAGGCCGTGGTCGGAGTACTCGGAATGATCCACTGGGGGATCTTCGGCGTGTCGAGCTTCGGGCTGACCAGCCGGCCGTCGACGCGGCGGGTGCAGACATCGCGAACGTCGGCCTTCTCCGCCAGCAGGATGCTGGCGGCGCGGCCGGTCACGATGGCGGACCCGCCACCCAGCGCCACCACGGCGTCGGCGCCGGTCGCCTCCAGGACCTCGCGCGCGTGCTCGACCGCGGGAAGCGGGCTGTGCTCGCGGACTCCGTCGAACCATCCGGCGAGCCGGTCGCCAAGCGCCGACTCGACCCTTGCCACCGCCTCGGTGTGACGGCGTATCGAGGCCCCGCAGAACACGACCGCCCGCCGGATCCCCGCGCGGTCGAACTCGCGAGGCAGCGCGGTGAGCGCGCCCTCGCCGGCGAAGACGCGGACGGACGGTGTCACGTGTCTTACGGACGGAAAGCTCATGGCGTCCTCCTGGGGCCGCGGCGACAACCCTGACAAGGCCTCTCGCTCCAGCCTAGCGCAGAGTTCGCATATATGAATATCTGTGCGCACATAGGATCGTCGGTGATGGGTGGACCGGGATGGTCAGGCACCCGTCAGCCGGCTCCGGCGCCTGACCAGGGTGCCGATGAGTGACGCGCTCAGGATGGCGGCGAACACCCGTACGAGCTGCATCGTGATGACCAGTCCGACCTCCGCGCCGGACTGGACCGCGACAGCCGTCACCGCCGGGAGACCGCCCGGGGTCATCGCCAGGTATCCAGCGAGGTCCGGAATTCCGACCGCCCGGGCGAACACGATTCCGATCACGGCGCAGCCCCCGACGCTCAGAACCAACTGCACCAGCACCAACGGGAACAGCCGTATCAACAGGCGGATCGTGGCCGCAGTGAAAGAAAACCCAACGGCAAGCCCGGTGATGGTGTAACCGAGATCGAGCAGCGGCTCCGGGACGGCAAGCGGGACGGAGACCACCAGCGCAACCGCCATCGAGAGCAGCATCGGGACGACCAACCGCGAGCCGCTGAAGGAAAGGACCTGCGCGAGGAGCAGGCCGACTCCCATGCACAGTGCCGTGAACACGAGGCTCTGCCACAGGACGGGTTCGACGGCAGCGGGCCCGCGATCGGCCGGCGAGAGACTCCCGGAGCGGTCGAGGATCGGCGCAACCAGCGACAGCGAAACCACGACAACCACCACGCGCGCGTACTGGACGGCCGAGACGATCGCGTCGTCGGCATCCAGCTCCTTGGCCATGGCCGACACGCCGGAGGCAGCGCCCGCCATCGAGGAGAAGACCGCCGTGGCCAGGTTGACCTTCGGCGACAAAACGAGAACCAGGCCCGTCGCCATCGAAAAGACCAGTGTGACGGCGACACCCCCGAGTACCTCAACGGGCTGGCTGGCTATCCGCCGGATCACATCGGAGTCGATCAGCGCGCCCGCGCTGACCCCGATCAGCGCCATGCCGAAATGCCGTGCCGGCTCAGGAAACCGCCATGGCGCTCCGAACGCGAGCGAGAACGCGGCACCGCCGATCAGGCCACCGAGAAGATACGGAGATGGCGAGTGGACCAGATGCATCAGTATCGTTGCGGCGACTAGGATGATTACGCCACATAAACCTCGTTTGCTCTCTGCGACCAGAGCATCTCTCTGCACTACATCACGCTGCCGATGGCGACGGATGACGCCTGCGCCGACGTGCGATTACCCACAGATAAGCGGAAGCAGAGATCAGGTCCGCCGGCGGACACAGAGTCAGGAGCCGGGCTTCTCGTCCACGGTTCGACAGTCACAACAATGACCATGACGTCCTTAAACACACGCTCTTACTCGTATGTTCTTATATGCGAACACTTGTACGTATGTAAGTACCATAGCGAGGGACCCTGCCGTGGTCAACGCATCAGGGCAAGTGATCTGCCAGCTCGCCCGGGGGCAATCGGTCGATGTCGGTTGACTCGACCAGACGCCACTGACCCGACCGGTAGCCCCGGTCGGGTCAGTGGCGTCTGCGTGCTGATGACGATGACGAAGCCCTCGTGACCTGGACGGATATCCGTCGGTCCGGATGGGCGGCGGTACGGCCTAGGCGTCGACGGCGGTGGCGAGGCTGGTCTTCTCCCACTCCGTCAGCTCAGCGAGCTGGCCCTCCAGCGTGTCACGGAAGAGCCGCACGGCGTCCTGGCCGAGCACGAGCAGCGCGGGGGGCGACGCCGACTCGACGGCGGCGATGATCGCCTCGGCGGCCTTCGCCGGGTCGCCCGGCTCGGTGCCGTGCGTCATGTCGTGCTCCTTGCGGCGACGCCCGGCCGTGTCAACGTAGTCGGCGATCGGCGTCGCGGCCTGCTGGAGAGAGCGGCCCGCGAAGTCGGTCCGGAAGGCACCGGGCTCGACGACGATCGCGTGGATGCCGAGCGGCCCGAGCTCTCTGCGCAGCGAGCCCGTCAGGCCCTCGAGCGCCGCCTTGGTCGCCGAGTAGTAGCCCGATCCCGGCGGGCAGATGCGCGCGCCGATCGACGAGATGTTGACGATCGCGCCACGCCGTCGCGCGCGCATGCCCGGGAGCACACCTTTGGCCATCGACACCGCGCCGAAGAAATTGGTGGCGAACAGCCGGCGGACGTCGTCCTCGTCGCCCTCCTCGACCGCCGCCCGATACCCGTAGCCGGCGTTGTTGACGAGCACGTCGACACCACCGAACCGCTGTTCGGCCTGCTGGACGGCGCGCGTGACCTGCGCACCATCGGTGACGTCGAGCGCGAGCGCGAGCGCGCGGCCGGGGTACGCCTCGGCGAGGTCGGCCACGTGGGCGACGTCCCGGGCTGTGGCGGCCACGTTGTGGCCATGATCGAGCAGGGCCTGCGCGAGCGCGCGGCCCAGGCCCGTGGAACAGCCGGTGATCAACCAGGTCTGCATCGGCATCAGCTCCTTGTGCGTCGAGGACGGAATCTGGTCACAGGCTCAGTACCCCGACTCGGAGCCGTAGTAGGTCGGCCTGCGCGGCGTGTAGCTCTCCTCCAGAGCGGTGACCTCGTCCTTACCGAGATTGATGTCGAGCGCGGCCACGGCGTCGGCGAGATGGTGCGACTTGGTCGCTCCGACGATCGGGGCGGTCACGACAGGGTTGCGCAGCACCCACGCCATCGCCACCTGCGCCATCGAGGTCCCCCGTGCCTCGGCGATGCGCTGGACCGCGTCGACCGTCCCGCGGTCGCTGTCGAGGAACAGCGGGGTGCCGGACGCGTCGGCCGTCGGGTTCAGCGCGCCGCGGGTCGTGCTCGCGTCACCCCACGGCCGGGTCACCAGGCCGGCAGCGAGCGGCGACCATGGCAGGCTGCCGACGCCCTGGTCCGACAGCAGCGGGAACATCTCGCGCTCTTCCTCGCGGGCGACGAGGTTGTACTGGTCCTGCATGGAGATGAACTTCGTCCAGCCGTGCAGCTGCGCGGTGTACTGCAGCTTGGAGAACTGCCAGGCCCACATCGAGGAAGCGCCCAGGTAGCGCACCTTGCCCGATTTCACGGCGTCGTGGAGGGCCTCCATCGTCTCCTCGACGGGGGTGTGCGGGTCGAATCGGTGGATCTGGTAAAGGTCGATCCAATCGGTGCCGAGCCGTCGCAGCGACGCGTCGAGCTGCTCGAAGACGGCGCGGCGCGAAAGGCCCCGGCCGCCGGGGCCGGAGCCCATCGGCGCGAACAGCTTCGTCGCGATCACGACCTGGTCGCGGCTCGTGTACCGCTTCACAGCTTCACCGGTGATCTCCTCGGACGTCCCCCGACTGTAGGTGTTGGCGGTATCCCAAAGCGTGATGCCGAGGTCGACGGCCTGCTGAAAGATCGGCTTGGCGGCGTCGGCGTCCAGCGCCCAGTCGCGACCCGTGCCGGGCCTGCCGAAACTCATGCAGCCGAGCGCGATACGGCTGACCTTCAGCCCGGAGGTTCCGAGGTTGGCGTATTCCATGGTGGGTCCTTCGACAGGATTGACGACAAGGCCAGGTCGCCGGAGGAGCGATGTCGACTTCACGCGGGCGGCGGGGAGGGTGACATGTTCTCCGGCCGTGCTGTTACGCCAGTCCGTCGCCGTCAGTGCGACGGCTCGGCCAGGTCTTTCGACTTCGACGTCGGCGGGATCGTCGTTCCCGCCGGGGGGCCGCCTGGCCGGGATTGACGCTGGTCGCCGGTCCAGCTGGCCAGGAAGCCGAGTTGCTGTTGGGCCGCGGCGTGGCTGGCGGTGTAGGTGATGAGGGTGAGCGCGTCCGCGGGTAGTTCCATGGCGTCGCCGGTCAGTTCGATGTCGCCGATGACCGGGTGACGTAGTCGTTTCACGGCTGTGCGGTGGAGGCGGACGTTGTGGCGGGCCCAGCGGATGCGGAACTCGTCGCTGCGGGTCGCCAGTTCCCCGATGAGGTCGGAGAGCTGACGGTCAAGCGGGCTGCGGCCGGCTTCACCGCGCAGGCCCTCGGCGGCGGCGTCGGCGACAGTAGGCCAGTCGATGAAGAAGTCGGTGGCCCGGGGGTCGAGGAACAGGAACCGCGCGAAGTTCACCGGGAGGGTCCGCGGAGTGAGGATGTCGACGTAAAGGGCAAAGCAGAGGTCGTTGGCGGCGAGGATGTCCATGCGCGCGTTGCGTACGTAGGCCGGCGCGCCGGTGATGGCGTCCAGGACGCGGCGGATGCTGGGCCGCACCCGGGCATGCTGGCTTCCCCGTGCCGGTCGTGCGGGGCCTGTGGCGGTCCTGGCGAGGTCGAACAGGTAGGCGCGCTCGGCCTCGTCGAGGTGTAGCGCCCGGGCCAGGGAGTCCAGCACGGTTTCGGACACGCCGGCGAGATTTCCGCGCTCAAGGCGGGTGTAGTACTCCACGCTCACGCCGGCGAGGTGGGCGACCTCACCGCGGCGGAGGCCGGGAACCCGACGGGTGTCACCGAAAGTGGCCAGTCCGGCCTGTTCGGGGCTGATCCGGGCGCGCCGGCCGACGAGAAAGTCGCGAACCTCGGCGCGGTTGTCCATGGGCCCGACGGTACGGCGACGCCCACCGGTGGTGGGAGGTACTGCCGGGACCCCTCACGACCGGGACTCCCAGCCGCGTCCGGCGGGTGGTTTCGATCGGCTGACCCGGGCAGTTCCGCGTCGGACGCCGCTCGGGCGCTGACCCGCGGCATCGTCCATCCGCAACGTTAGGGAGCCTCATGGAGCACGGGTGGGCCGCGGCGCCGGGCCTGGGCCTGTCGAGCACGGGCGGGGCTCAGTACACGGAACGGCACGGCTCGCGCAGCCTCGCGCCGAGCACCGGCCGATGAGGACAAACATTGGTAGCCAGAGGCCGGCCGTGCTCGGGCGCCGGTCGCTCCTGCGCCGCTCGCTCCTGCGTGGCGCGCTCGGCGCAGGAGCGACGGTGCTGGCCGGTGTCCCCGTCAGTGGATGTTCCGCGCCCTCGCCACCTCGGCCAGCGTCCTCGCCCTCGGCACGGCCCGCGACGCCGGCCCTGGCGGAGCAGTCCGTTCTGCTGGCCTACTTCTCCCGGGCGGGCGAGAACTATTACTACGGCGGGCGTAATCACCTTGACGTCGGAAACACCGAGGCGCTGGCTGGCATAATCAGCACGCGGGTCCGGTGCGACGTTCACCGCATCGAGCCGGCCGACCCATACCCGGACGACTACGAGCAGACTGTCGGGCGAAATGTCCGTGAACAGAACACCGACGCACGCCCGGCCATCGCCAACCCTCTGCGCTCGATCGAGCGGTACGACATGATTCTGCTGGGAAGCCCGATCTGGAATGTCAGAGCGCCGATGATCATGTCGACGTTCACGGAGAGCCTGGACTTCAGCGGCAAGACCGTTCTTCCGGTCACGACCTACGCCATGAGTGGACTGGGAACCACAGAACTCGACTACGCCGCCTCATGTCCCGGCGCAACCATCGGGGCGGGCCTCGCGGTACGCGGCGAAGAAGTCACGCAAGCCGGCGCCGACGTCGACGCATGGCTGCGGCGTGTCAACCTCCTGTGATTTTCGATCCGAGTTCTGGGGCCTCACAGGATGAAGTGGGGTAATCAGGCTTCAGGGATCGCTTTACTGAAGGTCGCAAGAGTGATGTCGCTGGGCTCCGGGCCGCCGCGTCGGCCGGTGTCGAGGCCATCGATCACGGCGAGCTGCTTGTCCGTCAGCTCGAAGTCGAACACGTCGAAGTTCTCCGCGATCCGCTCCGGTCGCGTCGACTTCGGGATCGCCGACCGGCCCTGCTGCAGGTGCCAGCGCAGCATCACCTGCGCCGGCGTCCTGCCGTGCGCTTGCGCGATCTCACCGATCGCCGGGTCCCGCAGGGTGCTGCCGTGGCTGCCGGCACGGTAGAACGTGATTCCACCGATCGGTGACCATGCCTGGGTGAGGATGCCGTGCTTGGTGTCGATCGCCTGCACCTCGCGCTGGGTGAAGTAGGGGTGCACCTCGATCTGGTTCACCGCGGGGACGACACTCGCCCGCTCCAGCAGGGCGGTGAGATGCTCGACCATGAAGTTGCTGACCCCGATCGCGCGGACCTTCCCGTCGGCGAGCAGCGCCTCCAGGGCGCGGTAGGCCTCCAGGGTCCTGTCGAACTCCGACGGCAGCGCCTGATGCAGGATGAGCAGGTCGATCTGGTCGACGCCGAGCTTGCGCGCGCTCTTCTCGAAGCCGTGCAGGGTCTGGTCGTAGCCGTAGTCGCTGATCCAGATCTTGGTCTCCAGAAAGACGTCGGTCCGGTCGACACCGGACTTGAGGACGGCCTCGCCGACCTGCCGCTCGTTGCCGTAGGCCGCCGCGGTGTCGATGTGCCGGTAACCGGCCGACAGCGCCGTTTCAACAGCCGACCGGGTCTCCTCCGGCGGGGTCTGGAAGACACCGAGACCGAGCGCGGGCATCTCGACCCCGTTGTTCAGCGTTATGTGCGTCCTGGTGGACATGGGGCGTTCCTCTTCCCGTCGAAAATCGGAGACGATGATCTGAGCGTGCTCAGCGGTGCAGGACCCGACGGTAACTGAAGGCTCAGCGCTTCGGGCCCCACCTCACCACACGCAGTTCCTTGGAGACTCACACCCTCCCCCAGATCATCCGAGTTAAATCACGATCAACCGGCCACAGGGAGTCCCTGTCGTTACCCCTTTCAGCAGGGACTCCTCGTGCGATCGTGACCCGGGTTTCCTGAGGCGATGACCGCGTCGCCGGAGAGATGCCGACTCGGTCAGCAAGGAGCCGACGGCGGCGAGTCTCGTCCCGAGGAAACGGAAGGTTCCGCGCGTGCGGGCCGTCATCCGGTCTGGGCGTACAGGACACCCGGGTCGGTGCTGAGCGCCGCCTTGGCCTCGGCACTGTCCCGGTCGGCGAGGATCTCGAACCGCCCGGCCTCCAGGCCGTCCAACGCCGCACGTACGACATCGGCCGGATCGTTCTTCGGGATGTCCCAGCCGGCCATCATGTCGGTGTCTGTGCTGCTCAGGACCAGACCCGTGACGAGGGTGCCCTGCTCGCGCAGCTCCAGGCGGATTCCGTTGGTCAGGCTCCACTCCGCGGCCTTGGCCGCGCTGTAGGCGTTGGCCCCGAGATAGGACAGCCAGGACAGCCTGGAAAGGACGTTGAGGACCGCGCCGCCGCCGTTGCCGGCGAGCACCGGGGCGAACGCGCGCACCATCGCGAGGGTTCCGTAGAAGTGGGTGTCCATCTCAAGACGGATCTTCGTCAGATCGCCGGTGACGAGATTCTGCGCGGTGGACACGCCGGCGTTGTTGACCAGCAGCGTGACGTCGGATGCCGCGGCGGCGGCCGCGGCGACCGAGTCCGGGTCGGTGATGTCGAGCGGCAGCGTCTCGACACCGGGGAGGTCGGCCGACCGGGGGTTGCGCGCCGTGGCGTAGACCTTCGACGCCCCCCGGTCGTGGAGCTGTTCGACGAAGTGGCGGCCGATGCCGCGGTTCGCGCCGGTGACGAGGGCGATGCTTCCAGAGAGGTTCATGGATGAACCGTAGGGCGCGGCCATGAGCGCGTGGATGCCTGAGATGCTCATTCTGATATCCGTCTGCCTCACCACATGAGGCCTCCCGGTACGCTGCGTCCGTGGATGTCCTCGCCGACGTGCTGGCGGTCTCGGGGGTTCGCGGCACCCTCGGGGCGAGGATCGAGGCCGGGGAGAACTGGGGCTGGTGGGCGGCGGCCTCGCGCGGCGCCGCCTTCCACGCGGTCACCGCGGGAACAGCCTGGCTGGCGAGCCCGGGCCAGTCCGCGCGCCAGCTCATGCCCGGTGACGTCGTTCTCCTGCCGAGCGGCACCGAACACGTCCTGGCGAGCGACACCGACACTCTGGCTCGAACCGGTGCGCACGCCTTCGACAGCTGGGAGTGGGCCGACTCCGGCGCGGTGAGGATCGGCTCCGGCCCGGTCCGCACCCACATCCTGTGCGCGCACTACTCGCATGACCCTGCCGTCACGACCCAGGTCCTCACCCTGCTTCCCGACCTGGTCCACATCCGTGCGGACAACGCCGGGGGGTGCCTCGATGACACCGTTCGGCTGCTCGGGCGTGAACTCGCCCATCCGCGGCTCGGGACAGCCGTCGTCCTGGACAGGCTCGTCGACATCCTCCTCATCCAGCTGCTGCGGGTGTGGCTTGCGACCGGCCAGGCCCGGCCCGCGGCCTCCTGGCTGGGCGTCCTCGACGATCCGGTTGTCGGCGCCGCGGTCGCGAAGCTCCATGAGGATCCCGCGCGTGCCTGGACCACCGAGGCCCTGGCCGGTGAGATCTCCGTGTCCCGCGCCACGCTGTCGCGGCGGTTCCCCGCGGTAGTCGGCGAGACGCCCGGGGCCTACCTCACCCGCTGGCGGATGGACCTCGCGGCCCGCCGGCTGCGGGACACCGACGACACGCTGGAAAGCATCGCCAGGTCGGTCGGGTACACCTCGGTCTACGCCTTCAACCGCGCCTTCACCCGCGCCCGCTCGCAGCCACCGGGCCGGTACCGCGTCAGCGCACGGGACTCCGCCCGCGACTCCTGACCCGCCGGCCCATGAGCCACCCAAGAGTGCTCCACAAGCCCGATGTGATGCTCCCATCCGGAAGCCATCCGGTCATGATTAGCCGATTTCGGCGGATGCGACAGGCCCATCCGTGCGATTACGCGATACGGTATGCAATACATCGCGGATACACGGTCCGCACGTATGAACGGGGAATGCTCATGGCGCAGAAGACCATCGTTTCGCTGATCGACGACCTCAGCGGAGAGACGGCCGAGGAGACCGTCCGGTTCGGGCTGGACGGCGCACACTACGAGATCGACCTGTCAGAGACGAACGCCACAAAACTGCGGGAGTCACTGGCCTCGTTCGTTACGGCGGCCCGCCGTTCCGGTGGCCGCGCCGGCAGCGGACGGCGCGGCCCGCGCGCCGCCTCGCCGCGTTCCGCGGGAACCGACCGCACCGCCGACATCCGCGAGTGGGCGCGCAGCAACGGCTACACGGTGAGCGACCGGGGTCGTATCGCGTCGAACATCGTCGAGGCTTTCGACAAGGCTCACTGAGCACCAGTCCGGGGTGACCGTCGTGCCGTGCTACCTCCGATCGCGCGGTGAGGGCAGCACCGAGGTGGTCCCGGGCGGGCCTGGCACGCGGTCCGCTCGGTCCGGGCCCGGCCGAGCCCGTCGTTCCCGAGCGTCCAGATACCACCTGGAACCGGTCCTGCGGCGCGGAACAGTACCGGGGCAGGTTCGACATCCGCGTCAACGCCGTCAGCCCGGGATCCGTCCTCTTCCCCGACGGCGGGTGGGAGCGGTACTCCCGGCGCCACCCGAACGAGTTCGACGAGTTCGTCCAGCGAGACTTCCCCGCCCGCCGACTGGGCACCGTCGACGAGGTCGCGGACGTGGTCACCTTCCTGCTCTCAGAGCGCGCCAGCTGGGTGAACGGAGCCACCATCGCCGTAGACGGCGCTCAGGGCCGACCGAGCGCCAGCGGGTACTGAGCCAGCCCTACGTCTCGAGCCACAGAACACCCGGCGAGTGGAACGCCCCGATCTCGATCATCACGTCTCCAGTCTCGATCATCACGTCTCCAGTCCGACGAGTCCCGCGCGCCGGACACGGTGGGCGCCCGGCGCGCCGAACGCGATCTGGTCGGCCTTGGCCCGCTTGAGGTACAGGTGCGCCGGGTACTCCCAGGTCATCCCAATGCCGCCGTGCAGTTGCACCGCCTCCTCGGCGGCGGTGACCGCGAGGTCGCCGCAGTAGACCTGCGCCACCGCGGTCGTCACGGGAACGTCCGGATCGCCGGCCGCGAGCGCTGCGGCGGCATGGCGGGCAGCGGCGTTCATGGACTCGACGCCGGTGTAGAGGTCCGCGAGACGATGCTTGAAGGCCTGGAAGCCACCAAGCGCACGGCCGAACTGCCGGCGTTCCTTGAGGAAGGCCACCGTCGTGTCGAGGCACCAACAGGCCACGCCCGGGCCGGCACCAGCAGTACGTCGGCCTCCAGGGCCCCCGCCACGCTGGTGATGGTGCCGGTGAGCCGGCCCCCGGCCTCGGCCCGGACCGACGGCAGTTCTCCGTCGGCGGGGCCGAGCGAGAGTGGCACGACGAGGCAGGCGGTCCGCTTCCCCTCGGCCAGCAGGGGCAGGAGGTCCGTCTCCGCCTCCAGCAGGACGGCGGTCGCGACGACGGCGCTGGTGAGGAACGGCCACCGGCGCCGCCGCGCGGCCGAGCTCCTCCAGCACTACGGCGGCCTCACGGCCGTCGCCACCCGCTCGTTGTTCAACGTGGCGTTGGCGACCTTCCAACCTTCCCCCTCGGCGCCGAGCCGCTGGCTGTCGGGAATCGACACGTCGGTGAGGAAGACCTCGTTGAACTCCGCTTCGCCGGTGATCTGGCGCAGCGGCCGGACGTCGACGCCGGGGTCGGTCATGTCGCACAGGAAGTAGGTCAGCCCACCGTGCTTCGGCACGTCGGGGTTCGTGCGGGCGAGCAGGATCGCGAACCGGGCCTGGTGAGCGCCCGAGATCCACACCTTCTGCCCGTTGACCAGCCAGGTGTCGCCGTCACGAACCGCGCGGGTGGCGACACCGGCAAGGTCGGAGCCGGCGCCGGGCTCGCTGAAAAGCTGGCACCAGATCTCCTCACCGGTCCACAGCGGCCGCAGGAAACGCCGCTTCTGCTCGTCGGTCCCGAACCTGAGGATCGTCGGCGCGGCCATCCCAGGCCCTCGGGGAAGGACACCCAGGCCAGCCCGGCGTCGAACCGCGCCCGGAGCCAGGTCACGCGCTCCGTGGTCGCCGTGTCGTGCTCGGCGAGGAACTGTTCCACGCGCCGGTGGAGTTCCTCGGGCAGATCACGGTTCATCGGGCCTCCGTACGGTGCCGGGAGGGCCGAGAGGCCGAGAGGCCGTGGTTCGCGAGGAGGGCGGCGACGCCGGCCGCGGCGAGCATCAACGCACTGCGGTCTCCACCTGGTTACGTCCACTGTGTTTCGCCCGGTACAACGCGGTGTCCGCGGCCTTGACAAAGGCGACCATGCCGTCGCCCGTTGCCGCGTCGGCGGCCGCAGCGGCGGCGACGGGGACTGTCGCGGTGACGCCGATGCTGACGGTGATGATGCGCTCGGCCGTCAGCGGGTGTGGTTCGGCCAGGTCCTCGACGGCACGGCACAGATGCCGGGCGACCTGGGCACCGGCGCCCAGGTCGGTGTCGGGCATCACGACGGTGAACTCCTCTCCCCCGTAGCGGGCGGCGAGCAGGGTGTCGCCGATGTTCCCGGCGAGGCATGCGGCGACCCGCTGCAGGCACCGGTCACCGGCGGCGTGCCCGAAATGGTCGTTGTAGAGCTTGAAGTGGTCGATGTCGACCATCGCGAGCGCAATCGGCCCGGCGTGCTGCCGGGCCCGTTCCCACTCGACGGCCAGCACCTCCCCAAGACGCCGCCGGTTGGCCAGCCCGGTGAGCGGGTCGGTGATCGAAAGCTGTTCGAGCTGGTGGTTCGCCGCGGCAAGCTGCCTGTTCGTGGCGGCCAGCTGCCTGGTTCGCTCGGCGACCTTGCGTTCCAGCGACGCGTAGATCAGGGCGTTGTCGAGCGAGACCGCGAGCTGCCCCGTGATGATCATCATGCCTTCGAGGCGTTCGGTGGAGAACGCGCCGCGGATCATCCGGTTCTCCAGCAGGAGCATCGCCCGCAGGCTGCCCCGGGTCATGACGGGGACGGCGAGCAGCGAGCAGCGGTTGAGTCCGGCGAAGTAGGGGTCGCGGTGAAAGCGGTCGTCCCGGGTGGCGTTGGCGACGACGACGGGTTCGTGGGTGCGGGTGGCGTAGCGGATGACCGAGACCGGCAGCAGGCGCCGCCGGCCGGCTTCCTGGAGCGAGACGGTGCCGCCGGCTCCGGTGAGTACCAGCCATCGGTCCTGCTCCTTTTCTCGCAGCAGGAGGTGGACGCTGGTGGCGCCGGTCGTCTCGGAGAGTATTCCCACCACTTTCGCCTGCAGGCCGTCCACGCTGGTCTCGGAGCTGAGCGCCTGGGATGCGGCGACCACGGCGAGCAGGTCGACAGTGCCGGTCGCCACGGTCGAGCGGCGCCCGGACTGCTCCGCCTGCGGGAGGACGATCGGCCCCGCGGGCGCGGCCATCGCGGCGGTCCGCAGCGCCGGGTAGGCCCAGTCGAGTTGGCTGACCTTCGCCGTCGCGCCCCATTCCAGGTACTGGCCCCGGGCGGCCCGCAGGAACGCGAGGCCGGCCGCCTCCATGCCGTGTGACAGGTAGAAGCGTGCGGCGCGTTCCAGTGTGAACGCCCGATGCCATGGGCGCATCCGGGCTGACGCCTCGCGCAGCGCCACGTCGAACGTGTATGCCGCCTCGTGGAAGTCCCCGACGGCCCACGCCCGTTCCGCTTCCACCAGGCGCAGCAGATGCAGGAAGTTGCTCGGTGCGTCCGCCGCCCGCGCGGCCAGCCATTCGATCAGTTCGTCGAGCTCGTCCAGCACGGCGTCGCGCTGATCCGCTCCCGCGGCCCGCGCCCGTGCCGCCAGCGTCATCGCGAGCAGCATCCGCGCCACCGCCATGGGATAGTTCGTCCCGATCACGGCCCCACAGGGCATCACGGCCGCGGCATGCCGCGCCGCGTCGGCCGGGTGGTCGAGAACCGCCGCGGCGAGAGCCCGTGCCACGTGCCGGTTGGCGAGAGAGAACGGGTCGGCCGCCAGCAGGCCCAGCTCGGCCGCGTCGTCACCGGCCGGCTCGACGGGTTCCCGCAGCACCCGCACCATCCGGAGGTAGGCCCGGAACGTTCCTTCGGCGTGCCCGTTTCCGGTGCGCAGGGCGAAGGCGAGCGCCTCCTCGACCGCCGTGGCGAAGACGTCGAGCGACGGAGCGCAGTCCAACAGGTCGCACACCAGTGCGTAGTGGGTCCAGCACGCGTTCTGCAGGTCGCCGCCCAGCAGAAGGCCCTCCAGCGCGCGATGGCCGTCGGGGAGGTTGTCCTCCAGAGGCGCGAACCAGTGGCCGCAGGTGGCCACGTAGGTGAAGAGTGCCTGCCACACGTCGGGCTCGTAGTCGCGAGCCCGCGCGACCGCGAGGATCCGTCGCAGGATGCGTGGCCCGGTGTGGTAGTCACCCCTGCGCACGATGGTCACGATCGGGATGCGGCTGGCCGGGCCCACCAGGGCACGATCCGGGCCGTAGCGTTCCCACATCTGCAGAGTCCTGATGGCCAGCCAGGCCATCACCGTGTGGTCGTGGAAGAACGCCGCCACCATGACCCGGTTGACGAGCCTGATGGTGCTGAGGCGGGACTGGTCGGTGATCTCCGGCTTGCGCAGATCATCCGACTCGCTGGTGGTGTCGATCCACCGACGAAGTTCGTCGAGTCCGCGGTCGATCTCCTCGTCGAGCGCGTTCTCCTCCGGAACCGACATGCCGAGACGCCGCAGCTGGCCGAGGCCGAGCCGCATCGCCTCGCCGGCGCGACCCCGGTTGGTGAGACTGATGACCTGAACCATCGTGGCGGACGTGAGCTGGGTCGGCCGGGTGCACAACCGGTCGATGGTCCGGTAGGTGTCGTCCGCGTCGTCCAGCCGGCCGAGGCAGTACAGAGCGGCATGCCGGTCGGTGTGGACGGCGATCAACATGTCGGTGTCGGTCGGGTCGACAAGCCCGACCGCCGCGCTCAGCAACCTCTCCACCAGCGGATAGTTGCTCAGTACTCTCGCTTCTTCGGCGGCGCGACGAAAGAGCGCGACCACGCTGCGCCGCTCGCCGGTGCTGCGCACCATGTCCACGACGTGCAGGTACTGCTCGGCAGCCACGGCGAAGAACTCCGGCCGGTCGGCCAGCCGCCGCGCCAGCCGCAGCCGCCGTGCGCGCTGCTCCTCCGCCGGGCTGCCACCCAACACGGTCTCGCGCGTCCGGTCGTGGTTGAACCGGACACCGGGTCGCCCGTCGCACTGCAGCATCAGCAGGCCGTCGCCGAAGGCGGGCGCGAGCCGCCGCTCGAGCTCGCCCGGCGGCAGGCCTGTCGCGACCGCGAGAAGATCAAGATCTACCTGGCCCGCCAGGCTCGCCATCACCGCCAGCAGCTCGGCGCTCTCGGACGGCAGCGCGGCCATCCGGGCGGCCAGGAGCGCGGTCACCTCCACCCGGTCGAGCCGGCGGCGCAGCACCTTCCCGTCCCATCGCCAGCCTCCCGCGCCTGGTGTCAGGACGCCCTCGCGCCGCAGCGAGTTGAGCAGTTCCACGACGTCGTACGGATTGCCGCCGGTGGACGGCGCGATCGCCCGCGCCAGCCGGGCGGCGGGCTCCGGAGCCAGGTGCAGCATGTCGGCGACCATGGCCGCCTGTCCCACTGCCGGCAGGCTGCCCAGGCGCAGCTGGTGCGGGCCGGCCGTCCGGTCGGACCAGCGGGCCAGCATCGGGGCCAGCGGATGCGCGGCGGCGACGTCACTCTCTCGGTAGGCGGCGACCAGCAGCAGTCCGGCGATCTGCTCCTCGCCGGTGAAGACCAGGTCGACGAAGCCCAGGGGGGTGCGCCCAGCCCACTGCAGATCGTCGACGAAGAACACCACTGGCCGCGCCGGGGAGACCACGGCGCGCAGCACCTCGACCGGTGTGCGTGACAGCCGCGCCTGGGCGGTCATCGGATCGCCCGGCTCCGGCGGAACCTTCAGCAGTGTCGCCAGCTCCGGCACGGTGGCCGTCAGCAGGCCGGCGTTGGGGCCCAGGCCCCGCAGCATCCGCTCCCGTACCTCGGCCAGGTAGTCCTCGGGCTCGGCCAGCAACAGCCGGCCCAACGCCCGCAGCCCCTGGCGGACTCCGTCATACTCCTGGTCGCGGCGGTACTGGTCGAACTTGCCCGCGACGAACCAGCCGTCGACGCCAGCAGCGATCGGCCGCAGCGCGTTGACCAGGGATGTCTTACCCACACCCGGCGCGCCCGCGACGAGGACCCCGCGGGATTTCCCGGTGACGGCCTCGGCGAACGCCGCGTCGAGCCGGTCGAGGTCCCGGTCCCGCCCGCACAACCGGGAGGGCGCCAGCGGCCGCGTCGGGAGATCGTGCTCACCGGGGCGCACCGCCACCACGCCGCGGCGTACCAGCGCGAGGTCATGCGCCAGCCCCTCGGCGGTCTGGTAACGATCATCAGGCTCCTTCTCCAGCAGATGCATGATGATCTCGGACAGCGCGGGGGGCACGGACGGCTCGACCGCCCCTGGCAGGTCCGGGACCCGAGCTAGATGATCATGAATGATCCTGATCGGGTCCTCCGTGCCGAACGGCGGCGCGCCGGTGGCCAGCTCGTACAGGCTGGCTCCCAGCGCGTACAGGTCGGCCCGCTGGTCGACCGGACGACCGGTCCGTCCGGTCTGCTCCGGTGCCAGGTACGGCACGGTCCCGACCGCGGCCCCGTGCTGGGCGAACTCCGGCTGGACCACCGAGAAGGTCGTGGCAAGCGCGAAGTCGATCAGGTACGGCGCCCCACTGTCCTCGCTCACCACGATGTTCGCTGGGCAGAGGTCCCGGTGCACCACCCCCCGGTGGTGCATCCCCGCGACCGCGTGCGCCAGCGACATGGCAAGATCGATCAGCTCGACCGGCTCCAGCGGGGTCTCCCGCCGGGACAGCGCCGTGCCGCCGACATCGGCCAGCAGGATCGATCCCGCGCACTGCGCCGCCCCGGCGGCCAGGTGCACGACGCCCTCGACTCCCGCCAGCCGTTCGAGGATTTCGACCTCATGGCGCACCCGGCGCTGTGCGTCCGGGCCCAGCGGCTCTTTCCGGATCACACAACCGCTCGGCAGCACCAGGCGGCTGATCCGGGTCTGATCCGTCGCGTGCAGCACCACTTGTGACGCTGCTGCCATCGGAGGATCCCGGCCTGAGGTCATCTGTCTGGCCACTATGCCCGCACCCCCGTGCCACGCCACAAACAGTTCACTTCCCTAGCCTGCCCGCAATCATGGGCGAAGCAACGAGCCGCTGGCCCGCGGGCCGCGGCGGTACCGTCACCGCCGCCACCGAGGGCCCGACCCGCTGGTAGATGTCCGCGACGCGGGGGGCCCGCTCGCGGTGGGGCTCGCCGTCACCGCGGGGGCGGCGGCCCGCGCGCCCGAGTCCCCGCCGCTCCGCGACGCGGGCACAGCGACCACGACGGCAAGCGCCACGTCAGATCGTGGCCGGGCAGGCCGCGTCAGCCGGGCAGGAGCAGCGCCGCGAGGGTGTGCTCGACCCAGTGGGCGAAGGCACGGTCATCGAGGCGGCGTTCCTCCAGCAGGAGCCAGGTGGT
Source organism: Parafrankia sp. EAN1pec (assembly GCF_000018005.1). Taxonomy (GTDB): domain Bacteria; phylum Actinomycetota; class Actinomycetes; order Frankiales; family Frankiaceae; genus Parafrankia; species Parafrankia soli. The sequence goes on from NC_009921.1 coordinate 5,430,581, forward strand.
GTACCAGTTGAGAGTCGACCAGACGTCGCGGGCGGCGGTGTCGACGGTCAGCCCGGGCCGCAGCGGCCCCCGGGCCGCCACCGCGGCGACGAACGTCCGCATGTCGGCGCAGCGCCGTTCCTCCTGCTCCCGCCAACGCTTCCCGAGAGCTTCGTCGACCATGCTGGCCTGCATGAACGCCCGGCTGATAGCCGCCACACGGCGGGCTGGGCCGATGCTCATCAGTCCGAACAGGCGTAGTTGTTCACGCTGGTCGGGCGCGTCCAGCGCTGCCCGGAAGCCGGTCTGCTCGGCGAGGGGAAGGTCCGCGCGGTCGGCGTCCTCTCCCCCGGTCACCGCGCGTTCCAACGCCAGCTCCAGCAGGCGTGCCTTGCCCGCCAGTGCGTAGACCGACTCGACCGCGACGCCGGCCTCAGCCGCGATGGCGCGCATCGTGGTCCCGGCGTAGCCGTGCTCACCGAAGACCACGACCGCGGCGTCCAGGATCGCCGCGCGGGTGGCCTGGGCCTGGGCGGCCCGCAGCGGCGAGTGGTAGGCGCGGGTCGCCTTGCCGACCAATTTAACCCCATCCCTACTGGGTCCAATACTGTCACGCTGCATCGATCATAGGGATGATAGGGAAGGGAGCACCTCCGATGGCCAGCGCCACCGCCTACCTGCTGATTCACGAGGGCATCCGCGCGGAGACGCGCCGCCTGGCCGACTTCGCCGCGCAGCTGGCCGCCGGCCGCCGCTACGCCGGACCGGCCCAGCTCACCGCGCTGCGGACGCACCTCGACGAGGTCGTCAACGTGATCCATCACCACCATGTCGGCGAGGACACGCACCTGTGGCCGCTGCTGCGACGGTTCGCCGACCCCTTCGACCGCGTGGACGGGCTCGACGTCCTGGACGGGCTCGCCGGTGACCACGACGTACTGGACCCGCTGATGGAACGGGTCCGCACGGCACTCGCCCGACTGGCAGCGACCGCCACCACCGGCGCGTCGGACGACACCTCCGACCGGGCCACAGCTGAGGGCTCGGCTGAGGGCTCGGCCGGCGCCGCCGCCGAGTTTGCCGCGGCCGCGACTGTGCTGTTCACCCTGATGGACGAGCACCTTGCCGTCGAGGAGTCCATCGTCGTGCCGATCCTGCGCGAGCGGGTACCGGACGACGAACTGGCCGCCATGGAGAAGCGGATGCAGCGCGGGAGCAAGATCCGGCTCGGGTTCGTACTGCCGTGGCTCGACGCGGCCGACCCGACCCGGATGGCCGAGACAGCCGCCCAGCTCGGGCCGGTCTTCCCGGCGCTACTCACCCTCACCCGCCGTGGCTACCAGCGCCGCGTCCGCGCCGCCTACGGCGTCACCGCCGCGAGCCCAGGACCGGTCACCCTGCGAGGACAGGCCGAGATCGTCATCGAGGCCACCCCGGAGCAGGTGTACGAGGCGATCGCGGACGTCATCCGGATGGCGCGCCACAGCCCGGAGTGCTACCGCTGCGCGTGGCTCGACGGCGCGGCTGCTCCACTGCCGGGCGCCCGCTTCCGCGGCTGGAACCGTTTCCGGGGCGCCCGCTGGAGCCGGGAATGCGAGATCGTCACCGCCGAGCCGGGCGTGGCCTTCGCCTACCGCACCGTGCGTACCAGTACCAGGCCGGACAGCACGCTGTGGCGCTTCGAGCTGACCCCGACCGCTGCCGGCACCCGGCTCCGCCAGACGTTCGAGCTCTCCGGCGCGGCGCCCGTCATGGTGTTCGAGCGGCTGAGCGGCCGCACCACCAGCACTCCGAAGGCGATGGCGCGCACGCTCGCCCGACTGCGGGACGACCTCCGCACCAGGTCGGACCGCGTGGGCGGGGCCGACATTACCGCCGGATCGGACACCGCCCGCGGATCCGAGACCCGCAGCCGCCTCGGCGAGGATCTGGTCAGCGCGCGAAGCGGCCAGTGAAGCAGCGCGACATCAGACGCGGTCTTCTTCGGCCTACGCCTCCAACCGCGCTAAATACCTGGCGGATACCCCGTCCACCCGTATGAACGAGGAACACTCATGGCGCGGAAGACCATCGTTTCGTTGATCGACGACATCGGTGGGGAGACGGCCGACGAGACCATCCGGTCCGGACTGGACAGCGCACGCTATGAGATCGACCTGTCGGAGACGAACGCCACAAAAATGTGGGAGTCACTGGCCTCGTTCGTGACGGCGGCCCGCCGGTCCGGTGGTCGTTCCGACAGCGGGCGGCGCGGCGCGCGCACCGCCTCACCGCGTTCCGCGGAAACCGACCGCACCGCCGATATCCGCGAGTGGGCGCGCAGCGACGGCTACCCGGTGAGCGACCGGGTCGTATCGCGTCAGACATCGTCGAGGCGTTCGACAAGGCTCACCGAGTAGCATTCCGGGGTGGCCGTGGTGGTGCGCCGCGCTCCCTCCGGTCGCACGGTGCGGAAAGTTCATCCCGAACAGCCGTCGCCAACGAGCCGGGGACACAAATTCCGTGGATCTTCATCTGAACGGTAAGGCCGCACTCGTCACCGGAGGCTCGCGCGGCATCGGGCACGCGATCGCCGCCCGCCTGTCGACCGAAGGCTGCCGGGTAGGGATCTGCGGACGCGATCCCGACACGCTCGCGGAAGCGACAGCGGGCCTCGGACGCGCCGAGTCCGACGTCGTCGGCGTCATCGCCGACGTGACCAGACCGGGCGAGGTCGAACGCTTCGTCGAAGCCGCCGCCGCGGCCCTCGGTGGCGTCGACCTGCTGGTCGCGAACGTCGGCGGCGGCGCGGTCGTCATCGTCTCGTCGATCTCCGCGTCGAAGCCGTCGCCACGGGCGCAGTACGGGGCGGCCAAAGCCGCGGAGAACTACCTGGCCTCGACCTTCGCCCGAGAACTGGGCCCGCTCAACATCCGCGTCAACGCCGTGAGCCCGGGATCCGTCCTCTTCCCCGACGGCGGGTGGGAGCGGTACTCCCGGCGCCACCCGAACGAGTTCGACGAGTTCGTCCAGCGAGACTTCCCCGCCCGCCGACTGGGCACCGTCGACGAGGTCGCGGACGTGGTCACCTTCCTGCCCTCAGAGCGCGCCAGCTGGGTGAACGGAGCCACCATCGCCGTAGACGGCGCTCAGGGCCGACCAAGCGCCAACGGGTACTGAGCCAGCCATGATGATGGGCGCCCGGCGTGCCACGGTGAGACAGGCCGGAACGGCTGGCGGCACTCGACTGGGACGGTGACAGCCGCGAGGGCCGCCTCCCGCCTCGGCGTGCGGCTGTCCGGCCGGCGACAGCGTGCAGGCGGTGACCTTCAGCACCCGCGGCCTCACCGGTGGATGCTGACGAGGGGCGGGAGATCCGGGTTTCCCGGCTACGAGGCGGCCACCACGCCCCCCACGCGGGGCTTGGGCACTACTCACGCTACCATTAGCGCTAACTTAGCTTAACAAGCTAACTACATCACCATCTGTAGGAAGAGCGGTACGGTACGAATCTGACGCCAATCAGAGTACCAGCTACTCTATTCATACCTAGCTGACGATTTGGAGCGTGCGTGAGCGGCTTGAGAAGCTCGACTGCGCAGGTCGGCATGATCGTGCGCGCCCCGAAGACCGCTGAGATCATCGCAACTCACCTGCGAGGTCAGGTGGTGCGGGGCGAGTTGCGGACCGGGCAGACCCTGCCACCCGAGACCCAGCTGATGGAGCAGTTCGGTGTATCGCGGCCGACCTTGCGCGAGGCGTTCCGCATCCTCGAGGCCGAGTCGCTCATCAGTGTCCGCCGGGGCAGCCGCGGCGGGGCGCAGGTGACCACGCCGGACCTCTCGGTCGCCGCCCGAGCCGTCGGGCTGCAGCTGCAGATCCAGGGGACGACGATCGACGACGTCTACCAGGCCCGGATGGTCTCCGAGCCCGCCTGTGCGCGGCTGCTCGCGCAGCGGCGCGAGGACCAGGACATCGCCGATCTGACCGAGGTGGTCGAGGCGCTGAAGGCCGAGGTCGCCAAGCACGGGACGTTCGTGCCGGACCCCGACGTCTGGTCGTCGCTGACCTACCGCTTCCACGAACTGATCCTGCAGCGCTCGGGCAACAGAACCCTGGCGGTCCAGGGCGCGGTCCTGCAGGACATCGTGGCGACGCACATCCGCACGCGGGTCCAGCGCTACGACGAGAACGACACGCCGGAGCGCTTCCAGCGGGTGATCCGCTCGTACGAGAGGTTCATCAGCCTGATCCGGAACCGGAACGCCGACATGGCGGAGCGGCACTGGCGCTCGCACATGGAGGCCGCGGCCCAGTACCTGCTCAAGGACGACCTCAAGAACAAGTCCGTCGTCGAGCTGTTCTCCTGACCCGGCCGGCGCGCCGGCCGCCGGACCCGTTTCGGACGGACGTTCAGGCGGGTTTCGCCGGCGGCCGGCGGACGGGACGGTTCAGCGAGCGGCCATCCGGATGGCCCCGTCCAGCCGGACGGTCTCGCCGTTCACATACGGGTTCTCGAGCAGGCTGATCGCCATGTGGGCGTAGTCCTCGGGTGAGCCGAGCCGACTGGGATGGGGCACGGTGCGCTCGAGCGCCTCGCGGATGTCCGCGCGCAGCCGGGCCAGCATCGGGGTGTCGAAGACGCCGGGCGCGATCGTGTTGACGCGGATCTGCCGGCTGGCCAGGTCGCGCGCGGCCACGAGCGTGATCCCGTGCACACCAGCCTTCGCCGCGGTGTAGGACGTCTGCCCGATCTGGCCGTCGAACGCGGCGACCGAGGCCGTCAGCACGACGGCGCCACGCTCGCCGTCGACGATCTCGCCCGCGGCGATCCGCGCGGCCGCCAGGCGCAGGACGTTGTAGGTGCCGATCAGGTTCACCCGCACGACTTCGGCGAAGGTGTCCAGGGCACCCGGCCGGTCGTCCCGGTCGAGGATGCGGACGCGGTCTCCGCCGCGACCGGCGCAGTGCACGACCGCGCGCAGCGTGCCGTGCGCCTGCTGGGCCACGTCCAGGGCGTGGTTCACCGAGGCCTCGTCGGCGACGTCGGTCTCGATGTAGACGGCCCGGTCGCCGAGCGCGGCGAGGACGTCCTCTCCCGGCGGGTTGAGATCGGCGATCGCGACCTCCGCTCCCGCGGCGGCCAGCCGTCGCGCGGTCGCCAGGCCCAGGCCGGACGAGCCGCCGGTGACGAATGCCGGGACGGACTTCAGGTTCATGACGCTCCTCGGGGCGACGGGCGGGAGAAACCGTCGATGCCGCGGCCCGGGCCCGGCCCGGCCTCAGGCACCGATCAGCTCGATGACGGTCGCGTTGGCCATGCCGCCGGCCTCGCACATGGTCTGCAGGCCGTAGCGGATGCCGTGGTCGCGCATGTGGTGGATCATGCGGGTCATCAGGATCGCGCCCGAGGCGCCGAGCGGGTGGCCCACCGCGATCGCGCCCCCGAGCGGGTTCAGCCGGGCGTGGTCGGCGCCCGTCTCGATCTCCCAGGCGAGCGGAACGCTCGCGAACGCCTCGTTCACCTCGTACACACCGATGTCGGCGATCGTGAGCCCGGCCCGCTTCAGGACCTTCTCCGTCGCGGGGATCGGAGCGGTCAACATGATCACCGGATCGTCACCGGCGACCGTACCGGCGTGGAAGCGAGCGAGCGGTCGCAGGCCCAGCTCGGCCGCCCGTTCGCTGGTCGTGATCAGCAGTGCCGCGCTGCCGTCGGAGATCTGGGAACTGTTGCCCGCGTGGATCACCCCGTCCTCGCGGAACGCGGGCTTCAGCGCACCGAGCTTCTCGAGCGTCGTCTCCCGCCGCACCCCCTCGTCGGCGGTGAGGACGCCGTCCGGTCCCTCGACGGGAACGAGCTGCGCGTCGAACGCGCCCGAGTCGACGGCCGCCATCGCGCGGTGGTGCGACTCCAGGGCGAACTCGTCGAGCCGGGTCCGGGACAGGCCCCACCGGTGCGCGATCTCCTCGGCGCCGAGACCCTGACTGAAGCTGTCCCGCTGGTAGCGCGCGCGCACCCGGGGGCCGAACGGCTCACCGACGGCCCGGGCCGAACCCAGCGGAACCCGGCTCATCGACTCGACGCCGCCGGCGACGACGAGGTCGTACTGGCCCGCCATCACCCCGGCCGCGGCGAAGTGGACCGCCTGCTGACTCGAGCCGCAGGCCCGGTCCAGCGTCACCCCCGGGATGCTTTCCGGCCAGCCGGCGGCCAGCACGGCCAGGCGGGCGACGTTCGTCGACTGGTCGGCGATCTGAGTGACGCAGCCAAAGATGACGTCGTCGACGAGTTCGGGGGCGACCTGCGCACGCTCGGTGAGCGTCCGGAGCACGTCCGAGGCCAGATCGACCGGGTGAACGCCCCGCAGCGTGCCGTTGCGCCGACCGATCGGCGTCCGTACCGCTTCGACGATGACGGCGTCCCGCACGGTAACCCCCTTCATCGAGTTCACTACCTTGAACATAATTCAACTGAGAGAACAAGCTAGGAGCCGACTCCCCGCCTGTCAACGTGGCCGCCCTCGAGACCGGCGCCGAGGTCGGCACCTCCGCCACGAGATCGCCGAGGGCGGCCGAGCGACGGCGGACACTCGCCGGCAACCGACCTATCAGTTATCTTATTGTACCTATAGCGTACGGTGAACGGATTGGACCGCCTCGGTCATGGCGCGGTACCGCCCGCTCGCCACGGAATCGACCATCCGGAAAGGCCCGCATGAGCACGCATGACTCGGCGTCGTCCGTCGGGGACAGCGCCCGCAGCCTGATCGCCCGGCGGATCTTCGGCGTGCTGGCGCTCGACCCCGCCGCGACCGCGCTGACCTTCGGTGACCGCACCTTCCCCTGGTCCTACTACGCCGACGCCATCACCGATCTGGACGCGCTGCTGGCCGAGTACCCGCGGGCCCGGCAGATCGGGATCGTGCTGCGCAACCGCCCCGGCCAGCTGTGCTCCGTGATCGCCACCATCGCCACCGGCCGGACGGTCGTGACGTTGAGCCCGCACCTCGGGGACACCGGCCTGGCCGAGGACATCGTCGATCTGGCACCCGACGTGGTCGTCGCCGACGAGGAGGACTGGGCCCGCGCCGCGATGGTCGAGGCCACGACGGCTGTCGGCGCGATCGCGCTGCGCACCGGCCCCGGCCGGGCGTTCGTCCGGCACCCGATGCCGGCCCCGCCGTCCCCCGCGTACAAGCCCGCCGCCGACGTCGCCGTCCTCATGATGACCAGCGGCACCACCGGCCGGCCCAAGCGCGTCGAGCTCACCTACCAGCGGATGGCCGCGGCGTTCCGCGCCGCGGGAACCCCCGTCGACGAGGGCCGGGAGCTTCGCCTGCACCGGCGGACCGCCATCCTCTGGGCTTCGCTCGCCCACATCAGCGGCCTCTACTTCGCGATCGCCCACGCGATGGAGGGCAGGAGCATCGCCCTGCTCGAGAAGTTCGAGGTCCAGGCCTGGGCCGAGCTCGTCCGCCGCCACCGGCCGGGCTATGTCCGCCTCGCCCCGACCGCGATGCGCATGGTGCTCAACGCCGACCTGCCTCGGGACGTCTTCGAGAACGTCTTCGCCGTCGGTTCGGGGACCGCGCCCCTGCCCGCCGAACTCGCCGACGCCTTCGAAGACCGCTACGGGGTCCCGGTCCTCGGCACCTACGGCGCCACCGAGTTCGCCGGCGCGATCGCCGGCTGGACCATCGACGACAAGCGGGAATGGGGCACTCGCAAGCGAGGCAGCGTCGGGCGCGCGTACGACGGCATCGACCTGCGGGTGGTGGATCGCGACAGCGCGACGGTTCTCGCGCCGGGCGCGGTCGGGCTGCTCGAGGCGCGCGGGGGACAGCTGTCCGACGACGGTGGTGCCTGGATCCGCACCACCGACCTGGCCTCGATCGACGACGACGGCTTCCTGTTCATCCACGGCCGGGCCGACGACGCGATCAGCCGCGGCGGCTTCAAGATCCCGCCGAGCGTGATCGAGGAGGCCCTGGCCCAGCACCCGGCGGTCGACGAGGCCTCGGCCGTGGGACTCGCCGACCCGCGGCTGGGCGAGGTCCCGGTGGTCGCGGTCACACTGAGCGCGCCCGCGACGGAGGCGGAGCTGATGGAGTTCCTCTCGGCCCGGTTGACGCGCTACCAGCGGCCGGTCGACCTCGCGATCGTCGACGCGCTGCCGCGTACCCCGTCGCTGAAGGTGAGCCGCGCCCTCGTCCGGGAGCAGATCTTCGCCCGCCGGCCCACCGCGACCTGACGCGCGCGCCGGGACACCACGGCGGCCGCAACGACGCTGCGCACGTCGACGGGCTCGATGGGCTCGACGGGAGAAGAGGAGAACAGGTATGACCACACAGCAGACCTCGGCCTACGGCGTTCTCACCGACGAGGCGTTCGAACGGGCGCGGCGACGGACCGGGGTCCCGCAGCGCCTGCGCCCGCCGCACATCACCGAGGTGCACGTCGACGCCACCCGCCATTTCGCCTTCGGCTACGGCGACGACAATCCGCTCTACTGCGAGCGCGACTACGGCCGCACCACCCGCTGGGGCGGGTTGATCGCTCCCCCGAACTTCCTCTACTGCATGGGCGAGAACGCCGCGCCGGACCCGACGCCGGAGCAGAAGCAGCTGCTGAAGGGCGACCCCTTCGCCGGCCTGGGCTCGTACCAGGCGGCCATGGAGTTCGAGTACTACCGGCCGCTGCGGGCCGGCGACCGGTGCCGGATGATCCGGGCGCAGGTCGGCGTCCAGGACAAGCGGAGCAGCTTCGGGGGCCGGTCGGCTCACGTGACCAACGACTTCCTGTTCGCCAACGGCGCGGGTGAGATCGTGGCCGTCCAGCGGGGTACCTGGATCAACGCCGAACGCCACACCAGCAGGCAGCGGTCGTCGGCCAAGCCGCCGGTCGACTTCCCGCCCTACTCCGACTCCCAGCTCGCCGAGATCGACGCGGCCTACGACCGCGAGACCCGTCGCGGCGCCGTGACCCGCTATTTCGAGGACGTCGAGATCGGCGAGGAGATCCAGCCGCGGGTCAAGGGCCCGCTCGTCGTCACCGACATCGTCGTCTGGCACGTCGGCTGGGGCATGCAGCTCACCCCGCCCGGCGCGTACGGGATCTCACGCAGGATCCGCAGGAAGGCGCCGGGGCTGTACCCGCCGAACTCCCGCAACATCCCCGACACCGTGCAGCGCCTGCACTGGGAGCCCGAGCGCGCCGCCGAGCTCGGGCTGCCGATGAGCTACGACTACGGCGCCATGCGGGAGACCTGGCTGACGCACGCGCTGACCGACTGGATGGGCGACGACGGCTGGCTGTTCCGGCTGCGCTGCGAACACCGCCGGTTCAACTACATCGGCGACACCACCTGGGTGCGCGGGCGGGTCGTCGACAAGGTGCGGGTGGACGGCCGCAACGAGGTACACCTCGAACTGAGCTGCCAGAACCAGCGCGGCGAGACGACGACGCCGGGGACGGCCGTCGTGCTGCTGCCGACCCGCGAGGCCCCGGTCACGCTCCCCGCGCCCCCGGCCGACACGCTCGACGAACTCCTCGAGGTCGAGATCGCCCGGCTCGCGTGAGCGGCCGGATCCCTCCCGTGGGTTTCCTCCGCCAGAGTTCCTTGCCAACCACCACAAATAATTAGATTATTGGTCTATATCATGCGGATCGCCGCCGGCCGTCACGGTCCGCGGGTCCAGCGACGAGGAGGGCGGCTGCCCCGTGGACTTCGAACTCACCGAGGAGCAGGCGATGCTCCGCGAGGTGTCTCGAACGATGCTGTCCACCCACTGCCCTCCCGCCCGGGTGCGCTCGCTCGTCGGCTCCGGCGGCGACATCGACGACAAGCTGTGGCAGCACGGCGTGGAACTCGGGTGGACCGGCCTCGCGGCGCCCGAGCAGCTGGGCGGCTCCGCCCAGGGGCTGGTCGAGCTGAGCCTGGTCGCCGAGGAGATCGGCCGCGCGGTCGCCCCCGGCCCGGTTGTCGAGACCGCGCTGGTGGCGCTCGCCGCGGCCCGGTCCGGACACCCCGAGCTCGGCCCGGTGGCGGCCGCGCTGGCCAACGGCCAGGCGCGGGCCAGCCTCGCCCACCACGGCACGGTGCGCGCGGCACGCGACGGCGACGCGCTGGTCCTCGACGGCCACGTGACGGCGGTGCAGGCCGCCGCGGCCGTCGACTGGCTGCTCGTGACCGCCTCGACGGACGACGGTCCCGCCGCCGTCCTGGTGCCGACGCCGCCCGGCGGCACCCGCCGCCGCCGCACGCTCGACGAGACGCGCGGCTGGTACGACGTGGCTCTCACCGGCCTCCGGGTACCCGCGACCCACGTCGCCGCGAGCGGGCCCGCGCAGGTGCGGTGGCTGGTGGCCGCGGCAGGCGTCCTCACCGCCGCGGACGCCCTCGGCGCCGGGGAACGGCTGCTCGAGATGACCGTCGAGCACGTTCTGGTGCGCGAGCAGTTCGGCCGGCCACTCGGCAGCTTCCAGTCAGTGAAGCACAAGGTCGCGGACATGCTCACGCTCGTCAAGGGCGCCCGCGCCGCGACCTACTACGCCGCGATGACGCTGGACGCCGGGGCCGACGACGGTGATCTGGCAGCGAGCGCGGCCAAGGCGTTCACCGCCGAGGGGATGAGCGCACTCGCCGGCGAGGCGCTCCAGGCGCACGGCGGCATCGGCTTCACCTGGGAGCACGACCTGCACCTGTACCTGCGCCGGGTGAAGGTCGACGAGGTGTTGTTCGGCGCACCCGCCGAGCACTACGAGCGGGTGGTCGCGCTGCTGGCGCAGGCCCGCGGTGTCGAGGTCGGATCCGCCCCCGACCGGCGGCCGGCCGGAGACCGGTCGCGCCTCGACACCTGAATCCCAATTCCAGGGCCTCGACATTCCGGGGCTTCGATATCCAGGGCCTCGACGGCCTCGACCGACCGCGGAGCGGCGCATGTGGGATTTCTCGACCGAGCCTGAGTTCCAGGAGAAGCTGGACTGGATGGCACGATTCGTCCGCGAGGAGTGCGAACCCCTCGACCTGCTCTTCCCGCACGGGGGCGATCCGTACGACGTCCACAACAAGGCGTCGCGAGCCATCCTGAAGCCGCTGCAGGCGCAGGTCCGCGAGCAGGGGCTGTGGGCCTGTCACCTGGGACCGGAGCTGGGCGGCCACGGCTTCGGCCAGATGAAGCTCGCGCTGATGAACGAGATCCTCGGCCGCTCCTACTGGGCGCCCACCGTCTTCGGCACGGCGGCTCCCGACACCGGCAACGCCGAGATCCTCGCGATGTTCGGCACGCCGGAGCAGAAGCAGCGCTACCTGCAGCCGCTGCTCGACGGCGAGATCGTCTCCTGCTTCTCGATGACCGAGCCGCAGGGCGGCGCCGACCCGAAGGAGTTCGCCTGCACGGCGACCCGGGACGGCGACGAATGGGTCATCGAGGGCGAGAAGTGGTTCTCCTCGAACGCCCGTTACGCGGCTTTCCTGATCGTCATGGCGGTCACCGACCTCGACGCCGCCCCGCACCGGCGGATGTCCATGCTCGTGGTGCCCGCCGAGACGCCCGGCATCGAGATCCTGCGCAACGTCGGCACCATCAACGAGCGGGACGACTTCGACGAGGGCATCCACGGCTACATCCGCTACAACCGGGTGCGGGTCCCGCTGGACGCCATGCTCGGCGCGCCGGGCGAGGGTTTCAAGGTCGCCCAGGCCCGGCTCGGCGGCGGCCGCGTCCACCACGCCATGCGGGTCGTGGGCAAGTGCCAGCGGGCCTTCGACATGCTGTGCGAGCGGGCGCTGTCGCGTCACACGCAGGGCAAGGTCCTCGCCGAGCACCAGTTCGTGCAGGGCTTCGTCGCCGACTCGGCGATCCAGCTCCAGCAGTTCCGGCTGCTCGTCCTGCAGACGGCGTGGATCATCGACACCCAGCCGCACGGCGCGGCCCGCACCCACATCGCGATGTGCAAGGTCGCCCTGGCGCAGGTACAGCACGACATCATCCAGCGGGCACTGCACCTGCACGGCTCGCTGGGCACCACCCACGAGACCCCGCTCGGCGCCTGGTGGGCCGGCGTACCGCAGCTCGCCCTCGCCGACGGGCCCACCGAGGTGCACAAGGCCACCGTCGCCAAGCAGGTCCTGAAGGGCTACCGGCCGGCGCCCGGCCTCTTCCCCACCGAGCACCTGCCGACCCGGCGCGCCGCCGCCCGCGAGCGGTACGCGGACGTTCTCCAGGAATTCGGGCTGTGACCAGCGCCGACGGCCAACCCGCCGGCCTGTTCGACCTCACCGGCAAGATCGTCCTGGTCACCGGCGGCAGCCGGGGCCTCGGCCGGGAGATGGTGCTGGCCTTCGCCCGCGCCGGCGCCGACGTGGTGATCGCCAGCCGCAAGCTCGACAGCTGCGAGCAGCTGGCGGCACAGGTCGAGGAGCTCGGCCGGAAAGCCCTGCCGGTCGCGGCCCACGTCGGGCGCTGGGCCGAGTGCGATCACCTCGTCGACCGGGCCTACAGCCATTTCGGCCGGGTCGACGTCCTCGTCAACAACGCCGGCATGTCACCGCTGGCGCCGTCCTCGGCGCAGACCTCCGAGGACCTCTTCGACAAGGTGCTCGGGGTCAACTTCAAGGGCCCGTTCCGGCTGAGCTCGCTGATCGGACAGCGGATGCACGACGGCGACGGCGGCTCCATCATCAACATCTCGTCCAGCGGCGCGCTGTTCCCGTCCCCCCGGTTCGGGCCGTACGCCGGCGCGAAGGCGGCGCTCAACGCGCTGACCACCGTGCTCGCCCTGGAGTTCGCGCCCAACGTCCGGGTGAACACGATCTCCGCGGGGCCGTTCCTCACCGACATCTCCAAGC